>NZ_CDSBIE010000004.1:0-263720 GCF_977113345.1 Adlercreutzia sp. CNCM I-6216
TTCGACGAGGGAGGGCGCAAGGTGTACGATACGATAGCCGGCCGCAGGAGGCGGCTGGGGCTGGCCGCCTAGGCCGTCCGGAAAAACGTCCGCACCCCCTATGTGGGCGAATATGGGCTAATTATTTGGCTAAAATACCGTGGAACAACCTGCAACCTGGGAAACCCCGTGAAACGCCAGGGTCATTAACCCAAAACCCTGCCAATCGGCGATCCTGCGATTCCATATTGCGAACGCAAAGCTTCGCGTCCTCCTCCCTTCGTAGAAAAATCCTCTCGCGCCCCTCCGATGGGGCGAATAGAACCGAATAGAACCGAAAAACACCCCTCTCGTTTGCTGCTTACCCGTCCATTCCCAATAATCTATCCAAATATCAAAGAAGAGATGTTTCTTTTCGGAAAGCCGAAGACGGAGAAACGAGCGGGGGGATCTCAGCAGCTTTTTCAAATACCAAAGCGATGGGGGCCGCTAATGGGTCCGGCGATCGCAGCCCTGCTGGTTTGATTTGATAGGCAGGCCGTAGCGTTGCTCAATCTTGAATCGCGTTTGCCTCAGCCGCCCGGCGATGTGCAGATGAGCTGAATGACGGAGCAGATCCGGTGTTTTCCGGATCTGCTCGGTATCGCCAGGTCAAGTGGAAGAGCCGGTCTTCATAAGAACTCATGCTTCATCTGCAACTGCCCAGAAGAAAGGCGGCAGCCGCAATTGCTAGTTCAACGTTACGTCGTAAGATGCCAGCGTCTCGTAAGTGTCATTATCCCAGACCTCAATAACCATCTCGACGTTCGTCATTTCGCTAACGCTTGCGACATCATCGGAATCGGCATAGAAGAACGCGCCCTCTGCCAGCTTGCCAGGCAATACGACTTCGCCGCCCCAGAAATCGACCATCTTGCCATTGACGGAGCACGCATCAGAGGGAACCGTTACGTAGATGGGCTTGTCGGATTTATTGTTCACGTCAACAACGTAGCCCGAGCCTCCCCATTCGTCGCTCTTCTTCGCCACGACGTCAATCGTCCACATGTCGTCGTCAACAACGGCGACGGGAGTGAAGGAGGCATCGTAGGTCACTCCGCTGTCGGCAGAAGTAGCGTCATCTCCCTCGTCGCTAAGGATGCCCTCCATGCTCGCGGCATCTTCTTTGATCTTCGCTGCCTCTTCTGCGCTGACCTTCTGGAAGGTCATCTCCTCGCCATCAACAGCAATCGTAAGCTCTTCGCCATTCAGTTTGCCCGTTGCGGAACTGCCTTCGATGGTCAGCGTGAGTTCGGTACTGCTCTTTGCTTCCCAAGTGCCCGATATTTCCTCGCCCATCATATCAAGAACAGCAGTTTTGTCTTCGTTGAGGTCGAGTACGACGCTTATGCCGAACGCCTCCATGGCCGCAATGTCGTCTTCGGTTGCGCCTGCTACGTTCGTCATCTTCCAGTTTCCCTGGAAGTTCGCCGAAGCGTCTTTTTGCGCGCCGCTGCAGCCGGTAAACGCAAGGCTCAAAGCGATTACGAGCGCCAGCGCGGTGATCGATAACAGTCTCTTCATGATTTCCGTCCTCCTCAGTTCGAACGTTTTGTTCGTGAGACGGTTGCCTCACACCGCTATTGATACACTTCGAAAGTCTGCTAATCCATTACCTCGTTGGGTATTTTCTTGGGGCAAAAGAAAAAATACTTAAATTGAGTAGTGTCGCTGTCTTATGCATAACCGCAGTTCAATCACATGATTTCTGAATCCAAGGCCTAAATCGAATACTTCGGTTCTGAAAGTTGATGCGCGGACAATGTTTTGCTGGCATAATGAGCCGTGAGACTCGATCTTTTTCCTATCTGCTGCAATCAACGATATGAATGGGGGGTTGTGCGTATGAGAAGGATAGTCGGCATCATTCTTTCGTTGGCGCTCGCCTGCGGGCTGTTGCTCGGTGCCGGCTGCGTCCGCTCGCAGAGCAACCAGCCGACCACCATCACCATCTGGCACGTCTACGGTGGCCAGACGGATTCTCCGCTCAACGATCTCATCGATGTTTTCAACAACACGGTTGGTGTCGAAGAGGGCATCCAGGTTGAGGTCGCCATGGTGTCGGACAACAAGAACATCCACAACGGCATCATTGCCGCAGCGGCGGGAGAGCCAGGGTCGCCGAAGCTGCCCGATATGTTCGTTTCCTATCCGAAGACCGTTCTTGCTCTGCCTGATCAGAGCATCCTTGTCGATTATCGCGATTACTTCACCGAAGACGAGCTTGCAGCCTTCGTGCCGGCTTTTCTGGAAGATGGCGAAGTCGACGGCCATCTTGTGTGTTTGCCCGTTGCCAAGTCAACAGAGTTGTTCTTCGTCAACAAAACCGATTTCGACCGCTTTTCCGCTGCAACAGGCGTAACCCTTGACAGTTTGAGAACGTGGGAGGGTCTCTTTGACGCTTGTTGCGTCTACGAGGAATGGACCGACAGCCTTACGCCGGATATCGAAAGCGATGGGAAGGCGTTTTTCGCCCATGATTACCACTTCGATTACTTCCAAGTGGGCATTGAGTCTCTCGGAACGTCGTTTTTCGACGGTGACGACATCTCGTTCAACTCGACGTTCGCCCGCGTGTGGCAGCCTTATGCGCGCGCGGCAATCAGCGGAGGCCTGTGGCTGGGAGGCGGCTATGCGACCGATCCCCTTCGGACGGGGGAGGTGATTGCCAGCGTTGGCTCTTCGGCGAGCGTTCTGTATTACACCAACGAAGTTATTCGCGCCGACAACACCTCCGAAATCGTCGAGTTCGACATCATGCCCGTCCCGACATTCGCCGGCGGGGAGAAGATGGTGATGCAGCGAGGGGCAGGGATATGCACGGTAAAGTCGACGCCCGAAAAGGAGCAAGCCGCCATCCGGTTCCTGAAGTGGCTTACCGACCCCGAGCGCAATAGCCAATTTGCCGTAAGCACCGGCTATATGCCCGTTGTTCAGGAGGCGTACGATTCCTATTTGCCACAATGCATTGAAAAGCTAACCGACCAAAGATACGTTGAGCTTTATCGCGCCTACATAGAAACCCAGCGGGACTACCTGTTTTACAAAGCCCCTCAAACCGATTCGTATCTGCAGCTTGAAGATGCTTTCGAGTCGAACGTGCGAAAGCATCTCTCGGCGGCGCGCAACAGCTTCATCGAATCAGGAGACGAAAGCGGCGCGGCTCTCGACAGGCTCATCGCCGATAGCTACGAGCAGTTCAAGAAGGGAGTCTGATAATCCGGCAGCATGGATCCCGGTTACGAGCCATGCGATCGCGGAATGATGGCCTAGCATCTGTTTGTCGGGAGGTCAGATTCCCATAGATTGAAACCGGATTCTCGGTTGGCGAAAGGAGGGAGTCGCGCATGAACCGCATACGGCAGACGATCGAGCTTATGCATGCGACGTGCAAGGAAGTCTCCATGCGGCGCAAGCTTGTCGCATATTGGGCTTCGATGATCTTCGTCCTGCTTGCTGCGATGCTCATCCTCGCCAGCTTGTTCGGCGTGTTCTCCATCAGGGAGAGCAACCTCCGTCATGCGCTCGACGCCCATCATGCCAGCACAGTGGCAAGCGTCAAAAAGCAAACGAGCGTGCTTGCCGCCCATGCCATCGCGTTGTCTCAGGAATCTTCGAACGCCCTTGATCACCAGCTGCTCACCCATCCCACATCCAAGCTCAACGACGACCCGGAGGGCATTGCCCGCGCCGAACGCGCGTTGTTCTCCGTGTTGCGCACCGCGCTTGAGACGAGCCCGTGCAGCGGCGCTTTCGTCATCATCGACGCCACTGTCAACACACAGATCGACAACGCCGAAAACTCTCGCGCCGGCGTGTACATCAGGTTTGCGAATCTCAGTGTAAGCGAGGTTGTCGGTCAAGATATCGTTCTATTTCGCGGGACGCCCCAAATCGCTCGGGAAAACAGCCTCGAGCTCCATAATCGGTGGAGGCTGGAGTTCGACAGCTCTCTTATGCCCGGATACGAAACGATGCTCCGCGGTTCGACCGGGAGGGTTTCGGAAAGCTGCCGATGGACAAGCCGTTCGCAGCTTCCCGGCACCTGGGAGGGCGTGGCCATGGTCGTCGCTCCTGTCTGCTCTTCGAACGGAACGGTTCGCGGGGTGTGCGGTCTGGAATTGAACGATTTGCTTTTCAGCCTGTCCTATCCCGCGCAAGATAGCGAGTACGGCTCTGTGATGACGGCCGTAGCCCCTGTAAGCAACGACGTTGTGGACTTGCCCAAGGGCATGACCGGAGAGCTCAAATCAACGTATCTGTCCGACGCCGAAAAACTCTACGTTCGCGAGGACTCCGGCTTCAACGTGTATGAGGCGTCAAACGGCACGTTCGTCGGCCTTCACACGCCGCTTGGCCTGCAGACAACAGACGGCGAGGACGTGTGCGCCATCACCCTCGTTCCCCGAGAGTATTACAGCGCGATGGCCTTCGCCGACCGCATGAAGATCATCGTCGCCTCTTCGCTCCTGTTTGTCGGCGCGCTTATGCTGTCCCGGTATTTGTCGCGTCGATTCGTAAGGCCGATATCCGATGCGGTTGACGCCCTCAAGGCGGACGGATCCATCGGGGACGGCCTGACGGGTTTTTCCGAAATAGACGCGCTCGTTTCAGTATTGGATTCGAAAGCGGCGAGCATCAAGCCGAGCTTGCTTCCTCCCGATGTCGCCTCTTTGCTCGATGAGTTTTCGGCTCGTTTCGCCACGCTTACCGCCACGGAGCGCAAGATAGTAAAGCTTTATGCCGACAACTTGGAAACGAGCGAGGTCGCCGAGCGTCTGTTCATCAGCATCCATACCGCACGCAAGCACAATGCGAACATATATCGCAAGCTGAACGTCGGCTCGCGTGAAGAGTTGGTGCTCTATCTGGAGCTGTTCCGCCGATGCAAGAAGCTCGATGCCCTCTTCGGCGAAGGGGGCGTTTCGCAGAATCCGGAGGCTTAGCTGCCGGTCAGGCTCCTGATCAAATTAAGTACTTTCCCGCGTTCGCGTTGAAATACCCAATAAGGTAATGGAACTTCGCGGACCTCCCCCCGCATAATGCAGTCAACGGAAGGGCTCTCGCCCTGACCTCGCCCCGCAATTCAAACCCCGTCTCGGCGCTCGCCAAGAACTGCGCGGCAGCTATCAAGCGGGCTAGGAATGCAGGCGGCCCTTCCTCTGTGGCGTCGCAGTGGCTGAATGCTGCATTCGGTAAGGGAGGATGAACCATGGGACTGTTCGGGAAGCTTTTCGAGAAGAAAGAGTGCGCTATCTGCGGCGGAGAAATCGGTCTTTTGGGCAACCGCAAGCTTGAGGACGGCAACATGTGCAAGGCGTGCGCAGCCAAGCTGTCGCCATGGTTCGATGAGCGCCGGCACTCGACCGTCGCGCAAATCGAGGAGCAGCTTGAATACCGCGAAGCTAACAAGGAAAACGTCGCCGCGTTTCGCACGACGCTATCGCTCGGTGAAACCGCCAAGGTTCTTGTCGACGAAGACGCGGGCCGCTTCATGGTTACCTCGGCGCGCAATTATTCGGAAGCGAACCCCGATGTGCTCGAGCTTTCCGATATCACGGGATGCACTTACGATATCGACGAGGGCATCGACGAGGTGACGCGTTTCGACGAGAACAACGAGGCTGTAAGCTACGATCCTCCGAGATTCACCCACTCCTACAATTTCTATGTAACCGTTTACGTCAACAACCCGTATTTCGACGATATGCGCTTCAAGGTGAACAGCCGAACCGTCGAAGTCGAAGAGAGGCGCGGGCCTGCGGTTTCTGCGAACCCGGGCAGCATCAACCTCGTTATCGGCTCGCTTTCGGGAGCAGAGACGTTCAATCCCGAAGCCAGCGTCGAGTACCGTACGTACCGCGACCTGTGCGAAAGGATAGTAGCAACCCTTCTTGAGAACCGCCAAAGCGCACGTGAGGAAATCGCAGCGGCGGCGCCCAAAGCAGCGGTTGCGTGCCCGTATTGCGGTGCGACAACAACGCCCACAACGACGAACTGTTGCGAGTTCTGCGGCGGAGCCCTTGGCGATTAGGCTTCGCGCTGAATCGGACACCGGGCAACTGATCAACGGAGGCGGCCATGGCTTCGAGCGTGAAAATCTACCAGTGCCCTTCCTGCACGGGTCCTCTCGGATTCGATGCGGAAACAGGGTTGCTCGTATGCTCCGACGCCATAGAGGCCCTCTATGGCGTGCGCACCGAACCCGAGGCATCGGCTGAAAAGGCCGACATGGGTTCCAAAGAGGGCGGTTCGCCTTGGAGCCTGGCGGGAACAGGGGGTTCGACGATGCGGAAGCGCAGGAGATGCGATCATGCCGCTGCCCCTCGTGCGGGGCCGAGCTCGTTTGCGATCATGCGACCATAGCCGCGTCGTGTCCCTACTGCGACAATCCGACCGTGATCCGATCCAGGGTTGCAGGCGCGCTCAGGCCCGATCTCGTTATCCCGTTCAAGTTGGAGAAAGATGCGGCCGTTGCTGCGCTGAAGAAGCATCACGTGAAAAGGCCGTTTCTGCCGAGGTGCTTCAAGGATGAGAATCGAATTCAATCGATCAAAGGGATCTACGTCCCGTTCTTCTTGTTCGACTACACTGCTTCCGGGATCTCTGATTTATATAGTAAATAGTGCATATTTAGACAAAAGGAGAGGCCTCAGCCTCTGTATTTTTTGAGCCCATCTTTCTTGTGCTATGCTGGGCGCGGCAACTTCGCTGAAAGGACTTCCATGGCCGCTCTGCAACCTGATCCCTGTGCGCTCCTTCCCTTTTCCGCCGGACAGCTCACGCCGATGCAGGCGATTGAGGCGCGCCATGCCGTGCGCAGCTACACCGACGAGCCTCTCGCGCCCGAGGCGGTGGAGGTGCTGCGGGAGGCCATCGCCCGGGTGAACGAGGAGGCGAACCTGAACATCCAGCTCGTGCTTGACGAGCCGCGGGCTTTCACCGGCTTTAAGGCGCGGCTTGTGAACTTCACAAACGTGCGCAACTACCTGGCGCTTGTGGGGCCTGAGTGCAAGGAGCTCGACGGCATTCTGGGTTACTACGGCGAGCAGCTGGTGCTGCTGGCCCAGTCGCTCGGGCTGAACAGCTGTTGGGTCGGCGGCACCTACAAGGTGGTGAACCGCGCTTACAATGTGGATCTGGGCCAGAAGCTGGCCGCCGTGATAGCGCTCGGATATGGGACCACGCAGGGGGTGCCGCACCGGTCGAAGGCGCCCCAGGCGGTGGCCCCGGGCTACGACGGGGCACCGGAGTGGTTCAAGCGCGGGGTGGACGCGGCCCTGCTCGCTCCCACGGCCTTAAACCATCAGAAGTTCTCCTTCTCGCTTGACGGTGAAGTGGGCGACGTGCCGGTGGTGCGCGCGTCCACCAGGCGCGGAGCCTTCACCCAGATGGATCTCGGCATCGCCCAATGCCACTTCGAGATCGGTGTCGGCCCGGCCCTCTACCGCTGGGCGGAATAACCGACTTGAAGAGCCAAGAGAACCGCTCTCTTGGCTCCCGCTCAGATCCCCGTAGGGGGCGACCTTGGTCGCCCCTGTTTTGTCGTGAGCGGTTGTCCCGCTCGCGAGGGCTGACCAAGGTCAGCCCCTACGGGGAGGTGCGGCGGGAAGAAGGGCGCAGCGCTCGCTACTTCCCCGGCATGACCAGCTTCAGCAGGCGCATCTTCCTTTCGTTGAAGGGCGGGTTGCGGATGCCGGTCTCGATGAGGGTCGACTTCTTCATGGTGGACTTGTAGTGAGTGAAGGCGTCGAAGCCCACTTTGCCGTGGTAGGCGCCGATGCCGGAGTTCTGCACGCCGCCGAAGCCCATGGCGTTACTGCTCGCGTGAATGACCACATCGTTGATGGTGGTGCCGCCGCAGCGCACCGCATCCAGGATGTGCCGCTGGAACGCGCGGCTCTCCGAGAAGATATAGCAGGCCAGCGGATGCTTGATCGACCGCACAATGTCCAGCGCCTCGTCCACGTCGCGCCAGGTGATGACGGGCAGCGCCGGACCGAAGATCTCCTGGCTCATGAGCGGGTCGTCAATGGACACGCCCGTCACCACGGTGGGCTCAATCTGCAGCGTCGTGGGGTTGCGCCGGCCGCCGAAGGCGATGCGGGTGCCCTGGGGACGGTCGTCAATGAGCCGGCACACCATGTCGAAGTGCTTCTGGTTGATCATGTGCGGGTAGTCGGGGCTGGCCAGCACGTCCTCGCCGTAGTACTCGTGAATCCACCGCTGCAATTCTTCCACGAACTCGTCGGCCACATCCTCGTGCACAAGCGCGTAGTCGGGCCCCACGCAGGTCTGACCCGAGTTCAGGCATTTGCCCCAGGCGATGCGCTGGGCGGCGCGGCGGATGTCGGCGTCCGCGGCGATGAACACGGGGCTTTTGCCGCCGAGCTCCAGGGTGACGCTCGTCAGGTTCTGGGCCGCGGCCGCCATGATCTCGCGCCCCACACGCGGGCTGCCGGTGAACATGATTTTGTCGAATTCCACCTGCAAGAGCCAGTCGTTCATCTCGTTTGAACCGTGCCAGCAGTACACGTAGCGCGGATCGAACAGCTCGCGGCACATGTCACGCAGAAACTGCGACGTGTGCGGCGAGGTCTTCGACGGCTTCATAGCTACGCAGTTGCCCGCGCCAATGGCGTCCACCAGCGGAATGAGCGTCAGCTGCAGCGGGTAGTTCCACGGTGACAGCACGGCCGCCACGCCGAAGGGGTAGGGGTACACCGTGGACGAAGAAGGGAAGTGCGCAAGTGGTGTAGGCACGTGCCGCGGCCGCGCCCATTGGCGCAGCTTCTTCAGGTAAAGGCGGATCTCGTCGTAAACGAGCCCCAACTCGGTGGCGTACGACTCGAAGGCGGACTTTCCCAAGTCAGCATGAAGGGCGTCCAGGGCCTCCCGCTCGTGGGCAAGCAAGTAGGCTTGCAGCCGGCGCAGCTGGCGCAGGCGGAAGTCCACGGGCAGGGTGGCGCCGGTTTCGAAGAAGGCCTCCATCTCGTTGATCTGGTTCTGCACGTCGGCCATGGAGGTGGCAACGCCGTAGTTGTTGGGGATGGCAGCAGCTGCAGACGTGGAAGGCGCGGAAGGCGCGACAGATGCGGAAGGCACGGAAGGCGTTTCGCTCATGAGGACAATCCTTTCGAAGGGGAGGGCCGCCGCAACCAGGCGGCGTAACGCGGTGGGGCGACAGGGAGAGGCGTTGCTATTACAGCCGGCGCAGCACGTCCCAGCCGGCCATGGTGATGCAAGAGGGAACGACCTTGCCGATAAGGCGCAGCGCCGCCGACTGAGGGCTCGCGCAGGCCACGGCGAAGTGGGCCTTGTTCGCGCAAAGCGCCCGACGCACCACTTCCTGCGGTGTTTGCTCGCCGAAAAGGTGCCCCACGTCGTGGCCGCCGCCGGAGGTGCGCGCCACTTTCTCGAATCCGGTCTTTACCCAGGTGGGGCACAGGGCCGTAGCCGTGATGCCCGTGCCATGCAGTTCCCAGCGCAGGGCCCGGGTGTAGTGCAACACGAAGGATTTCGTGGCGGCGTACACATTCATATGGGGCAGAGGCGCAAACGCGGCCGCCGAGGCCACCTGGATGATACGGCCGCCCCCGTTCCATATAAGGCAGCGCCGCGCGGGTCATATCCACCAGTCCGCGGCAGTTCAGGTCGATCATGGAATCCACGGCGGCATCGGAAATGGTCTGCCAATCGCCGAACTTGCCGAAGCCGGCCGCGTTCACCAAGAACGTGACGCGGGGGTCTTCCGCGGAAAGCGTTGTGCGAATGTTCGCGATGTCGGCCTCGCTGGTGAGGTCGGCGGCTACCGCGCGGGAGGGCGTGTCCAGCTCGCCGGCCACGTCGGCCAGGGCCTTCTCATTGCGCGCGACCAGCCACAGCTCGTCGGCTACCTGCTGCGCGTCCAGCTGCCGCGCGAACTCGCGCCCCAGCCCGGAGGACGCGCCCGTGATGATGGCTACTCGTTTCGAAGGATTCATGGAAAGCCTCTTTTCTGAACAACCGTGGGTTTAACCTAACAGTCAGAAGGCTGTTTCCGCATTGGAAGCGGGCAACCGTTACAATGATGTGGCTCTATAAAAGCTTGAAAGGACCAAAGCCTCATGGCTGCTGAAAAACCAACGCCGCCCTTCGATACGTTTGTGTTCGATGTGGACGGCACGCTGCTCGACACGCTTGACGACCTCGTCGTGCTCACTAACGATGCGCTCGCCGAATTCAACCTGCCCCCGCGCACCCGCGAGGAGATCAACTCCTATGTGGGCAACGGCGTGAAGGCGCTCATGTACCAGGCGGTTCCTGAAGGGACGCCCCAGGACGTGGCCGACGCCTGCCTCGCCCGCTGGAAGGAGAACTACGGCACCTATCCCAACGACCTGACGAAGCCCTACCCGGGCATCCCCGCCCTGCTTGCCGAGCTGCGTCGGCGCGGTTGCAAGTTGGGTGTGCTGTCGAACAAGTTCGACGGCGGCGTGCAGTTCATCATGAACAAGTGCCTCCCCGATGCTGTGGATGTGCAGCACGGGGAAGGCGGCCCGCAGAACTTCCCGCGCAAGCCCGACCCGGTGGGGCTGCTCACCACCATTGAAGAGCTGGGAAGCACGCCGGCGCGCACGGTGTACATCGGCGACTCACCGGGCGACATCCACGTGGCTCGCAACGCTGGCTGCTATGCGGTCGGCGTGGATTGGGGCTATCACGACCCGGCCGATTTCGCCGCCGAAGGCTGGGAACCCGACCTGCTCGTAAGCGATCCGGAGCAGATTCTCGCTCTCGCTCCGGAAGCCTAACGCCTGTGTCGCAGCGAGGCCGCCTCATACTCTCATGGGTTATCGTTGCCCTGTGGGCGGCCGTGATCTTTTTCATGTCCGCCCATACCGGCAGCGATTTCGACGGTGCTGGTCCTTTGGCCGCAATTAAGCGCTGGCTCGTGAGCCTCGCCGCTCCCATTTTTGGCCCCGACACCGACATCGTGAACGTGGCGGCCCACTTTACCGAGTACCTGGTGTTTGGTGTGCTGCTCGTTTTGGCCGCGCGGCGCACATGGCCTGCGCTGGGTTGGGGAAAGCTCGCCCTCGTCGTCATCGCCCTCGCCAGTCTTTACGCCGTGACCGACGAGTTCCACCAATCCTTCGTCCCCGGCCGCGTGTGCGACCCCGCCGACTGGCTCACCGACACCCTGGGAGCCGCATTAGGAGCTAGCGCTGCTGTTCTTGCGCTTGAAAAGATGCTGGCCAAAGAGGCAAGTGGGTTGATCGGGCGAGGAAGGCGGGTTGATTAGGCGACGAAGGTCTCTGGCAGATACGAAGGGCGATTTCGGGCGGAAATTTCGACTTGTTAGACATGCGAATAGGTTCAAGAACGTACCGAGTCGCTATGTATAATGCAATTCATATATTAAGATGCGAATAAAGTATGATCATCTAATTCGCACTGTTATTGAGCGCCTGGCAAACTCTAACAAGTCGAAATTATTGTCCTCGCAAAGTGTTAGTCTTGCGAGAAATGGGCGCGAGGAGCTCCTGCGCCTACTCCGCGTTCCCGTAGCCGTCGGGGTTTTGGGACTGCCAGCGCCAGCCGTCCTCGCACATGCGGGCCATGTCGTATTCGGCCGTCCAGCCCAGCTCGTCGCGGGCCTTCGTGGCGTCGGCGTAGCACTCCGCGATGTCGCCGGGTCGCCGGGCCATGATGCGGTAGGGAATCTCGTGGCCGCACGCAGCCTCGAAGGCGTGAATGACGTCGAGCACGGAAGAGCCCTTCCCCGTGCCCAGGTTGAAAATGCCCACGCCCCGGCGCGTTCCGTCTTCTGCCGGCTCGCCAGCCACCGAGCCGACGCCGATCGGCTCGCCGGTGCCCACGCGTCCGGCCATCCAATCGAGCGCCGCCACATGGCCGCGGGCCAAGTCCACCACGTGAATGTAGTCGCGCACGCCGGTGCCGTCAGGGGTGGGGTAGTCGTCGCCGAACACACCGACCTGCTCCAGCTTGCCTACGGCCACCTGAGCCACATAGGGCAGCAGGTTGTTCGGAATGCCCTTGGGATCCTCGCCGATGCGACCGGATTCGTGGGCGCCGATGGGATTGAAATAGCGCAGCAGCACGACGTTCCACTCGTTATCGCCCGTGTACAGGTCGGAAAGGATCTGCTCGAGCATCGATTTAGTCCAGCCATAGGGGTTGGTGGCGTCGTGTTTCGGGCAGCTCTCAGTGATGGGCACGAACTCCGGCTCGCCGTACACCGTGGCGCTCGACGAGAACACGATGTTCTTGCAGCCGTGCTCGCGAGCAACTTCGCACAGAACCAGGGTGCCGGCGATGTTGTTCCAGTAGTACTCGAGCGGCTTGGCCACCGACTCGCCTACGGCCTTGAAGCCAGCGAAGTGAATAATGACGTCCACGGCGTGCATGGTGAAAATGGTCTCCAGGGCCGCGCGGTCCAGAATGTTCGCCTCGTAGAAGGTGAGAGAGGGCCCCGGCGCAACCTCGCGTACCGCGGCGCCGGCCACAGCCGCGACGGCCTCGGCCTCTTCCTCGTTGGGCAGATCGGCAAACACGGGCGCCACGCCGGTGATTTCGCCCACGCGCCGCACGGCCTCGCGACTGGAATTGCTCAGGTCGTCCACGATGACGACCTGGTAGTTACGCTCGAGCAGTTCCACCACGGTGTGGCTACCGATGAACCCGGCACCCCCCGTCACCAGTACGCAGGTTTCGGCGGGATCTTTCGCAAGCAGGGCGTTCGCCATGGGAGCCTTCTTTCTTGGAAACGACGACGCAGGTTTTGCGCTCTTGAATCGCATGACGCTATGGTATCAGGTTGGGATGGCTTGCCGCTATATTTGATGGAAAGCGCATGGTCAGGGCGGCCAGCGAGTTAGGGGGGTTCTCCTGACTCGCTTAGGGCAAGTCAGGAGTCGAGAGAACCGTCCTCCGACTCGCGCCCCCGCCTCACCCGCGCCCAAAGAAAGCCGCCTTCAACGAAAAGGCGACTTCTATGGCTCGCATCCTCTATAATCGTTCTCGCAACAAAACTCGCAGAAAAGGCCCAGGAGGCATTGCTCATGGCTGACATTCATTTTGGAACCGACGGCTGGCGCGCCATCATCGGCGAAGATTTCACGCCCGACAATCTGAACCGCGTCGTCGCGGCGGCGGCCCGCATCTTCAAGGAGGAGGCCGTGGCCGCTGGCCGCGATCCGCAAGCTCCGGGTACGCTCATCGTCGGCCATGATTGCCGTCAGGATGCCCACGCCTACGCCGAGCTGGCCGCTCAAGTGGCCGCAGGCGAGGGCTTCAACGTGCTGCTCACCGAGGACTATTGCCCCACGCCCACGCTGTGCTGGTCGGTGGCTCATAACGATGACGCGGTGGGCGGCATCATGCTCACGAGCTCCCATAACCCCGCCGAGTATCTGGGCGTGAAGCTGCGCATGGCCGACGGCGGCGCGAGCCCCGCTGAGTTCACCGACCGCGTCGAAGCCGTGCTGCCGCCCGAGCCGACGGACATTCTCGGCCCCTTCCAAACGGCCGACCTCATGACCGACTACCTGGCCGCCCTGCGCGAGCTGGTCGACGTCGAGGCCATCCGCGGCGCCAACCTGCGCGTGGTGTGCGATCCGCTTTACGGCGCCGGCCGCCACTATCTGGCTGGCCTTCTGCGCGACATGGGCGTGGAGGTCGTGGAAATCCACAACACGGAGGATCCCACCTTTGCCGGGCTGCATCCCGAGCCCATTCAGCCCTGGGTCGATGAAGGCCTCGCGAAAGTGGGCGAGCTGGGCTACGATGCCCTGTTCATCAACGATGGCGACGCCGACCGCATTGCCGCTGGCGACTCGCGCGGCAACTACGTGAACGCTCACCGCATCATCACGCTGCTCACCAAGCACATGGTCGACCGCGGCGAGACGGGCCGCGTGGTGTCCACAGTGACGGCGTCGGCTATGCTCGACCGCATGTGCCGCAAGCTGGGGCTGGAGCTCGTCAGTACGCCCGTCGGCTTCAAGTGGATCTACGGCGAGATGGAAAAGGGCGGCGTCATGATCGGCGGCGAGGAATCCGGCGGCATCGGGCTTCCCGATCACGTGAAGGAGCGCGACGGCCTGCTCATGGCACTCTTGCTCACGGAATGCATGGCCCAGTCGGGGAAGGACTTGGGCACGATCGTCGACGAGATGCTCGCCGATATCGGCCGCTTGGAGTTCGCTCGCCGTGGCCTTTCTATCACCGACGAGCAGATGGCCCGCTTCCGCGCCGAAACCGTGCCCACGTACACGGCCGATGAAATCGCCGGCAAGTGCGTCCTCGATGTGGATCGTCGCGACGGCGTGAAGCTCCTTCTGGAAGGCGACGCCTGGGTGATGATGCGCCCCTCCGGCACCGAGCCGCTCGTGCGGATCTACGCCGAGGCGGCCACCACCGACGAGGTAAACGAGCTTCTGGACGCTGCCGAAACGGTGGTCACGAGCCTGTAGGCCGTCTCGGCACAACGCGCCCGAAAGGCCGCCAGAGCCACTGTGCCCTGGCGGCCGCCCGACTTTTGAAGCACTGTTTGTAAAACAACCAAAATAGCGAAAAAATAGTGAAATTGGAGTTTCGCTATTCAGAAGGTCTCTCTACCGCAGCTTCTTCAGGAGCGCCCAGGCCCGCTGCTTGTCGGCGGGGGTGTTCATCATGCCTTCGAAGTCTTGGAAGATGATGGCGGTGCGGCCGAGGAGGCGATTGTCGGCATCCAGGGTCACGGGTGTGCGGTAGGCGGCCGAAAGCGCCTCGGCGGCGAAGGCGTCGCAGGCCACAAGCGCCACGGGGTCGAGGCCTTCCACGATAGTTCGCACGTCTTCCGCGCCCAGCTTGCCCTCGTCGGTTTCCACGACCACCTGCGCCAGAGGGGCAGTGCCGAACTCCAAGCTCACCGCCGATTTCTCTAGGGCCTCCAAGGCTGCGTCGCCCAAAGGGGTCTCGCTCAGCACGAGCAGCGTGGAGGTTGGCGCGCCGGTCAGGTGGCTGCCGTACAGCATGAGCACCGATTCGCCCGTTACCTCAAAAATGTTACTTTTCACGGAAGAAATCACACTCCCTCTTGCGCTGCGCTCGCACTCGCGATAAAACATTCCTGTATATAGTAGCAAATTCCAAGGAGGCGCCCATGTGCACCAATGGAGTCAACACCGGCCAGCTGGAAATGATGATCGACCAGATCGACGACCACATTAAGCTCGAGCGTCGCCATGCGCACGATCTGGGGCATTTGGCCTCCGACGCCGGGTTTGCCACGGTGGGGGAAAAGCTGCATGACGTGATGCGCCTGCTCGACGAGGTGCGCGCCGCACTTGACGAGGCCAAAGAGGCCATGGAAGATGACGCGAAGGATGCCGCCGGCTTCACCGTCGCCCGCGTCTAGGCGGCGCGACCGATGAGCAACGACCTTGTTCGTTTCTCCGTGGCCATGCCCGAGGGGCTGCTCATGGAGTTCGACCAGCTGGTGGCTCGCCGCGGCCTGGCGAAGAACCGCAGCGAAGTGGTGCGCGATTTGGTGCGCGACGCCCTCGTGGAAGAAGAGTGCGCAACGCCTGGGGGCCTTGTCATGGGCACGCTCACCATTATTTACGACCACCACTCCAACGATCTGCAGGAGAAGCTGCACACCATTCAGCACGACTACTTCGACACCATCATCTCCACGATGCACGTACATGTGGACGAGCATATGTGCTTGGAGGTTATCGTCATGCGCGGTGAAACGGGCCTCGTGCAAAGCGTGGCCAACCTCATTTTGGGCACCAAGGGCGTGAAGAACGGCAAGCTGGTGCTTACCACCACGGGAAGGTTTATGTAATGGCAGACGAGAAGGTAATGCTGGGGCATGGTTCCGGCGGTTCCATGATGAAGCGCATCATCGACGAGGTGTTCTTCGAGGCCTACGGCACCGACGAGCTTCTGCGCGGCGATGACGCGGCGGTGCTGCCGGCCCTCGCGCCGGGTGAGCGCATCGCCTACTCCACGGACAGCTTCGTGGTGACGCCGCATTTCTTTCCCGGCGGCGACATCGGCCGTTTGGCTGTGTGCGGCACCGTGAACGACGTGGCCACCTCCGGCGCCCGCCCGCTGTATCTCTCCTGCGCCTTCATTCTGGAAGAGGGCTTTCCCATGGATGACCTGCGCCGCATCTGCGCTTCCATGGCCGAGGCGGCGGCAGAGGCCGGCGTGCGGTTCGTCACCGGCGACACCAAGGTGGTGAACCGGGGCCATGGTGACGGCATCTATATCAACACGAGTGGCGTTGGCTCCCTTGCCGAGGGCGTGAACCTGGGCGGCGCGCAAATTCGCCCCGGTGACGCAGTGCTGGTGAGCGGTACCTTGGGCGACCACGGCATTACCATTATGAGCTGCCGAGAGGGCCTGAACTTCTCGGCGAACATCGAGAGCGATGCGGCACCGCTGAACCACCTCATCGCCGATGTGCTGGCCGCGGCGCCGCACACCCGTTGCTTCCGCGATCCCACGCGCGGCGGCATTGCCTCGACGCTGAACGAGCTGGCCGAGCAGTCCGGCACCGACATCACCGTGGACGAGGATGCCATTCCCGTGAAGGACGCCGTGCTGGGCGCCTGCGAGATGCTCGGCTACGACGTGATGCAGGTGGCCAACGAGGGCAAGATGGTCTGTGTGGTGGCCGCCGATGAGGCTGAGGCGGCGTTGGCCGCCATGCGGAAGAGTCCCTATGGTGCCGACGCCGCCATTATCGGGCGCGTGACCGAGGCCGACCCGGCCCGCGGCCCCAAGGTGTTCCTGCGCACCGCTTTCGGTAGCACCCGCATCTTGGACATGCTCGTCGGCGAGCAGCTTCCCCGTATTTGCTAGTTCGTTACGCACTCCTTAGCCGCCCCCTGAAAAGTTTTCTATTTCTACTTGCGCTTTGGCTCTTTCATGGTATCTTGCGCAGTGAAGTAACGGGGGGCGGAAAGCCCCTGCTTCATAGACGAGGATTATCACCCGAGAACGAAGGAGCTTCCCATGTCTCATCCCGTAATTGAAGCTGACGAGTGCATCGGCTGTGGCATCTGCGTTGACGCGTGCCCCCAGGAAGTGCTCGAGGTCGTCAATGGCGTTGCCGACGCCGTGAACGAGGAAGCTTGCATCGCTTGTGGCGACTGCGTCGAGGAGTGCCCCATGGGCGCTATCCCGGAGATCGTCGAAGACTAACTCGTCTTCAACCCGTCTCTGCGGAACAGGAGAGTGAGCGTCTGCGTCGCTGAGACTCGTTTAGTCGAAATATCTTGAAAGCCCGTTGCTGCTGCAGCGGGCTTTTCTTGCGAATGTAGCAAATGATCACGTAAAATGAGGTAGCCTGAAGCACCTTAAAGCGTTAAAATTGGCAAAATGGAAACGAACTGCACTGTGCAAGACAATACCTGGGAGTCACGTCGCATGCGAAAAAGCAATTGGATCATAGCTGCTGTGCTGCTGCTGGCCTCCATTGTTTTTCTCTGGGTGTGGCATGCCCTGCAGTTCGATCTTGTCGATAATCCTCTCGATATTGTTGTTACGGTTATCTGGTGGGCTGTTATTGCTGCTGCGTGCTTTGCCATTCATTGGGCGGAAAAGAAGCGCCAAGAACGCATTCGCACGATTTTTGTTGCTCCGGGGCTTTTGTATAACAGCGAAATGGGCGTTATCCGTCTTGATCCCGATGCGGAGTTGGTTGATGCTCTGCAGTCGGTGCTCTCGAATCTTACCTACGGATTCGATATGGCCGACCTCCCCTCCAATTCGTGCGTACGCTTCCAGCGCATCGTGCATTCGTCGAAGTTTGCCGATGCGGGTTCAATGTGGGAAGGCGATGTGGTGGAAGTCTCGCATCCCGATCGCCCCCGGGCCTTCCGTGATAGGGACGAGCTGGTGGCACTCGTCGGCGGCGCGCTGTAAGAGGGGCCAAGGCTCTTTCGTTTTCCTTTCCTGTGGGTTTTCGCGGAGTTTCCCGCGGCCTCTCTTCTAGAAAAATAACGTGATTGTGGCGGCGGTAGCCGCCTTCTTCTTGTCTGTCATTGCCGTTCCAGAACAGAGAAGCGACAAAATGTCAACAAATGGACTGTCGTTGCCCTATCAATACCCAATCATATAGCGTCTTTTTCGAGCATTCCTATCTAATGCTGCGTAGAATCCTCATCGATATTAAACACCTCTGCGTAACCGAATGGTGTTGCAAGCTTTGTTCGGAACTGAGGAAGAGGATGTTAGGCAGCAGCGAGTTGCCGAGTTAAGGAGAAGTTGGTGGAAATGAACACGATACAGCGACTCACCGACGCGCGTAATTGCATCGAAGGCAAAGTTGTAGCCGTTGTCCTTTCAGCGCTCATGGCGCTCTCGTTTCTGAATGCCTCGGTGTTCGTCGACGTAGCCTTAGCCGATGACAGCTTCGATAACAACGTTGAAGAAAAGACGATAGAATCGTCGGTCGAGAATGACGCTGCCAAGCAGCCTGCTGCAGAGAGCAGCGGCGCGGGGGCTGGCGTCGAAAGCGGCGGCTCCACCGTGATACCCTCAATCGACGCTTCGCAGAGCGACGCCGGAACAACGTTGACGGCTACAGCTGACGGCGTGGACGTCGAGCTTGAGGCGAACAGCGTCCTTCCTGAGGGTGCGCAGCTTCTTGTGGAGGTTGCCGAGACCGATCAGGCGAAGGCTGCTGCGAACAGTGGCCTTGCGGCGGGCGATGAGCTGTTTCGTATTTACCAAATCTCTCTCATTGACGAATCGGGCGCTGAGCTCAATCCTCTTGGTGTGAGCTATCGCATCACTATGAACTGGAAGAGCATGATTGCAAGCTCGATGCAGGTTTACCGCATTACGAGCGCCGACGGGGCTTCATTGGTTACGGTAGAGAAGCCGCTCACCTCTCAGGGTGAGATCAATCCGAACGAACTCACCTTTACTACGGCTGTTCTAAACGCGCCGTTCGCCTTTGCTATGCCTCAAAGTGCCGAGGATGAGAACGAGGCAAGTTCGACCGATGAGGTTGATGCCAGCCAGATTTCCTCCGAAATGAGCAAGGTTGACAACGGAGTGCTCGGAGAAAACGAGAACGTCGGCAGCGGCAATGCTGACGATGTCAACAATGTCGATAACGAGAACGATGCGTTCGCTGTGGAGGGTGTTGCTGAGGGCGAAGCCTCCGAATCGGACGGAAAAGCCAATCGGGCCGCCTCATCCGATGTGTCCGGAAGCGAAGACGATGTCGCGCAGCAGATCACCCTCTACGTAGGGGAGACGCGCGATCTGAGCCGCTTTGTCACAGCGGGGGGGGGGGGTACGTGGTCCTCTGAGAACACGACGGTAGCCACCGTTTCTTTAAACGGTAGCGTAAAGGCGCTTGTTGCTGGTTCAACGATCGTGCGTTGCGGGGAATCCACGTTCGCGATAACGGTGAAACCTGCTCCTGCATCGGACGATCCCGAAGGTTCGGAGCTGGCTTACTTCTATTTCCTTCCGCCTTCTGAAGATTCTGCCGACGCAAGTAGCGTCTCCTCGATGGTTGAGAGCATGTCTAAAGCCCAGTTTCTCGGCTCAGGTTTGGTTCAAATGCCCTATGGCTACGAAAGAGGCACCACACTCGTCAATGGCTCGGTGATTCCCGAGAGCAAGGATGCTAATGGCAATTTCGTTAAGAACAAAGTGGTGAATTTGGACGACCTGGTCATTTCGTCTCCCTCTGATTTTGACGTCAGCTTGGGCCTGCGCGCTTACTATAACGGCGCTCTCGATGCAAATCGATCGAAGATCAAGCTTGAAGATATTACGGACTACTCTTATGATGTTGTGTGCATCGCCGACAAAGCCACTTGTACCGATTACAACGGCGCGCTCCTTGCTCCATCTTCTGCGATGCGCGTTTATGTGCAAATGCATATCGAAACCGCCGATCAGTTCGCTGTTACGTATAAGGTCGCGTCGCCTACGGGTTTGCTTACCCACGCGGTATTGCACAATATGTCCGATCCGGCAATCGAGCTCGGCAGCTATGATCCCGATAGGGAAGCTGCGACGTCTATCGTTGTGGACGGTGCTACCTATTCGGGCGTTCAGCACACAAGTGAGAACGGCATCGACTACTATTTTGACGGCTGGTATCTCGATGGGCGCTATCGTCAGCGTGCTGATGCTGAGTATGAAGGGAAGGATTCAACGACGTTCTATGCGCGGTATTTGTCTCAGGACGCTCAGACGGTCACCTTTGATACGAATGGTGGTGCTTTCGCTGATGGCAGCTCCTTCAAAACGATCCGAGCTGACGAGGGCGGTGTCTATTGGCTTCCGGAGGCTCCCGAGCGCTTTGGTTACGAATTCGACCGATGGGTGAGCAACGAGACGGGCAGTCGGTTTGAAGCTGGCACTGGTCTCGTGATGGGAGATGCGGATGTTAGCTATACGGCGTCGTGGGAAGCTGCTCCTGCGTTGATCGTGCTCGATGCGTGTGACGGCGCTTTCGACGACGGAGACCCCTCGATTGCTCTTGAAGGCGTGACGGCTGGCCAGGTGAACCACGCGGAGGCGTCCACCCCCGTACTTGCTGGCTATAAATTCGTGGGTTGGAGCACCACTGCTGATGGCACGGGCGAGACGCTTACGGCATTGCCCAGCACCTTCGCTGGGGGCACCATGACCCTCTACGCTCAATACGAGGAAGATCCGAGCCAGTATTACACGGTGACGTATCGCACTACGGACATAGGTGTGCTTTCCCAGCCGGACTCTCTCGTCGCAGATGGTACAGAGCTCCATGACCGCAACCTGATTGGCGCCCATGCCGAAGGCATTAAAGGGGCTATGGCCCAAGCGCTCTTTCCTAACTATTACACGTTCGCAGGCTGGTTCAAGCTAACGCCATCAGAAGATGGACGAGTTGAATGGATGACTCTCGTTTCGACCGATCAGATGTTGACCCCCGAAATCGTTGCCGAAAATCTCAATTGGGTCGATGGGAAATGCGCTGATACAACGTTCTATGCGCGTTTCGACTACAATTCTACGGTCTCAACGGATACAGCTCCCTATGTAATAGAGTACTACGTAATGGATGATCAGGGCGCTTACCCGCAAGTGCCTACGCGCTCCTATGCCAGTATTTTGCAGAATGTGTCGGTGGGCGAGAACTACGAAATTTCCGAAGTCTATATCGGTAAGGGGGATAACGGATACGACTTTTCTTTCTTGGAGCCTGGGTTCCCCGATTCCTTCCCTGGCGTCGAGCCCATCGTAGATTTTGTAGCTGCTCGTTATACTCTCGATGAGGACCATACGACGAAGAGCGCATATTATTCAGGCGAGGGTGCTCTCACCTTCAAGGTGTATCTCGCGAAGCGTTTAGGTATCCGCTTTGAGGCCGGCGATCATGGCGAGCTGTCTTCCGAAAGTGTGGAAGGTGCAGAAGACGCGGTTAGCGCGAGCTCTGATGCTATTGAGTATCACCTCCTAAAGGGAGCTTCCTTTCCGCAAGTACCTGTTGTAAAACCCGATAACGGTTATCAGTTCACTGGCTGGAAAGCGGGCGCGGAAGATGCCAGCGATTACTTCAATCAGATTATCGATCGTGCCCTTACGGTGACGGCTCAGTATGATGCTCTTAAGGCGACGATTGCTTTCGAGCCAAACGGTGGATCTGAGGTTGCGTCGCTGGTAGGTGTGACCGACGGAGCCGTGAATACCGCGCTGCCGACGCCGGTGCGCGAGGGCTATACGTTTGCGGGTTGGTGTGGCAACGAGGAGCTCAATGGTGAGCCTCTTGCGGCGTTGCCGAGCGTGTTCCCGGCGGGGACGACCACGTACTATGCCAAATGGACGGCCGATTGCGCCAGGATCGTCTTCGATTGCAACGCCGATGACGCGACCGGTTCTCAGCCGAGCATCGAGGGCGTAACCGATGGCTCAATCTTGACGGTCTTCCCCGAAACAGCGGGTTATGCTCGCGAGGGCTATCAGTTTGCCGGCTGGAACACCAAGGCCGACGGCACGGGTGACACCGTGACGGCCTTCCCCGCCACCTTCCCTGCCGGCACCACCACCTACTACGCCCAGTGGAAGCTGGATGTGCGTGGGCTGGATGCCGCCTCCTTCTCCTTCCAGGGCACCTACAACGGGCGCGAGCGCGGCATCGCCATGCCGAGCGCGCTGAAGATGAAGGACGGCGAGACGCTGACGCTGTATGCGGCCGACAACAGCCCCATCGCGAACCCCCAGCGCTTCGCCAAGGACGTGGCCGACACCGCCCGCAACCTCACCGTGGTCATTCGCGACGCCAAGGGCGAGGAGCTGGCTCGCATCAACGGCGTGTCGGTGGTCGTCGATCCGGCGACGCTGACGGTGACGACGAGCTCGCTCATCTATCCCTTCGACGGCAACACTGCCACGAGCGCCGGTATTGCGGTGACGGGCCTGCAGAACGGCGAGACCGTGGGCTACCGCGCCACTGGTGCGGCCTCTCAGGTCGATGAAGAGGTGGAAAACGGCTTCGAACTGACCTGGGCCGCCGACGGCAACGGATACACGGCCAAGCCGGGCAACTACACGGTTGTGCCGAACCTGGGCACCATCCGCGTGGTCAGCTCCGCCTGCCCCGTGAAGGTGGAAGGCTATGTGGGTGTCTACGACGGCGCCGAGCACGGCATCAGCTACGAGGTGGCGGCCGAGGAGGCCGAGAAGGCCACGGTTCGCTTCGACGGGCCGACCACCTACACCAATGCCGGCACCCGCACGGTCAGCTACACGGTGGAATGCGCTGATCACGGCACCATGAGCGGCTCCATCGATATGAAGATCCTGCCGCGTCCGGTGACCATCGCCGTGGAGGACTCCTACAAGATCGCTTCCACCGCGGATCCTGAGTTCACGGGCGCCATTGTGGAAGGGCATCTCGTGCAGCCGAGCGACTTGGGCGCCATCTCCTTCGTGCGTACCAACGATACCGAGGAGGTTGGCTTCTATCCGGAGGTACTGACGGCCAACTACCTGCGCAACACCAATTATGACGTGCAGGTTGTTCCCGGTACCTTCACCATCGGCCCGGCCGGCTCTACGGTGGTGCCGCCGCGCAACCCGCTTCTGCCGCCGCGTTCGAGCCTGGGCGCGGGCATGCCGGCGGGGGCCACGACTCCGGCTGATGCCATTGCCGGCGTGGTGACGACGATGGTCGGAAGCCAGCGCGCCGCTGCCGTGGCCGAGCAGTTCGGGGCTGTGGCGGGCATCATTCTCGACGAGGACGTCCCCATGGCCGCAAGCGTCTCCTTCGATAACGAGGAGCCCACGGTGACGCGTGTCGGCAGCGAGGTCATCGAGGACGACGCCACGGCTCTGGGCGCCTTCGACGAGCCCCACTGCTGGGTGCACTGGGTGATGCTCATTGGCGTTCTGCTCACGGTGGGCTACGCTGCCGTGGTAGTGGCGAACCGCCTCGGTTACGCCCGCAGGATTGACGACTTCAACAACTCGCTTACCAGCACGGTTACGACGGGAACCGAAGATACTCGCGCGGCCCGAGTCGCCCATAAGGCCTAAGGGCGCAAGCGGCCGCAGAGGCCGACGAGTCGCACGGATCAGGACGCGCGACCGGCGGCCAACTCCATGGACTGCCCGCACGGATCAGGACGTGCGGGCAGTCTTGTTTTCAGATCTGGTTGAGCAAGTTCGAAGAAGGGTGCGACGGGCTACTGAACCTGCCAGAACCCCGACTTGTCGGAGCCGACGCGGGCGATGAGCCCCAAATCGCGCAACCGGCGGAAGCTGCGGCGCACGGTGCTCTCGCTGATGTTGAGGTTCTTGGCGATGCGCGGCGCGGTGAGGCGCCCGTCGATGTCGAGCATGGCGAGCACTTTCTCGTCATTCAGCGTGAGGCTCGTGTCCTGCTGGGTCGCCCGGGCTCGTGCCGTCTGCTGCACTTCGGGCAGGTCAGCTCGGGCCACTGGTGCGGCGCTGATGGTGTTCGCGTGCGTTATCGAGGCGGTCAAAAGGCTGTCTGAATCCATGGGGAAGCACACCATAGTCTCGTCGTCGCGTAGTTCGAAGATGGGCTCGGGCGTGCCGGCTTCCATGCAGCTCATGCGGATGCGCGAGACCCCGTTGCCCCAGCCGTCGATGATGCCGAGCGAGCGCAGGGCCGCCACGAGATTGGGGTTGTTGGGCCGCGATGTGTGGCGTCCGAGGAGCGCGCCCACGGTCCAGGTGCGGGGCGGTCGGCCCACGTTGTCGATGCAGAGGCGGTCGGTGAACACGCTCACCTGCACGGGGGCGCCGCTGTCGTAGTTCTTGTGGGCGAGCGCGTTCAGCACGGCTTCGTGCACCGCATCCCGAGGCGGTCGACCATGGCCACCGGCGGTGCCGAGACGGTAGGTGCCGTGCGGGGCCGGCTCCTCTTCCGGTAGGTACTTCTCAAAGAGCAGCTCGACGGTTGAGTGCACTTGCTCGATGAGGGAACCGAAGACCTCGTCCTCGTAGATGGGCGTGCCGCCGTGACTTCCAAAAAACCCGATGCGCACCGTGGCGCCGGGGATGTACTGGTGCGGCCGGTTATGCAGCAAAAGGATGCCGGCATTGGTGGGGGTGCCGACGCCGGTCATGAGGCCCGCATGGCGCAGCGTCTGCTCGATGGCCGAGGCCTCGTCAAGGTCGACCGTGAGGTCGGTATCGCGGGCCGCGCCGGTGAAGCGCGTGACGAGGCCCATGTTCAAGTCGTCCAAGCTGGCCTGCACCACGGGACGCTGCTCCCACTTGACGTCGGCCTCCATATCGCGTTGCATGAGCCGATCGAGTGCCTCATCGTCAAGGATGTGGTTCTCGCCATCTTTGTAGAAGAAGAAAATACCGCGGAAGCTGATAGGGTCATTGGCCGGCGGAATAACCACCTCCAAACAGAAACGACCGCTATCGAGCACCAATTCCACCGCGCAGGTGAGGTTGAGCGATTGCGCGATAAGCCCGGGAATGGTTTTCATGAGGCGGCTTGTGCGTCGCTTCACGGCGCCGCGGCTGTCTACGTCGGCATCCAGAATGAGGCGACCTCCACCGGCGTTGGCGATGCCGCAGACCAGCTCGAGGCATTCCGTGTCACGCCAAGGGGCCCGGCGAGCGATAGGAAGCGAAGATTCGGATGGGAGCATAATGGCCTCTCTTACCCTGGCAGTACCGTCGCATTACATTATATATAAACAGCTGCTCTCTGTTCGACAGCGAGAAGAAGGGAATGCCGGGCTCGTTTTGCAATGAGCGATCGACTCATAGACATAAATCGTTCATATATCGCTTCACGAGAGGCGCTTAGGAAAGTGAAGAGGCACGCGCTCAATTTCTTTGAATTCCCCCTGATAACAGCATTGTTTTAGTTTGGCAACAGAAGCTTCGTGTCGTGTCTGCACCATATTTCGGCGCGTATTGTGCTGGGAAGTGAGCTTGTCTCACTGAATGTTGTTGAGAAAACTTGACAGCACCAGACTAAGGTTTTATAGTGCATCTCAACATCATTCATCTATACGTGAAACTGTGAAAGCGAGGCAGTACACAATGGCTAAGATTCTTGGCATCGACTTGGGCACGACGAACTCCGCCATGGCCGTCATGGAGGGCTCCGAGCCCGAAATTCTGGTGAACGCCGAGGGCGATCGCACCACCCCGTCTGTGGAGGGCTTCCGCAAGGACGGCGAGCGCGTCGTCGGCAAGGCCGCGAAGAACCAGGCGGTCACCAATCCTGAGAACACCGTCTCTTCCGTGAAGCGCTTCATCGGCCGCTCCTACGACGAGACTCCCGAAGAGCAGAAGACCGTCAGCTACAAAGTCCAGAAGGGCAAGGACGGCCGCGCGGTCATCGATATCGACGGCAAGGACTACACTCCCGAGGAGATTTCCGCCATGGTGCTTCAGAAGCTGAAGACCGATGCGGAGAAGCAGGTGGGCCAGCCCATCACCCAGGCCGTCATCACCGTGCCGGCTTACTTCAACGACGCTCAGCGCCAGGCCACCAAGGACGCTGGCAAGATCGCCGGCCTCGAGGTGCTGCGCATCATCAACGAGCCGACGGCTGCAGCGCTCGCTTACGGCCTCGACAAGGTCGACCATGACGAGAAGATCCTCGTCTTCGACCTGGGCGGCGGCACCTTCGACGTGTCCGTGCTGGAGCTCGGCGACGGCGTGTTCGAGGTAGCCTCCACCGCTGGCGACAACCACCTGGGCGGCGACGACTGGGACCAGCGCATCATCGACTGGATGGCTGACAAGTTCCAGGCCGAGAACGGCATCGATTTGCGTAAGGACCCCATGGCCCTGCAGCGTCTGAAGGAAGCGGCCGAGAAGGCGAAGATGGAGCTGTCCTCCACCACGCAGACCAACATCAATCTGCCCTTCATCACCGCCGACGCCTCCGGCCCGAAGCATCTTGACTACACGCTGACCCGCGCCGAGTTCGAGCGCATCACCAAGGATCTGCTCGACCGCTGCAAGAAGCCGGTGGAGCAGGCGCTGAAGGACGCTGGCCTGAAGATGGGCGAAGTTGACGAGGTCATTCTCGTCGGCGGCTCCACCCGTATGCCGGCCGTGCAGGAGCTCGTGAAGCAGCTGACCGGCAAGGCCCCGAACATGTCCGTGAACCCGGACGAGGTCGTGGCCATGGGCGCCGCTGTTCAGGGCGGCGTGCTCGCCGGCGACGTGCAGGGCATCCTGCTGCTCGACGTCACCCCGCTGTCCCTCGGCGTTGAGACCATGGGCGGCGTGATGACCAAGATGATCGAGCGCAACACCACCATCCCGACCCGCAAGACCGAAATCTACTCCACAGCGGCCGACAACCAGACCTCCGTCGAGGTGCACGTCCTGCAGGGCGAGCGCGAGATGGCCGCGGGCAACAAGACGCTGGGCCGCTTCCAGCTGACCGGCATTCCGGCTGCCCGTCGTGGCGTGCCGCAGATCGAGGTTACCTTCGACATCGACGCCAACGGCATCGTGAACGTGTCCGCTAAGGACCTCGGCACCGGCAAGCAGCAGCAGATCACCATCTCCGGCTCCACCGCCCTGTCCGACGACGAAGTGGATCGCATGGTGAAGGACGCCGAGCAGCACGCCGAAGAGGACGCCGCTCGCAAGGAAGAGGCCGAGGTGCGCAACAACGCCGACGCTCTGGTGAACGCCACCCAGCAGACGCTGGACGAGCTGGGCGACAAGGTGCCGGCCGACGCCAAGGCCCAGGCCGAGGAGGCCATCGCCGAAACCAAGAGCGCTCTTGAGGGCACCGACGTCGACGCTATCAAGGCGGCCACCGAGAAGATCCAGCAGGCCGGCTACAAGCTCGCCGAGGTCGTGTACTCCACCGAGGGCGCAGCCGCCGGCGCCCAGGCCGCCGCTGCCGAGACGGCTCCGGCCGATGACACCATCGAGGCCGACTACGAGGTCGTCGATGACGAGAACGAAGGGAAGTAAGAACGATGACTGAGCCCGAGAAGGACCAGGTTACCTCTTCTACCCAACAGGACGTGGCCGCCGATGTGGCGGCCACCGCCTCCGCCGACGACGCCCGCGCGGCCGAGGTGGTTGCCGACGCCGAGGTGATCGAGGCCAACGAGGCCGGCGAGCTGGATGCCGAGCTCGAGCAGGCCGCCGCTGAAGCGGTGGCGAGCGCGATCGAGGAATCCGAGGAGCTGGCCGCCGCCAAGGCCGAGGCCGCTGATTGGCAGGACAAGTACGTGCGCCTGCACGCCGAGTGGGATACCTACCGCCGGCGCATGACCGAGCAGCGCGAGGCCGAGAAGGTCCGCGCCACGGAGAAGCTCATGGAGAGCCTTATCCCGGTGCTCGACGACTTCGCCCGTACGGTGGACTACGCCGAGACCAACGGCGAGACCGGCTTGCTCGGCGGCGTAAAGGCCGTGCAGACCAAGCTGTCCGATACGCTGGCCAAGGGAGGCCTGGTCGTGATCAGCCCCGCCGGTGAGGCATTCGACGCCCTTGAGTGCCAGGCCGTGGGTACGGTGGACGATCCGAGCGTTCCCGATGAAACGGTCGCGCAGGTTTACCAACCCGGATACAAAATGGGTACCAAGGTCATCAGGCCTGCCATGGTGACGATCACCACGGGCGGCCCCAAGAGGGAAAAGCCCGAAGAAGAGTAAGACGAACGAGGGCGGCCGCAGCTTGGCCGCCCTCGTGCTTGAAAGAGCAATTCTAAGTAACTAACTAAGGTAATGGAGGTGGAACGAATGGCGTCTACGCCCGATTATTACAAAACGCTAGGCGTTCCGCGCACCGCCACGGCCGATGAGATAAAGAAGGCGTTTCGCAAGCTCGCTCGCAAGCATCATCCCGATGCCGGCGGCGACGAGGCCAAGTTCAAAGAGCTGAACGAGGCCTACGAAGTCTTAAGCGACGAGAAGAAGCGCGCGCTTTACGACCAGTACGGCACGGCGAACGAGAACCAGATCCCCCAGGGATGGGGCGGTGGCCAAGGCTTTAACGTCGAGGATATCTTCGGTGGCGGTGGGGCCGGCGGCTTCGGCGGCAGTTGGGCCGACATTCTGGAGAGCATTCGCCACGGTGAAGGTGCGTTTGGGGGCAACTGGGACTTCGGCGGCGGTTTTGGCGGCCAGCCTCAGCCCCGTCGCGGCCAGGATATGAACGTGCCGTTGAACGTGACGTTCGACGAAGCGTTCAACGGCACGGAGAAGCGCATCACCGTGCGCATTCCCGGCAAGAGCGAGTCCGACACCCACACGGTGAAGGTGCCCGCCGGTGCTGTCGATGGCGGCCGCGTGCGCCTGAAGGGCCAGGGAGCTCCTGGCGAAAACGGTGGTGCGGCGGGCGACTTGCTCATCACCACTAAGATTGACGCGCATCCCTACTTCGGTCGCGATAAGGCCGACGTGACGGTTGATTTGCCGATCAATGTGGCGGAGGCAGCGCTCGGTGCTTCCATCGTGGTGCCCACGCCCGACGGCAAAAAGATCAAGGTGAAGGTGCCCGCTGGCACGCAAGACGGCAAGGTGCTCACCATTAAAGGCAAAGGAGCGCCCGATCTGAAGAACAAGGGGCAGTTCGGCAACTTGAAGATTCAGATTCACGTTGAAGTGCCCACGGACATGAACGACGAGCAGAAAAAGGCCATGGAGGACTTCCTCGCCGCGACGGGAGAGGAGAAGCGCCCATGGGCCTAGATGACAAGAACCGGCCGCTGTACATGATCAGCATTGCCGCGGAACTGGCGGGCGTGCACCCGCAGACCCTGCGCTCCTACGAGCAGAAGGGTCTGGTCACGCCGCGACGCACCAGTGGCAACACGCGCATGTACTCCCAGGCCGATATCGATCGGCTCAACCTGATCAACGAGCTGACGAGCGAGGGCATCAACCTCGCCGGTGTCACGCGCATCCTTGATCTGCAGAGCCGGCTGGATGAGCGCGAGGAAGAAGTGGAAGACCTGCACGCGCGGGTGCGCCGCCTCGCCGATCGCGTTCGCGAATTGGAAACCCGCACCCCCGTCGGCGCCATCGTCCGCGTAACGCCGACGAGGCGTTTACCATAAAGGAGAACGTATATGAGACTAGATAAATTGGCGGTGACGGCGCAAGAGGCTTTCCAGAACGCGATGGGCGTTGCTGGTGAGGCCGATGCCGCCGTTATCGAGCCCATTCACTTGTTGAAGGCGCTGCTCGATTCCGACGAGAACAACCTCGCCGCCATCGTGAAGCGCATCGGCGCCGACCCGGTCTGGCTGTCCCAGAACGTGGCCGACGAGATTGCCAAGATGCCCAAGCAGACTGGCGCCACTCCTATGGCCATTCCCGGTCAGGACCTTATCAAGGTCATCGATAACTCGGTGAAGATCGCCGAGAAGCTCGGTGACAGCTACGCGACGAGCGAGCACCTGCTCATTGCCCTGTCCGAGGACAAGGGTGCCGCGGGTCGCATCCTCACGACGGCGGGCGTCACCCGCAAGAACATCGAGGCGGCCTACGAGAGCCTGCGCGGCGACACCCGCGTGACCTCGCAGACCGACAAGACCCAGTTCGAAGCGCTGGAGCAGTTCGGCCAGAACCTCACTCAGCAGGCCCGCGAGGGCAAGCTCGATCCGGTCATCGGCCGTAACGAGGAAATTCGCCGCACCATCCAGGTGCTGTCCCGCCGCACCAAGAACAACCCGGTGCTCATCGGCGAGCCCGGCACCGGCAAGACGGCCATCGTGGAGGGGCTGGCCCAGCGCATCGTGGCCGGCGACGTTCCCTCGTCGCTGAAAGACCGCGAGATCGTCTCGCTCGATCTGGGCGCCATGATGGCCGGCGCGAAGTACCGCGGCGAGTTCGAGGACCGCTTGAAGAACGTGCTGCGCGAGGTGAAGGAATCCAACGGCAACGTCATCCTGTTCATCGATGAGCTGCACACCATCGTGGGCGCCGGCGCCGGCGGCGATTCGTCGCTTGACGCGGGCAACATGCTGAAGCCGGCTTTGGCTCGCGGCGAGCTGCGCGCCATCGGTGCCACCACGCTCGACGAGTACCGCAAGTACATCGAGAAGGACGCCGCCCTGGAGCGCCGCTTCCAAACGGTGCTCGTGAGCGAGCCGACGGTGGAGGACACCATCGCCATCCTGCGCGGCCTGAAGGAGAAGTACGAGATCCACCACGGCGTGCGCATCACCGACGGCGCCATCGTGAGCGCGGCCGAGCTTTCCGACCGCTACATCACCGACCGCTTCCTGCCCGACAAGGCCATCGACCTCATGGATGAGGCGGCTTCACGGCTGCGCATCGAGATCGACTCCATGCCCGAGGAAGTGGATGCCGCCGAGCGCAAGCTCATCCAGATGCAGATCGAGGAACAGGCCCTCATGAAGGAGACCGACATGGCCTCCCAGGAACGCCTGGAGAAGCTGCGCCACGACATCGCGGCCGCCCAGGAATCCCTCGATTCCCAGAAGGCTGAGTGGCAGAACGAGAAGGACGCCATCGTCGACGTGCAGAACCTCAAGGCCGAGTTGGAAAGCGCTCAGCTTGATGAGGAGCGCGCCACCCGCGAGGGCAACCTGCAGCTCGCTTCCGAGATCCGCTACTCGCGCATTCCCCAGCTGCAGCAGCAGCTGCACGTGGCCGAGGAAGCCGTGAAGATGAAGCAGCAGGACGGCGCTATCCTGAAGGAAGAGGTTTCCGAAGAGGAGATCGCGTCGGTCGTGGCTGCCTGGACGGGCATCCCCGTGGCCAAGATGATGCAGGGCGAGATGGAAAAGCTCGTCGATTTGGAAGAGGTTCTGAAGGGCCGCGTCATCGGCCAGGACGAGGCCGTGGGTGTCGTGGCCGGTGCCATCCGCCGCAACCGTGCGGGACTTTCCGACCCGAACCGTCCCATTGGCTCTTTCCTGTTCCTCGGCCCCACCGGCGTGGGCAAGACCGAGCTGGCCAAGACGCTGGCCGAGTACCTGTTCGATTCCGAGAAGGCCATGGTACGCATCGACATGTCCGAGTACATGGAGAAGTTCTCCGTGCAGCGCCTGATCGGAGCGCCTCCGGGATACGTGGGCTACGACGAGGGCGGCCAGCTGACCGAGGCCGTGCGCCGCAATCCCTACTGCGTGGTGCTGCTCGACGAGATGGAGAAGGCCCATCCCGACGTGTTCAACATCCTGTTGCAGGTGCTCGATGACGGCCGGCTCACCGACGGCCAGGGCCGCGTGGTGAACTTCAAGAACTGTATCATCATCATGACCTCCAACGTGGGAAGCCAGATCATCCGCGAGCATGCAGCCGAGGGTCGCGCCTACGACGAGGCCCAGGCCACCGGTGGCGAGACCATGGGCGAGATGGCCGAGAAGATGATGTCCATGACGCCCGAGCAGGCCGCCAAGCGCATGCAGGAGTTCACGAACAAGATTCAGGATGCCCTTTCCACGACGTTCCGCCCCGAGTTCCTGAATCGTATCGACGACGTGATCACCTTCAACGAGCTGTCCATCTCGGCTATCGAGCCTATCGTGGATCTGCAGCTCGAGCAGGTGCGCGACCGCCTGCAGGCTCGTCATATCACCTTGGACGTGACGCCGGCGGCCATGGAGCACTTGGCCATCGACGGCTACGATCCGGTGTACGGCGCCCGTCCGCTGAAGCGCCTCATCCAGCGCGAGGTGGTCGACCGCATCGCCGAGCGCGTCATCACTGGCGAGCTGCGCGACCGCAGCCACGTGCTCATCGACATCGATGCCGAGGGCAACTACGCCTGCCGCATCGAGGGCCCCATGGACCTGGACGGCCTGAACCTGGACGATCCCAGCTTCCTGACCGCCGGTGCCGACCCTAAGGAAACGTTGCAGGATCTGGATACTCTGAGCAACGGCGACCTCGGCGAGGATCCCATCGCCTAGTAAAAGGAGGGGCGACCTCGCCCCTCCGCGCACCGGTTTCCGGCATTATCGCCCGAACCCCCGCTCCGCTGTTCTCCTTCGGCTCAGGCGCCGCTCCTTCATGCTTTCATGGAGCGACTTGGGGTCGCGGATGGACAGCGTTCAGAGGTCTCGGTCAGCGACACCGGAAGCTGGCGCGCTACTCAACCGCATACCTCTTTCACAGCAAGCGCCCCGGGCAGCCAAGACCCGGGGCGCTTTTTGGTCACGAAGGTCCTTCCGTCCGTGTGGATAGCGACATCGTGACCGCGGTGACGATGAAAGCCTCCGTGCTGCGAAGCTGGGGGTTGGCGCTTACGACAGCGACTCAAGCTTCTCCAGGAGCTCCTCGCGCGAATGAATGTCCAGTTTCAGATAAATACTGCGCACTTGGGAGCGTACGGTGTGGAAGGAGACGGTGAATTGTTCTGCGATGGACTTCACCGTGTGCCCCTTGGCCAAAGGGACGAGAACGGCCGCTTCCCGCTCGGTGAGGTCGTGTTCCTTTGCGAGGTGAGCGCATTTGTCCTCGAGCGGCGAGGCGCTGGCGGCCGGCGATCGATGGGAGAGGCCAGTGTAGAAGAACCCGAATATCAGCACGAGCAGGGAGATCACGAGAAAGATCAGGGCGAGCACCAAAGCCGAGGGAGGGTCGAGGGCAAAGACCGTAACCAGAATCTCGCTTGCGAGGCGCGATGCGAAGAACAGGAATGCCGCCAGGCGAAAGCCGAGACAGGCAGGCTTTCCGACAGCGCTCGCCAACGTGCCCGGCAGGAAGAACATGAGTCCTCCCAGGAGGAACGCCGCCGTGTTGAGGAGGAAGGCGATGAGGTGTAAGCCGCTTTCGGGAAAAAGGATGACAAGCAGAGCGCTCAGGCAGATAAGGAGCACAAAGCCCGAGGCAAGCCAGAGGCCCGTGCGCAGCGCAAAGGGCCTTCTCTGGAAGTAGAGCGCGAAAGCCCCCGTGACTACGACGCCCGCAAACGATGTAGTGGCAATCGAAATACCCGCCGAAGGTGTGAACACGGTGCGGAAGGCGAAGCTGAGCAAGCTGTAGGCGCAGATAGCCAGGGGCACGAGCGCCGAGAATTCGGATCGATCTTCCGGCGACGCTGGAGCCTCCTCTTCTGGAGGCAATGGAGCAAGGAGAACGTCAAGGGCGACGGCGACGAGCATCAGCACGAGAAGCCCGAAGCGCGCGGGGACGGTCAGCGCCATGTAGAAGGTGAGCGCAAGCACGGCCACTATTCCCGCGCAAAGCATTTGGAAGGATCCGCGCCGGGCCGAAAGGGGTCGGGCCATGCGCGACCAGAGGCAGAGGAGTGAGGCGCAGGTCGCGCCCATGAGCACTTGGCGAAGAACAAGGTATTGGAGGAGCTCGCCGGAAGGAACGAGGGGCTGGGCAACCAAGAGCGTCGCAGTTGCAAGGCCGAACGCGAGAGAGGCGAACAGCGAGGGAGTGGGGCGGCCTTTTTTGGCGAGAGGGAGAGAGATGGCGAGCAGGGCGATAAAAGCTATCTGCCACGAGAAGGAGAGCATTGCCGGCGAAGCGTCCGATCCGGCTCCTGCGATTGCCGTCTGCCCCATGGCTATGAGCAGCCAACCCCAAATGAGGCCGGACAGCAAGGCGAGCCGAACCGTAGCGGGCAAGGTTGATCCCTTCGGATCGTCCTGTTCGCACACGTAGCCTTTTTCGCGTCGCGCCATCAAATAACCTGTCCCCACCTGCCATTTAACACAAAATGAACGAGTGAATCGCGGGCATTTAGCTCATCGGGGGCGATGAACTGCCACCCCTTTTCCCCGATTCTCTTCGCGGCGGAATTATACCGCTGCGTAAAGGAAAAGGAAACATGGAACGAGGAGGGTAAGAATGAAGGAAAATGTCACTGCCGAGGTTTTCCCCACGCTGCGCAACATCTCGCTTTCGCGCAGGACGTTTGTCGCCTGCGCGGCCATTGCGGCCGCCCAGGCTGCTCTCGTGTCTGCGGGGTGCGCTCCCGAGGTGCAACCATCGGGGGAGGGACTTGCCTCGACCGCGGCGTTTGCCCCGGGGACGTATACGGCGTCCGCGCCCGGCAAGAAGGGCCCGGTGACTGTCGAGGTGCGCATGTCCGAAAGCGCCATCGAGAGCGTCGAGATCGTGGAGTTCGAAGACACCGAGCGCATCAGCGCCCCGGCTCGCGAGCGGGTGCCGCAGCAGATTGTGGAGCTGCAGAGCTTGAACGTAGACACCGTGACAGGCGCCACGCTGACGAGTATGGCCATCATCGAGAGCGTGGCTGATTGCGTCAACCAGGCGAACGGAGACGCTTCGGCGTTGAAGAAGGCCGCGTCGCCAGAGAAGTCAGATGAGACCAAGGAGATCCAGGCAGATCTCGTGGTGTGCGGCGCTGGCGGCGCCGGCATGGCCGCCGCCGTCGCCGCGGCCCAGCAGGGCTTGAACGTGGTGGTGTTCGAGAAAACCGCCTATGCTGGCGGTAACGCGCTGGTCAGCGGTGGCTGGCTCGAGGTGTTCGAAGGCGTCGACGACATGAAGCCCGACATGACGGACGGCAACCGCGACATGTTCCATGCGACGCTCCAGAAGAGTCTGGACAATGGCGTTCCCAAGGACTTCGTCGATGCCGTGCAGGCCGACTTCGATGCGTATTTCGCCGCGGGCAACACGAAGGTGTACGACTCCATGGAGTACTACGCCCTGGACTACGCCTCGCGCAATGGCGGCCCGGCGAAGGAGTACTGGCTCCCCTATGCCCACAAAGTGAACGATCTGAACAACTGGCTTTTCGATCAGGGCTACACCGTGAGTGGCACGCTGGTCGGCATCGTCGGGTTCCCGTGGCCGCGCAAGGCCCATGCGGTGGACAAGGAGAACGGCGAGGGCTTCTTCAGCGTGTTCGACAACACGGTGGAGACCCAGAACCTCCCGATCACCTTCCTCTTCGAGACGCCCGTTTCCGAGCTGATCGTGGACGGCAAGGCTGTGGTGGGAGCCTCTGGCCAGTGCGCTGACGGCACCACTTATCGTGTTATGGCGGATCGCGGCGTCATTCTGGCTACTGGCGGTTATTCCGGCAATCCCGATCTGCTGAAGAAGTACAACGAGATGTGGCCCTGGGATGAGTCCACGGTTATTCCGACGACCAACAGCTACGGCCACACGGGCGATGGTCACGTGCTTGCCGAGGGCCTGGGAGCCGAGCTGAAGAACATGGGGCGTCAGATGGTGTTCCCCATTGCTGACTCCATCGACTATTCGACGGAGACTATCGTCGGCAATGCCGGTCTGGGGCTCTTCGTCAACGTGAACGGCGAGCGCTTCATCAACGAGTCGCTCGATCGCTTCGCCCTGTCCGCCGCCGTAATGAAGCAGCCCGAGGAGAAGCTGTTCATCATCAGCGATGCGCTCAACTCCGGTCTTGTGAACGGCTACAACGAGCAGGGCTACAGTGCGGACAAGCTCATCGAGGAGAGCAAGCTCTTCCGGGCGGACAGCATTGAGGAGCTGGCCCAGATGATCGGCGCCGATCCCTCGGTGCTTGCGAAGGCGGTTGACGATTACAACGCCATTGCACGTGGAGACGTGGCGGACACGGTGTTCGGTCGCGAGAACATGAGCGAGAAAGACGCTATCGTCGAGGCTCCCTTCTACGCCTCCCCGCGTACCTGGGCCGCCCATGTGACCATCGGTGGCGTTTCCGTCGGTCCCGATTACCAGGCCCTCACGGCCGACGGTGCGGGTATTGAGGGCCTCTATGTCGTGGGCGAATGCTCCGACGGCAACAGCGGTGTCTCCAGCATGAGCACAGGCCTTTCCTGCGTCAACCAGATGCTCGCCTAATCAGCCCCTCCCCATGGACGAGGCCCTCGCCGAACGGTCGGGGGCCTCGTTTGTGCTTGGTGGCCCTATGCCGGTTACGCAGCCACCTTCTCGGCGTTGCGGCCTTGATCCAGTCCGCCGAAACGACTTTGGAGCTGTGCCGGCTATGCCGCGGCCTTCTCGGCTTTGCGAGCCTTGCGGGCGGCGGCGCGCTTCTGCATGGCGTCGACGCAGGTGGCCACGGCCGCGTCGCCGGTGACGTTCACCGTGGTGCGCATCATGTCCAGGATGCGGTCCACGCCGGCCACCAGTGCCACGCCCTCCACAGGTAGGCCCACCGACTGCAGCACCATGGCCAGCATGATCATGCCGCTTCCGGGCACGCCGGCGGTGCCGATGGAGGCCAGCACGGCGGTCATCACGATGGTCAGCTGCTGGCCGATAGAAAGGTCGATGCCGAACACCTGGGCGATGAAGATGGCGCACACGCCCTGGTAGATGGCGGTGCCGTCCATGTTGATGGTGGCGCCGAGCGGCAGCACGAACGAGGTGACTTCCTTCGACACACCCATCTTCTCGGTGCACTCCATATTAATGGGTAGCGTGCCCATAGATGATGCCGAGGCGAAGGCGAAGCCCATCACCGGCATTTCGCCGCGTAAGAACTTCAGCGGGTTCATGCGGGCGAAGATTTTGATGATGCCCGAGTACACCAGGATGATCTGCACGATCATGGCCACGTAGGCCACCACGATGAGCCACAAAAGCGGCCGCAGCACATCGATGCCGTTGTTGGCGATGACGGGGCAGATGAGCCCGAACACGCCGAAGGGCGCCACCAGAATGATGCCGCGCATGATGGCGATGCACACGTCCGACATGGCGTTGCAGATTTTGATGACCGGCTCGGCCTTCTTCCCCGCGGCGATCATGCCGAAGCCGAACACCACGGCGATGACGATGACCTGCAACATGGTGGCGTCGGCCATGGGCTGGAAGAAGTTCGACGGGAACATGTTCACGATGGTGTCGATGAGCGACGGCTGCTCAGTGGCCTCATAAGAAAGCTCGCCCGAGGGCATGGTGTAGCCCGCGCCCACGTTCATCACGTTCGCGAAGATAAGGCCCAGCGTGACGGCACAGGCCGTGGTGGCCAGGTAGAACAGCACCGTCTTGCCGCCGATGGCGCCGACTTTCTTCACGTCGTCCAGCGACACGACGCCGGCGATGATGGAGAACAGCACCAATGGCACGACGATCATCTTGATGAGGTTCAAGAAGATGGTGCCGAAGGGCTTGATGTAGGTGTCGGCAATCTCCGGCGCTCCTTGCAACGCCATGCCGGCCAGCACGCCCAGAATGAGCGCGATGAAAATCCAGGTCGTCAGCGACAGGCGCTTGAACCACGGTTTCGGCTTGTCGTGGCCGTCCCCCTTGCTGCCGCCGTCAGGCGTCGATGGGGTTGCCTCGGCGGCGTCGGCAGGTGCCGAAATGATGGAGTCGTCGGCCATGGCAGTGCGTCCTTTCCCTTCGTGCATAAACCGCCCCTATTATAAGCATATCTGCAGGGAAATTAGGGCACGCGGCAAAGCGCTGCCAAGCGCAGCCAAGCGATCTAACGGCCCTGCAACAAATGGGGGAACGAGCCGCGCTGCTGTAGGGGAAGGGCCATAATGGCAACGAGGGGCGCCGGGGACGCTCCGGCGCGAGATGTGTGGAACGACATTTCTGCCCGAAGAAGATGGAGGCGACATGTTATGGTGTGCCGCACTTCAGGGGACGACATGCATGAAAGGAACGATGCTATGGATCGCAAGGAAATAGTTGCCGCCGCCGATGCTTACTGGGACGCTCATCGCGATGCCATCGTGGCCGATATCGCCAAGCTCGTGGAAATTCCCTCCACGGAGGATTTGGCCGCGGCCGCTCCCAGGGCTCCCTACGGGCCGGGCCCCGCTGCCGCGCTGGCGGCGGCGCTCGAGATTGCCGAGGGCATGGGCATGAGCGCCACCAACTGCGAGGGTCATATCGGGTTCGCCGATCTGCCCGGCGAGACCGACACCCAGCTGGGCATCATCGGGCACATGGACGTGGTGCCCGCTGGCCCGGGTTGGACTTTCGAGCCCTTCAAAGTGACGGAAAAGGACGGCTTCCTCATGGGCCGCGGCTGCTTGGACGACAAGGGCCCCTCGGTGGTGGCCCTGCACGCGGTGAAGTGCCTGGCGGGGCTCGATGTGGCGCGCCCCTACACCATCCGCTTTTTGTTCGGTGCCAACGAGGAAACCTCCATGGCTGACGTGGCGTGGTACCTCGAGAACTACGAGAGCCCGGCGTTCCTCTTCACGCCCGATGCCGACTTCCCCGTGTGCTACGGCGAGAAGGGCGGCTACGACGGGTGCATCACGAGCGCGCCCATCGCCGACCCGGTGATTCTGGACATCTCTGGCGGCGTGGTGACCAACGCGGTGCCCGGCGAGGCCTGGGCCGTCGTGCGCGCCGATGCCGCCGCGCTGCCCGCGGCCGAGCGCATTACCGTGGAAGACGCCGGCGACGGCACGGCGCGCATCGATGCTACGGGTGTGAATGCCCATGCCGCCTGGCCCGAGCGTGGCATCTCCGCCATCATGCTGTTGGCGAACTACCTGCTGGAGAACGGCCTGTGCAACCAGCAAGAACGCGAGTTCTTGGAACTCGTGCAAAGCCTCGTGTCCGACACCACCGGCGCCGGCGTGGGCATCGCCACGGCCGACGAGTACTTCGGACCGCTCACGGTAGTGGGCGGCACCATCCGCAAAGAGGGCGACCGCCTCGTGCAGACCATGGATAGCCGCTGGCCCACGTCCATCACGGCCGAGGAAATCACGGCCGCACTGACGAAGCTCACGGACAACATCGGTGCTACCTTCGAGAATACCCTGCTCATGGTGCCCTTCCTCGTGAAGCCCGACGATCCGGAGATTCAGGTGCTGCAGGACGCCTTCCAGTTCGTGACCGGCGACACCGAGCACAAGCCCTTCACCATCGGCGGCGGCACCTACGCCCGCGAGTTCAAGAAGGGCGCGTCTTTCGGCGTGAACATGCCCTGGATCGAGAACCCCGATTGGGTCGGTGGCGAGCACGGCCCCGACGAGGGCGTCTCCGAAGAGCTGCTGAAGACCTCCTTCAAGATCTACGTGCTGGCTCTCGCCGAGCTGCAGGGGTTGAAGATCGTGTAGAGGCGCTTCTCCCTCGACCTTGTTTCCCGGGCCCTGCATTCGCTGCAGGGCCTTTTTTTGCGATTGGGCGTCGGCGGAGGCGCGGGCATAGGCATTTTCGATACTCTCATCTGGAATTAACCCGTGATTTCCTGATGATCGGACATGACGGCCCGTCAGCTGTGCTATAGAATAGATTAAATGCAATCAGAGGTTTACTTTTTGGAGGACGACGTGCTTAACGCAATTATCGTTGACGACGAGGCGCCTGCCCGTTCTGAACTGCGCTTTCTTCTCGATGAGGTCGGCGGAGTTGAAGTGACAGCCGAAGCTGCCAACGTGCGCGAGGCTATCGAGAAGCTGAAAGAGTATCCCTGCGACGTTATGTTCATGGATGTGAACATGCCCGAGGCCACTGGCCTTCAATTGGCCGAGGCTCTGCAGCATCTGAAGTTCCCTCCGGCGGTGGTGTTCGTGACCGCCTATTCCGAGCACGCGCTGGACGCCTTCAAGGTGAGCGCTATCGATTATCTGGTTAAGCCGGTGGAGACCGAGCGCTTGGCTCAGGCCATCGCCCGCGTGCGCGAGCAGGTGGCTCTGCACTTGCAGGCTCACAAGTCCGAGCGCATCCCTGTGGAAAAGGGCGGCAAGAAGATTCTCATCGGCATCGATAAGATCCGTTTCGTCATGGCTCGCGACGACTACGCTTATCTGCAGACCGATACTGACCGCTACTTCTCCACAGTGAGCCTGGCCCAGCTGGAGAAGCGCCTCGACGGCCACGGGTTCTTCCGCGTGCACCGCGGCTATTTGGTGAATCTGTCCATGGTGGAGGAGATCGAGTCCGTTTCCGGTGGTACGCTGCTGCTGACTTTGAACGGCGTGGAGGAGAAGATTCCCGTTTCGCGCCGCCGCGTCAGCTCCCTGAAGAAGGCGCTGAACCTGTAGGACGCCTCGCTCTGAATGATACGCTGACGAGCCCCGCCCAGGGGCTCGTTTCGTTCACAGAACCGCCATAGGGTTGTGGGGATGTGGGCGCGTTTTGGTGGCGTTTGCTAGAATATTTCCACTAGATTAACGAGGAGGAGCCCCAGTGCAGCGCGTACGGGGCTCGTTTGCAATTCTGCTGGCTGGCGGAAATTGCCCAGAGAGAAGAGGAGCGCCATGCTCTCCGTTGACGTTGAGAAGCTGTATCCGGCGGCAAAGACCCTGGTGAAAGCTCGTGCAGCAAGCCGCATTCACGCCAAGGACGCCACGCTGTACGATTTCTCCTCCGAGGCGCAAGCCTGCGCGAGCGACTACATGGGATGGGCCGATCTAGCCACGAGTCCGCTGTGTGATATGGACGCCATCCAGGCTTTTGCCGACGAGGTGGTGGAAGCGGGTCTCGATACGATTCTGCTCATCGGCCAGGGCGGTTCCACTCAGGCGCCCATGACCATCACGAAGTACAACAAGCACGATTCCAATCGCGTGAAGTTCCGCACGTTGGATTCTGACTCGCCCGTGCGCGTGCGCGAGATGCTCACCATCTGCGATCCCCATCGCACGCTGGTCATCATCTCCTCGAAAAGCGGCGGCACCATTGAGCCGCGCATGCTGCTAGAGGCGGTGCGGGCCTCCTTCGAGAAGGAGTTGGGCGATCATGTGGTGAAGCACCTGGTGGCCATCACCGACCCGGGTAGCGATTTAGATCGGCAGGCACGGGAGGAAGGCTGGCGTGCGGTGTTTTCCGGCGAGCCCACGGTGGGCGGCCGGTTTTCTGCGCTCTCGGTGTTCGGATTGGTGCCGGCGGCGCTCACGGGTATCGACATGGAAGCGTTCATGGCTCACGCTCGCGCGGCTGAGGAGGCCTGTTCGGAGGACGCCATCGACAACCCGGCCATCAACCTGGCGGCATTCCTCTACGACAACTACCTGAAGGGTCGCAACAAGTTCTCGTTCCTCACTCCCAAGCGTGGGCGCGTACTGGGCCTGTGGATCGAACAGCTGGTGGCTGAATCGCTGGGGAAGAACGGCGAGGGCATCCTGCCGAACATCGAGATCGACTCGCTGCTGCTTACGGAGGATCCGGGCGACAGGTCCATCATCATGTACCAGACCCAAACCGATCTGTGGGACGAGCGCCGCAATTTCGAGATGAGCCTCGCCTACATCGACAACGCTATTCCGCGGCTGAACTACCGCATCGACACTGTGGAAGAGCTGGCTGAGCATTTCGTCATGTGGGAATACGCCATCGCCATGTGCGGCTATCTTATGCAGGTGTGCCCCTTCGACCAGCCCGACGTTGCCTCCGCCAAAGCTGAGGTGCTCGATATTCTGAAGAACGGCCAGCCGGAGCCCGATTTCACTGAGGTGTTCACCGACGAGGTAGACATGGGCCGTGTGGAAGTCTCCTTCGCCCCCATGTTCGAGGGCTGTGAGGACTTGCACGAGACGCTGTATGCGCTGCTGTCCTCCATTCAGCCGGGCGACTTCTTTGCGCTGAACGCGTTTCTTCCGTTTACGGGAGAGGGGCGGCGCGAGGCCATCGAGCAGATTCGCCATGGCGTGGCCGAATCCTTCGGCTGCGTGTCGTGCTTGGAGGTGGGGCCGCGCTACCTGCATTCCACGGGCCAGCTGCAAAAAGGTGGTCCGAACATGGGCGTCTTCCTCATTTTGTCGGCTGACGAATTGAAGGACATTCCGCTGCCGGAGGAAGCTGCGGCACCCAGCCTTGGCGAGCTGGCGAAGGCCCAGGCTGCTGGCGATTTGGCGACGCTCGCCAAGCGCGGGCGCCGCTGCGTGCATCTGCATTTGCCGGACAACTCCGGCGTAACGCTGCGTCAGCTGGCCCAGGTAGTCGATGATGTGATTGCCGACATCCTGACCGATCGGGCGTTGGCTGAGGCCGCCGCCATGGCCGAGGACGAGGAGCTGGCCGAAGCCACCGTGGTTGTGGAAGCTGCCGAGGCCAGCGAGACTGCCGTGGAAGCCGAGTTTGCCGATGCGCCCCAGGATGCCGAGGTGGAGGCTGCGGAGGTCGCCGTCCCCGAAGGCGAGGCGGACGAGGCGTAAGCGGCAAAGCAAAGCGCAAGGCAAGGGAGCTTACTCATGATCGATGCGGTCGATATTCATGTAAAGGGTATTGTGCAAGGGGTGGGCTTTCGACCCTTTGTGTACCGGATGGCGAAGAAGTACCTCATCAACGGCTGGGTGCTGAACGCCACCGATGGCGTGCATATTCACGCTGAGGGTGAGAGTGCGCTGGTGGACGAGTTCATCATGGAATTATCTGACAACGCGCCGGCGGCATCGAAGGTGGAGGAAATCGACATCAAGGAAGTTCCGCTGGAGGATTTCGACAGCTTCGAGATTCGCTTCTCCGACGATGAGGACGTGGCAGAGACCACACTTGTGTCGCCCGAGCTTGCCACCTGCGATGACTGCGTGGCCGAGCTGTTCAACCCGAACGACCGTCGCTACCGTTACCCGTTTATCAACTGCACGAATTGCGGGCCACGCTTCACCATCATCGATCACTTGCCCTATGACCGTGCTGCCACCTCCATGGCGGCGTTCCCCATGTGCGAGAAGTGCGCCGCCGAGTATGCCGATCCGCTCGACCGCCGCTTCCACGCCCAGCCCGATGCCTGCTTTGAATGTGGGCCTTCGGTAACGTGGCGTGTTGGGGCGGACGGGCCGATTTCGCTAGGGAAAACCCGCGAGGAGTCCGACGCCATTTTCGCGGCCGCGGTGGAGATGCTCATGGCAGGGAAGATCTTGGCCGTCAAGGGACTGGGGGGCTTCCATCTCGTATGTGACGCCAACAATGCCGATGCGGTGGCCGAGCTGCGCCGGCGCAAGCGGCGCGATGGGAAGGCCCTGGCGGTGATGGCCCAGGGAATGGGCGATGTGCGGGCGCTTTGCGAGGCGAGCGAAGAGGAAGAGGCGGTTCTGGCGGGGTCGACGCGACCCATTGTGCTGCTGCGTAAACGCCCTGGCGCGGCTATTGGCGCAGGCTTGGCCGATGGATTGTCCGAATTGGGGGTCATGCTGCCTTACACACCGGTGCAACATTTGCTCATGCACGATTTCGCTGAAGCGTGGTATGCGGCGAATCCGGCGGTGGACGAAGCGGGCGACGAACCGGGACGCCTGGTGCCGCTGCTTGTGATGACCTCGGGCAACGTACACGACGAGCCCATCTGTATCGCCGATGAAGAGGCGCGCGCAAAGCTGGCCGGCATCGCCGATGCCTTTTTGGGTAACAATCGCCCCATCCTCACGCGCTTCGACGACTCCGTCGTGCGGCTGATCCAGGTGGATGAGGTCGACGAAAAGCCCGTGTGCGCCATTCAGTTCCTGCGGCGGGCACGCGGCTATGCTCCCGTACCCGTGTCGGTGACGGCCGAGGGCGTTGCGCCTGCCGAGGGCATCATCTTCGCCGCCGGCCCCGAGCAGAAGAATACCTTCACGCTGCTGCGCGGCACCGATGGCTTCGTGTCCCAGCACATCGGCGACGTGGAAAACGCCGAGACCTACGATGCGTGGCTGGCCACGAAGGATCGCTTCGAGAGCCTTTTCGAAACGATTCCCACAGCGGTGGCATGCGACTTGCACCCCGAGTATCTCACAAGCAAATGGGCCCATCACCAGGGACTTCCCGTGACCGAGGTGCAGCACCATCATGCCCACATCGTGTCGGTTATGGCCGAGCATGGGCTGACTGATGCCGTCTGCGGCATCGCCTTCGACGGCACAGGCTACGGTGAGGATGGGGCCATCTGGGGCGGCGAGGTGCTGCTGGCGAACCGCCAGGCCTTCGAGCGTTTCGCGAACTTCGCCTACGTGCCCATGCCCGGAGGGGCTGCGGCCATCAAGCATCCGCTGCGCATGGCCTATGGCGTGCTGTGGGCCTACGACCTGTTGGAGCATCCTGCTGCTGCGGCGGCTTTGGCGCCTCTGGGCGATGAGGCCGAGGTGTGCGACACCATGATCGAGCGCGGGCTGAACACGCCCATGACGTCCTCGGTCGGGCGCCTGTTCGATGCGGCCAGCGCGCTGCTCGGCATCTGCACGGAGCCGAGCTACGAGGGCGAGGGAGCCATCCTTCTGGAGACGGCCATGGAAACCGCCGGGGCCGACGTGGCCGGCGCTGCGGCTGTCGAAGAGGCCGCGGGCGTGGCAGGCGAGGACGAGCTGGCGGCGAAGGAGCGCTACGCCGTCATCGTCGAGAAGAACACCGCCACCGAGACGAGTACCGCGCAGGACACCTCGGTGCTGCTCCTGGATGCCGAGCCCACCTTCCACGCGTTGCTGGACGACCTGGCGGCGGGAGTGCCGGCGTCCGTCATCAGCCGCCGCTTCCACGATGCCATGGTTGGCGCCATCGTCATGAGCGCCGAGTTGGTGCGAGCCATGTACGACATTTCCACGGTGGCGCTGTCGGGTGGCGTGTTCATGAACCGCTACCTTGTGGAGCACGCGCTGGCTGACTTGGCCGCTGCTGGTTTCACCGTCGCCATCAACCGCGATCTGCCTCCCAACGACGGTTGCATCAGCCTGGGCCAAGCCGTGGTGGCTTCCGCTCGTTCGGGCGAGTAGGGCGCCTCTCGAAACCTCGCCGACTTCCTTGGGCGAACCTGCGACAATGGGGCATTGAGAGACGAATCGAAGGAGCAGCGTATGTGCTTGGCAATTCCGGCGAAGGTGGCGGCCCTGGAAGAGGGGAACTTGGCCACCGTTGACATTTTGGGCGTGACCCGTGAGATTTCCGTCGACCTGACACCCCAGGCGCAGGTGGGCGACTACGTGCTCGTGCACGCCGGCTTCGCCATCGAGGTGGTGGACGAGCAGTTCGCCCTGGAGACCATCGAGCTGGTGAAGCAATTCCCCGAACTGGCCGATTTGGAAGAGGCTCCCACGCCGGCCTAAGGAGCGAAAACAGTGCATTTTGCCTGTTGAATCCGCCCGTGTATTACACTAGACTGACCGCACGGACGAGCGGACTGCTTCTTTCGTCGAAGGGAGCAGCTATGTACGTAAGCTGGATGGAACTCCTCACGTTTTGTTTGGTGATCGTAGCGGTGATTGAGTTGACCGCGCGTTTGCGGCAGTAGTCGCAGCGGGCGGCAATGAAAAAGCCGCCCCTCGCATAGGAAGAACGGCTCTTCATCACATTAATAGGAGTAATGTGAAGCAGTCGTGCCCGGTGCCACGGGCATTCCGCTTGTCCGTATTCTACACCCTTGAAGGAGTGGTTGCAAGAATGGACGCCATGCAGCAAGAACTGAAGGCATTCAAGGATCCGGCGTTGGCGCGGGGGCTCATTGAGTCCATTCAAGCGCTGGCCCCGGAGTCTGCTACGCTGATGGAAGTGTGCGGCACCCACACCGTGGCCATTGCGCGCAACGGCATTCGCGGTCTTATGCCCGAGGGGGTTCGTCTGGCGTCGGGCCCTGGATGTCCGGTGTGCGTGACGAGCAACCACGACATCGACAAGGTAATCGCGCTGGCCCGCGTGCCGGAAGTGACCATCGCAACCTTCGGCGACATGACCCGCGTGCCCGGCTCCACGTCCAGCCTGCTGGCCGAGCAGGCGGCAGGACGCGCGGTGGAAATCGTTTACTCGCCGCTGGATGCCCTGCGCCTGGCGCAGGAGAACCCCGATCGGCAAATCGTCTTCGTCGGCGTGGGCTTCGAAACCACCACGCCGCTCGTAGCTATGGCCATCAAACGAGCGCGCGCCATGGGCCTTGCGAACTTCACCGTATACGGCGCCCACAAGAACATGCCTGGGGCGCTGGAAGTCATCATCAACGACCCGGCGCTGAAGCTGGATGCGCTCATTCTGCCGGGGCATGTGTCCACCATCATCGGCGCGGAGCCCTATCGCTTCCTGGCCGAGAAGTACGGCATCCCCGGCGTCATTACCGGGTTCGAGCCGGTAGACGTGCTTCAGGGCATCGCCATGATCATGTGCCAGCTGCACGAGGGGCGCGCCGAGATTGAGATCGCCTACGCCCGCGGCGTCATGCCCGAGGGCAACCCCGTGGCACTCGCCGCCATCGACGAGGTGTTCGAAACCTGCTCCGCCACCTGGCGTGGCTTGGGCGAGATTCCCGGCAGCGGCTACCGCATCCGCGAGGAGTTCGCCGACTTCGACGCCATGCGCCGCTTCCAACCAGACGTGGAAGAGGTGCGCGAGCATAAGGGCTGCCGCTGCGGAGACGTGCTCCGCGGCATTATGGCCCCAAGCGAGTGTCCGCTGTTCCGGAAGGTCTGCACGCCGGAGAACCCCGTCGGTCCCTGCATGGTCTCCAGCGAGGGTAGCTGCGCGGCATACTATCGGTACTACTAGGGCAGCCCCGCTATGGCTGCGGCCTCTACTCACTATATGTACGTGTTGGAATGCGCCGATGGGTCGTTGTACACCGGCTATGCCGTGGATGTGCAGGCGCGGCTGGCGGTGCACAACGCCGGCAAGGGCGCGAAGTACACCCGCGCTCGTCTGCCCGTGAGCCTGCTCGCCTATGCCGAGTTCGCCACCAAGCACGATGCCATGCACGCAGAATACGTCTTCAAGCAGCTTTCCCGCAACGAAAAGGACGCCCTGCTCGCCGCCGCCTCCCACGCAACCTTCGAGGAGGCCCTGAAAAACGTGCTTACCTGACATGCCCGATGGGGCGACCTAAGAGAGGCAGCAAGTCACATCGCTTTCACGAATCTGGTGGCAAATGCCAGTTCGACCCCGAAATGGTAAGAGGGGGGAAGCCATTTCGGCTATGAAGTGGCACTTTCTGGCCATTTCGGCCTTCAACTGGCAGTGCGGTGCGCCACTTCGGGGTCGAACTGGCATCTGTCCCTTGAATTTCGAAGATGCCTAAGCTGACGGATGGCTTTGATCGGTTGGGCCGGAGGTTTGCTTGGGGCCCAGGTTCAGTTCCTCCAGGTAGCTGCTGGGCTCGATGTTGCAGGTGCGGACGCCGGAGCGGAGGCGGATGCGGGGGATGTGCAGGAGCAGGCGCTCGGCGGTTTCCAAATCGCAGCTTTCGAAGCTGGTGAAAAGGAGTCGTCGGGTGGTGCGTTGTTCGGCCAAAGTGATGGCGGCTCGGTCGGAGGCTTCCTGGCGGGCGCGGGCGCCGCCGACAACGACGCCGGGGTCGCACATATCGCGCGAGGGGATGAAGCCGTTCACGAAGCCGCCAAAGATGACCACCTCGAAAGTATGGCCGAAGAGGTCTTCGGGGGCGGCAATGGCGACGGCCGGAACGTCCGGGTCGGAGTTTCTTCCGCACGGCGCAGCATCCTTCCGTATAGAGGACGGCGCTGCTGCCGCGCTTTCTTCGCATGCTTCGCTGTGGCGAGCAGAGGAGAGGGACGTGACGCTTGCGGTGACCGCGGATGCAGAAGAGCTCTCCGCTGCCGAGTCGAGTGCGATGTCGGTTTCGGGTTGGTTCTCCTCGCTCTGCTCCCCGAGCAGTCGCTGGGCTACGCGGTAGGGGGCGAGCAGGCTTTGGGCGAAGGGGCTGGTTGCGGGAAGCCCGGGCAGGGTATCGGCATCCAAGGCCGCGAGGGCTTCCGCGAGGTTGAGGCCTTGGGGCTGCGCGACGCGCCGCAGCTCGGAGACGGCGGCGCTGCGGCCGAGGGCGTCGTCGAAGCTGAGCCACTGGCGCCACGCGATGGAGTCCCCGCAGGGGGAAGCCGACGGTTCGTTGTGGGACGCAATGCCGCTCATATCGGCACGAGCGCGGGCGCGGGATTCGCGCAAGCCGGTTGGTTGCACGATGTCGTCGCGAAGCTGCCTCAGAACGCGCTCGCGCTCGTCGTCGTTGGCGGGGACAAGATCGCCCTTGGGGGCTTTGAGGGCCGCATGTCCCAGTGACGCAGCGGGAATGCCCACCGATGCGAGGGCCCGTTGCAGGTTCGCGCGCCACGTGCGGTTCACGCATACAACGGCAATGGCGCCGGGGCTCGTGCCGCCGGCCAGCTCCTCGGCAATCGTGCGGGCGATAAGGCCCATCTCGCCGGCGAGGTCGGGAGCCGCCTCCCAGGCGCGGTCAAGGGCATGGAAGGGAGCCTCCAGCGTCACGCGTTGAAGAGGGGCGTGGGCCGCTTCGAATTCTTCGAAGCCCGTGGCGCAGGGGTAGGGCTCGAAGGCGGGAAGGGCGGCTTTCTCGCTTCCTGCCACGGCGATCTTACTCGTGGCCAGCAGGTTCACGAGGCGTTGGGAGGCGGGGCTCATGAGCAGGTAATCGTCGGCCAGCACGACGGGCGAGCCGAAGCGCTGGCGCAGCGTCGGTTCAACTTCCAAAGCGTGCACGGCCAGATTTACCACCTCGCCCGGCAGGATGGCGTCTTCGAAAGCGAGAATGTCGCGAGCCAGGTCGAGAATCGCCCGTTCTTCGGTGGTCTGAATCCAGTTAGGGTCGCCGTCGTTCAGGTTCGCAAGACCGCATTGCAGAAAGGCCCACAGCTCCCGTAGGCGCCGGCGTTTCAGGCCGCAGGTTTTCAGATCCTCGTAGAAAACGGCCTCCTCGGCGCGACTGAGCACGCGCCCGCCGCGACCGATGGCCCGCTGAGCGCGAGGATCGGCCAGAATGCGGCAAGCGTAATCGAAGGGCGTGGTTACTAGGCCCGTGCGCGGGCCGTGCTGACAAGCGGCGGGTTCGGCAAGCCCTACAGCCTCTACGGGCACGTTCGCCAGTCCGCGCTGCGAAAGGCGAAGTGCGGCGTCATCTGTTGTCACGGGCGACGCGCAGAAGAACAGCAATGGCGGCTGGGCGTCCGGAGTCGCGGGAGCCGCCTCGGCCCAGGCTACGGCACGTTCGACGAGCGTGCCCGTTTTGCCCGAGCGGGGATCGCCCGTGATGCAGAGCGCTTCAGTTGCTGTTGGCGATAGGGTCATAGGTAGCCTTCCGAACACGCTGGATGAGATGGTAGAAAGGGAAGCCCAGCAGTTCGAGGACATTGGGGAATCGAGACTGCCGGGCTCCCCCTGAACGGCCTTTCGCAGGGCGCAGGAAGGGGAGGCGCCTGATGCGGGGGCCGAAGCGGGGGGAGGGAGAGGGAAAGCTTCGGGAAAATGAGGAGTGCCGCATCGAAGGAGGAGGGGAAAGGCCGGTCAGGGAGAGGCTGGGCTGCGGTGCGATGGCCGTGCGGGTTGAAAGGCTTGCCTGCACGGTCGCCGCGCCCAGCTTCTTCCCAAGGAGAGGAGGCGGGCGTTACGAGAGAGCCTCGGATGGCTCGTCAAGGTCGAGGTCAGACCCGATGGCCGGTGTGCCGCTCGCCCCAGCCGGCGTTGGCTCCAGCGCCGGGGCGCCGGCTGTCTTGCGGGCGATAAGCGGGAAGCTGATGGCATGCCCGGGGCACACGTCGGCGCAGGCGCGGCAGCGGGTGCACTCGTTGAAGGTAGTGCCCAGCTCCGGATGGCGCGGGTTGATGCCCACCTCGCACACCTCGGCGCAACGCCCGCAGGTGGCACCATGGGAAGTCTCCAGGCACTTCGCATCGTCGATGGCCGGCTGGAACGTGCGATTGGCGCGACCGATGAGGCTCATGAACGACGAGATGGGGCACAGATGCGAGCACCATTTGCGGAAGAAGATCACCTCGGCGGCTATCAACACGGGAATGATGAGCACCGACCAGGTGACATCGCCGCCGCCGAACAGCGCGATAAGCAGAAACACCAGGGCGAACGAAAGGCCCACGGGGCACACGAGGCAAAACACCGGAAACCCGAAGATGGCCGCGGAAAGCAGGGTGCCGCCCAGGATGATGTGGCGCGAATCGGCCGGCTTGCGGTCGGCGCAGGAGGAGCATGCGCCTGCGCAGGAGGTTTTCAGGGCGCGCTTCTCGGCGCCGGAGGGGGGCGCGGCCTCCCCATCCCCCTTCTTGAAGATGCCGCGCAGCTTGCTCCACACGGGCACGGGGCATAGCCACCCGCAGAAGGCGCGCCCCAAAAGCAGGATGGCGGCCACAGCCAGCACGATGGAGATGACCGCTCGCGGCACGAGCATCTTGCTGGCGAGCATGGTGCCCAAGGCTCCGATCGGGCAAATGAGTGAAATAGATTCCCAGCCGAAGGCTGACAGGGTGCCCGCGCTGACGTGGGCGGCGTAGGCCACGCCGGCGGCGCCCAGCAGGGCCAGAGGGATGATGATGCGAAGTTTCTGACTCATGACGACTCCTTAGGCCTCGCTCTCGGGGACGACGATGATGGCGCGCGAGGTGGCGCCGGTGGTGTAGGAGCCCTCTTTCTGGGACACGCACACGCTCTGGCAGGCACCGCAGCCGTTGCAGTTGTCGGGCACGACGACGGGGCGACCGTTCTCGTCCAGCTCGATGGCCTCGTAAGGGCACGCGTCGTAGCAGAAGCGGCAGCCGTTGTTCTTGTCCCAGGCCAGGCACCATTCGCGAATGAGCACGGCCTTGCCGATGATGGTGGTTTCGGCGGTCGCGTCGGCGGGCAGCGCCAGCGCCTCGGTGGGGCAGGCCGCCACGCACAGCGGCACGCCGTCGTTCTCATCGGCGCAGAAGTCGCACCAGCTGTCGTTGAAGTTCGTCGTGGGGGTGCGCACGGAGACGATGCCGTCCTCGATGTGGGCCGGCCGCAGCGCGCCACGCGGGCAGGCTTCCACGCAGCGCTCGCAGCGAATGCACGACGCCACAAGCCGGTTCTCGTCCTGTCCTCCGGGCGGCCGCACCTGTGCCTCCGCGGGCACCAGCTTCAAGCCGCCCATGGCCAGAAGCACGCCGGCTCCTCCCACGCCCAGGGCGAAGGTGCGCCGGGACATGCCCGCGCCTTCTCGTTTCTTCTCGTCTCCCATGTCTTCTCCTCTACTTAGAGGGCCGGCGCGACGGGCGCGACCGGCCCGAACGCTAGTCCTCCGCGAGCAGCTCTTCCAGCACCTCGCGGTCGGTCTCTAAAAAGCCCTCCGTGAGGAAGGCGAGTCCCCGGTAGAAATCGGTCTTGGCAAACTTCTTCACCTCGGCGGTGAGCAGCGGCGCCCAGCTGGCCAGGTGCACATCGAGGAAGTTGTATTGCGTGCGCACCCATGACGCGGCTGTGTCGGTATCGCCCTGACAGAGCGCCTCTGCGGTGCGGTCGGAGAGAATCTGCAGGTACTCCAGCTCCAGGGCGATGTGATCCTCGCCCTCCTTCCAGCTCTCCTGCTTGGAAAGCCCGGCGGCGCGGTACAGCGCGAGCACCTCGTCGCGGGCGCTCTGCATGAGCAGGCGCTTCTCGCTGGAGTACACGCTTTCGAAGGGATAGGCCGCCGCGTGGCCCGAATAGCCGTGGCCGAAGAAGGTACGCATGTAGTCGGCGGCCAGCTCGGTCAAGGTGTTCTCCCAGATACCGGACAGGTAAGTGGCGATGAGGCGGTTGCCTTCGTCGCCGGCATCGGTGCCGGTCTCGACAGGCCATAGCGTGTCATGCAGCTCGTCGAGCAGCTCGGCGTCCACTTCCTTGGCATACAGCCGCGAGAGCAACCCGTAGGTGGCGCTGCGGTGCTTGAACAGCTCGATCAGTTCGGACGGCGCGAGAGCCGTCTCTTCCGGAATTTCCTCAGTCATGGCTCCTCCTTACCAGTTCACGCCATCGGTGAGAGTGGGTACATTGGCGCACGTCACGCCATCAACGGCTGGCACTTCGTAGTCGTCGATCACCTCGGCCAGCGCACCGGCCAGCGCCGCGCGGCCTGCATCGGTGGCGCGCCAGGCGCCGTCGGCCCAGACGAAGGCGCCGGCGCGCTCCAGGCTTTCCACGAAATGCTGCACGTAGAAGCGACGGTTCTCGGCGATGGCCGGATCGGTGTCGACGGCCACGGACATGAGCCCCATGGACGTGCCCTCTTCGGTGTCGGCCATGAGCAGAATGCGCTTGTACACGGGGAGGAACTCGGGCTCTTTGGCGAAGAGGCGCTCGATGCGCGCGGCGGGATCGTCCTCGGCGAGCACCGTGGCGCCCGCTTCGGTGGTCTGCCAGTACACCGGTGGCGGGGTGGTGGGGCGCCAGAAGGCGCGGCCGTCCACTTCCACCATCTCGGGTGCTCGCACCTCGTCGGTGTAGGGCTCGCCGGCATCGGTTACGCGCGCAAGACCGCCGGCCACTTCCAGCATGGTGCAGAAGTTGGAAGGCGTGTACACGGAGAACTTCCGCCCGCTGATGCGCTCGACGGTTTCCTTCATGGCACTGGTTGCCATCGGCGTCTCGCAGGCGGCCAGGATGCCCAGCAGCGTGGCGCGGTGCGGGCGCATCTGGGACAGAAGCTCGCGGGTTCGCTCCTCGGCGGGGCGGGCGGCATAGGTGGGATCGTCGGTGCGCACTGAGTTCTCGATGACGGGCACGCGATCGGGGTCGGGGGGCAGAAACTCGGTGCGCCCTTCCACGTTGGGCAGAAAGATCTCAGAGGAATCCAGCTCGGCGGGCTCGTTGCTGACGGCCCAGGTGTCCAGAGTCGGATCGAAGCTGAAGTTGAACGCGGACAAATCCGGTGTGCTCACGGGAGCTCCTTTCTAGTTCAGGCCGGCATCGCGCAGAAAGCGCTGGCTGCCGACCGTGGTTGGCCGTGCCGCTCCCATCTCGCTGATGAAGCGGGTGGGGGTCAGGCAGGCGAGGGAGATACCGTCGCGGGTGATCGTGCGGCGATAGGGCAGGCGAATCTGATCGGCTAGGGCAACGTCCGCCTGGGCAAAATAGGAGAGCACCACATGGGGCCGATCATCGGCGACAAGGTGGGCGAAGGCGGCGCGCTGCTCTTGTTGGACTGCGCGACTGGCCTCGTCGTCGCCCGTGGCCGCCGCCGTGGGCATAAGGCCCTCGGTGCAGCCGACGACGAACAGCCACTCAACGTTTCTCTCCGGGGTGCGGAAGTCGAAGATGACGGCGGCGCTGCCGCTCGGCACTTCGCCGGCCTCTGCGATGCTGGCGCGCACGCCCATGACCTTGCAGGCCTGGGCCAGCTGTACGGCCCAGGTGCGGTTCGGCACAGCGAAGCCGATTTGATGGGGCAGCACGGCGTGATCGCGCAGTAGCACGGCGGCTCCTGCGGCAATGCCGCGCACCTCATCGGCGGGGCTTTCCCACTTCACGAGGGCGTGCACGCCGCGTATCTCTTGGGGCTGCCGGGCCGCTGCGGGCGCGCCGTTGCGCGAGGCGGCCAGGTTGGCAGAAGCGTTCTCGGGTGCCATGGATATCTCCGCTAGTCGACGAAAGCCGCCGCGGCGCAATCGTAGGTGCGTGTTGCGCCATCGGTCCCAATGACGGCCCACAGGGTGTAATCGACGGGGAAGTCGAAGGGCTCTTCCTCTTCTTCCTCTTCGCGCTGGGGACGCGGCAGTGCCTCGGAGTCGGTGGGAGGCACGGCGGTGTTCTCGTAGCTCTTGGCGATGACGTCCTCGGCGAGAAGTTCCTCGCGGGTCTTCTCCGGCGCGCGCTCGGCCGCCTCGTCGGCAACGTCGCCAGCCGACGCATCCTCGTCGGTGTCGGGCTCTTCCAAAACCTCGGGATGCTCGGCTGCCCAGGCCTCCCAGGCGGTGTCGCGCTGGGCGTTCCATGATTCGGCGCAAGGCAGCTCCACGCGCACGGCCTCGGCGAAGGTGCCGTTGTTGCGCAGGTCGCGAGCGGCGGTGACCAGTTCGGCTACGGCCTCGTCGACATCTCCCGCGCCTTGGGGCCGCACGGCGACGGTGAAGGCTCCGGCGCCCAGTTCGATATCCAAGGTGTCGAAGTGCACTTCCGGATAGCCGATCTTGCGCTGGCGATCGTTGAACACCTTCATGTTGTTGCCGATCTTGCGCAGCATATTGCCGATCCAGGGCCCCACGATGGTCTCCCACCGCTCGTCGGCGCCTTCGTCGGCAGAGTTCAGATAAGAGTAGGTGCCCATGTTCACGATGAGGCGCGCCGTGTTGCGCACGGGGGCGTCCTCCGCGCTTTCGCACGCGTGGGTGCGAATAACGGGCGTGCCAATATGGGCGTAGCTCCGATTGATTTCGAGGATGGTCTGCTCGGCGGCGACGCGCTCATCCAGATCGAGCACGAGCGTCAGCGACGGTCTTAGCAGTGCCATGTTCCCTCCTTTTCTCTCGATTCCCCAATACGCCGAGAAGTTTAGGAGGGCTTTCATAGCCAGAATAATATGGCTCCTATGATTTCGCCTATGAAATGGCCTTTATGATGACGAAAACGCCAAGGGGGCTGTGCCTGGCAGCCTTTGTTCCGCCGCAGTTGGGACAAGGGTTGCGGGTCGCGGTTCCGGTCGACACGCATCGAGGACGCAAGGGGGAATCATGGCGAGCATCGACACTATGCTGGGACTCATCGGGAAGCTGGAAAGCCCGTACATCACCGTGCACCAAGAGCGGTGCGCGCTGGTGCGCAACCGCCACGCCGATTGCCTGCGCTGCGCCGAATCCTGCGCGTCGGGCTGCATTTCCTACGACGGCGAGGTGCTCACCGTGTCGCCCGAGAAGTGCATCGGCTGCGGCACCTGCGCCACGGTATGCCCCACCTGTGCTCTGGAGGCCCACCACCCGAGCGACGCCGCTCTTGCGGCGGCGGCCCGCGCATCGCGCGCGGCCAACGAGGGCGTGGCCTATCTCGGTTGCGGCGAGCTTTTGGAGCGGGCGCGCGGCCGCTACGATGAAGAGAAGATCGCGCGTGTGGAATGTCTCGGCCGCGTGGACGAGGCGCTTCTGGCCGATCTTGCCGTGGAAGGTGCGCGCGAGGTGGTGCTCATCCACGGCGATTGCGAGCGCTGCGAGCACAAGAGGGGCCGCGCGTGCGCCGAGGCGGTGGTGGAAACCGCTGAGAAGCTGCTGGAAATTTGGGGCTCGCCCATGACCGTGCGCTTCTCGGGCAAGCTGCCGGCCTCGGCCAAGAAGATGGCCGATCACGACAGCGGCCGCCGCGCCGTGCTCGCGGAAAGCGCCGCGTTGGCCGCTCGTGCCGGGGCAGTCGTAGCGGAAACGGCGGTGGCCGAGGTGCTGGGCGACGCCGGCAACGCGGATGCTGGGGCCGCGCCGGCGGCCGATGCTCGCGATGTGGGCCGCTACCTTAAAGTAATGGACGACGGCACCCTGCCGCATTTCATCCCCGACCGTCGCGAGCGCCTGCTCGACAGCCTGGCGGCCTTGGGCGAGCCGGAGGATGTCATGGTGGACACGCGCCTGTGGGGCCACGTCGTCATCGACACCGATGCGTGCGCCTCCTGCCAGATGTGCGCCGTGTTCTGCCCCACCGGCGCTCTAGCGAAGTTCACCGACGCCGACGGCACCTTCGGCGTGGAGCACCGCCCGAGCGACTGCGTGAAATGCCGCAGCTGCGAGGCCATCTGCCCGGCGCATGCCATCGAAATCTCCGAGGAGATCTTCGCCGTGGATCTCATGGGCGGCGTCACCGACCGCTACGTCATGCGCCCCCGCGCCGTGCAGCACGACACCCCCCACACTATCTGGCACAAAGCCCAAACCATGATGAAAACCGACCAAGTCTACGAGCGCTAATCCACCACCATGGATTCCACCAGATCGATGAGCTCGTGCTGGGAATGCACGTCCAGCTTGCGGTAGATGTGGCGCATGTGGGTGTTGGCCGTGCCGGCGGAGATGTAAAGCGCCTCCTGGATGGCGGCGGAATTGCGGCCCTTCGCCAGCAGGAACAGCACCTCGGTTTCCTTGCGCGACAGCAAGAAGGTGTCGGCCACGGCGGCGCACTTGCGCTTGAAGCGTCCGGCCTTCTGCTCGGGAGATTCTTGGGCGGCGGGAATCGCTCCTTCCGGAATCGCGTTCGGCGCAGAAGAAACAGTTGGTTTATCGGATGGCATGGGAGCGATAGCTTCTTCGATTGAGGGCTCGTTGGCGGCGCCTTCCCCGCTCATCAGCTCTTCCAAGTCGGTCTGGTCATCCAGCAGAGGGCAGAAGCGCCCGCGGATGAGCGTGCTGCGCATCTCGGCGCCGTTGGGCAGCGTTGCAACGCCGAGGGTCAGCGCGATGAGCCCGACCAAAGCCAGCATCATCGGTTCGGCCGACACCGCTTCCAAAAGACCCCCTGGTTGCAGCATGAGGAAACCGGCGAGGGAGCCGGCGGACAGAAGGCCGTGGCCGAAGCCGAAGGTGGTAAAGGCGCTCACACGGTAGCTCTGGGCGATGTCGGCGTACATGACCCACAGGCACGCTTTCAGCATGAAGTAGGAGCCGAACAGGGCGAAGCAGCGGAAGGTTCCGTCGGTGCCATAGGGGGTGCACAGCGTCACGAGCAATACGGCGATGAGCGGCACGAGCACGCGGAAGGCGAAGTTGCGCGACTTGCGCAGCGTGAGCATGGCCATGATGAGGGCTGCGCAAGCGAACAGGCTCGCCGCGAAGGTTGAGAACGCGAACGTGTTCTCCGCGCTGCCTTCGGACAGAAGCACGTCCAGCAGCGGCCCGGTGAGCGCGCAGCAGCGCAGGATGCCCAAAAGCACGCCGAAGATGATCGAGGGAACACCCAAGCGCGCTGCGAAGGAAGCGGTGCGCACGGGCATCGTCAGGAAGGCGAACTCCAGCTTGTCCACCAGATCGGCGGAGCACTTGTTCAGGCAGAGCAGCTCCGCGAAGGGCAATACCAGACAGAGGAGGGCGCCGACGGGCGCAACGACCGAGCTCACGATAAGCGTCAAGGTGAACACGAGGGCGCTGACCACGATGGAAAGCGCCGTGCACAGGGCAATCGTGGGCAGGTCGCATACGCTGGAGGAAACGCCGAAGCTCATGAGCAGCATAGCCGAGCCCACGCCGCTCGCTATGCCTGCCGCCACGAAGAGAAGTGCGGCCAAAGGCCCCGTCGGCACCGCGTTTCCCGCCATGCACAAAAGCGTCGCGCAGGCCACGAGACCTGCCGCAATCACGCGGTTGCGACGGATGTGCTCGGGCGTGTCGAAGAGCTGGCGAGCCTGCTTCAGAAACACGGCATACAGCAGTAAAGCCACGGCGTGGAAGATGCCGGAGGTGGCGGAGAGCAGCAACTGCATGGAATCCGCTTCGGGGAAGAGGATGTACTGCCCGTTGAACATGAAGAGATAGACCCAGGCCCAATGCAGTCCGAATCCCACGATAAGCGCCGGCGATGCTTTCCCCGGCGCTCCGGTCTCCTCCTCGCGGTATTCCACTTCAACTTTGATATGCGGCAGCTTCATGGTTCCCCTATTCCAGCTCAGTGCACGACAAAGCGGCCGGCGTGGCGGCCCCTTGCTTTTCGTTCATGTAGCTGCTCCCCCGTATGTCCGCAGCAGAATTATGTCCTGCGATGATAACACAGAGTCAGCGGCAGACGTGAAAAATCGCGCGGACGCGGGGCTGTTTTGGAAAATCCCCAGGTCATTTCCTCTCATATGACCCTCTTCTCCCAGAATAATAGTCCCAAATCATAAGCCTCCTATGAAGGGGGACGATGGGCGCCTCCGTAGAATTGCGCCCGTAAGGCACCGTCCTGTCAGCGTCCCGGGGAAACCGGCGAAGGCGTGGAGGTGGCGGGCGCAGCGCACAGCGCCAGCCTTCCGCCCCGTCGGGGGACAAGCCGCTTGCTTTGTCGGTGCAAGAGAGAAACGGCAAAGGATGTAGGAAAGAGAGAGGTGGGATTTTATGGCACAGCTAACCATGTCGCGTCGCAACTTCATAAAGACGATGGCTATCACCGGTGCGGCTGCAGCAGTAAGTTCCTCGGCGGTCGCGCCCATGCGAGCTCTCGCCGAAGATGCCAACGCAACCGCTGGCGAGCTGAAGCACGTGCGCACGTGCTGCCGTGCTTGCGGCAAGGTGGAGTGCGGCGTCTGGGTGACGGTGCAGGACGGCAAGGCCATCAAGGTCGAAGGCGACGAGTCGGCGCCCCAGAGCCGCGGTCATTGCTGCGCGAAGTCGCAGTCTTCCATGCACGCGGCCTATCATCCCGATCGTCTGCGCTACCCCGTGAAGCGCACGAACCCCAAGGGCTCGGACGATCCCGGTTGGGTGCGCATCACGCTGGACGAGGCGTTCGAGCTGTCGGGCCAGGGCCTGGGCGAGGTCGTCGACAAGTACGGCGGACAGTCCATCTTCGTTATGTGCGGCACGTCGCGCGTGTGGTCGCTTGGCCCTTATCAGGGCATGAAGCAGCTGTTCGGCACGCCGAACGCGCACTTGGCCTACCAGGTCTGCAAGGGCCCGCGTCACTGGGCCGGCATCATGACCGACGAGATGGGCTCCCCCTGGATGGAAGTGGAGGCCGAGCCGAAGGTGTACCTGCAGTGGGGCACCGCGGTGGAGTACTCCAACTACGACACCACCAACCGCACCATTTCGGACGTGGCCCCGCACGCGACGGCGCACATCTGCGTCGATCCGCGCGTGACGCCGCTTTCTAAGGAAGCCGATATCTGGCTGCCGCTGCGCCCCGGCACCGACGGCGCGCTGGCGCTCGGCTGGTTCAACTGGATCATCGAGAACGAGGCCTACGACGACACCATGGTGCGCCGCTGGTCTAACGCTCCGTTCCTCTTCTGCGACGACAAGCCCTGGAAGACCGAGGGCTGGCTTGTGGAGGGCAACGGCGGCATCAACATGCGCACGAAGCTCATTACCGAGGCCGACATCATCGAGGGCGGCAAGTACCAGCGCTTCATGGTGTGGGACGAGAACAACAACCGCCTGACCTACTGGGATGCCGAAGAGGGCAAGTGGGAAGGCGAGATGCACAAGATCCCGACCACGGGCTCCTTCATCGAGCATCCGCTCGAGGGCCTCGTGGCTCCCGGCTGGCTGCCCGACCCGTCGGTGTGGTGCGATCCGGCCGACGCCAAGTTCGACGCCTATTGGGACGAGGGCAACGAGAAGGGCAAGGTCACGAACCCGGCCGGCCTGCCCAAGAAGCCCGCGCTGTTCCCCGGCGAGGTGGCCGTTACCTTGAAGGACGGCAAGACCTACCAGTGCCGCACCGTGTGGGATGGCTTCCACGACCTCACCAGCCAGTACACCTGGGACAAGGTGGAGGAGATCACCGGCGTGCCCGGCGAGAAGGCCGAAGAGGCCGTGCGTGTGTGGACGACCCGCGTCGATCCGCGCCACGGCAACGGCGGCATCCACTTCCAGCTGGCCACCGACCAGAACGGCAACTCCATCCAGAACTGCCGCGTGCTGCAGATGCTCTCCTGCGTGACGGGCAATTCCGACGAGCCCGCCGGCAACCGCGGCTCCTGCAAGAGCCAGTTCGACGGCAACCCGGGCCGCTCCAACATGCAGAAGGCGGCACCCTGGGGCGATGCTGCGAAGGTGTGGCCGGGCCGCGACTACTCGCTGGAGGAAGTTGCCAAGCACATGCAGGACTTCGTGCAGTACCTCATCGATGAGAACTCCCCGCTCGCTGAGCGCTACGGCAACAAGGTGCCCTCCGATGAAGAGGCCATCGTCATCGCCAAGCGCATGGGCGGCGCCATGCTTCCCTCCCAGGGTTGGCCGAACCCGACGACCATCTTCATGCGCCAGGCCGGCCAGGTGGACGCCGATCGCTTCCCGCTCAACCGCTTCTGGGCTCGCTGGGCCGACGCGAACTGCATCTGGGACGCCTGTCTGCAGGATCCCGATTGGTCGCTGGCCATGGAGAACGAGAACAAGGAAGTGGGCTACAACGTCAAGGAGACTCTGTACGCCCTGCACGGCGGCGTGTGCCAGTCTGGCGACATCATGAACATGGGCAACATCGCCCGCGCCTGGGATGCCACCACGCAGCTCGACTTCTTCGTCGACATCAACCTGTGGTTCTGCCCCAACAACGGCAACGCCGACATCATCTTCCCCTGCCAGCACTGGATGGAACTCGACTCCACCCGCGTCTCCCAGGGCTCCGGCGGCATGTTCGGTTGCTGCTGCGCGGCCATCGAGCCTCCGGGAGAGACCATCTACGATCCCGACTGGAACGTGGGCATGTACAAGGCCATGGGCGTGCCGTGGAACACGAAGGACCCGGACGCTGCGCCGGCCGAGAACCTCAACTACGCGCCGCAGTGCCAGACCTTCATCGACAAGTGGACCGAGCAGCTGGGCGACGACTACGACGCCTCCGGCGCGCCGAGCTACCTGTGGCCCGACCACGATCGCGTGCTGAAGGACAACGTGGACAAGTGGTGCACCGCCGAGTTCCCCGAAGGTCCCACCTGGGCCGAGGCCAAACAGTGGTTCACCGATCACGGTTGGATGGACTGCCGCGAGTGGCATCCCGAGCGCTGGGGCACCTTCCGCCGCCACGAGATGGGCTGGCGTCGTCAGCAGGGCGGCTTCAACCTGTTCCCGCTCGTGGACTTCCATCCCGGCTTCATGACCGCTTCCGGTTTGGTGGAGATCTGGTCGCTCGTGTGCGAGGCCTACATCTGCAACATGGGCGAGGTGCCGGAGGACTCCGACAAGTGGGCGCACTCCGACCTGCCGCAGTTCCAGGGCGACGACGACCGCTTCCCGATCTACCGCGAGCCCACCGACTCGCCGGTGGCCAAGCCCGAGCTGTACGATGCTGCGCTCGTCGACCAGGCCGATGACACTTACTTCATGAACCATGGCTACAAGGACACCCTGAAGGCCATGCCCGACAACATCTTCCTGATGACCACGGGCTCCCGTCAGCCCACCTACTTCCACTCCGAGCATCGCCAGCTGCCCTGGTGCCGCGAGGTGTGGCCGTCTCCCCGCATCGAGATGAACCCGAAGGACGCCGAGCGCCTCGGCCTCAAGCAGGGCGACTGGGTGTGGATCGAGACGCCGTGGGGCAAGGTCCGCGAGGTGCTCGATTTGTACTACGGCATCTCCCAGGGCGTAGTGAATGCCAACCATGCCTGGTGGTTCCCCGAGTTCGACACCGCCTCTCACGGCTTCGAGCTGGTGGGCATCAACGTGGTGAACGACCCCTACGGCCAGGACACCGTCGGCGGCTGCGCCACGATGCGCTCCACCCCGACCATCGTGTACAAGGCCACGGCCGAGAATTCCCCGTTCGGCAATCCGGTTCCGTGTGATCCGAATGGCGTCGAATGTATCCATGATGCCTCCGACCCGCGCCTGCGCGAGTGGGTGCCCACGGGCAAGGGCGTGCGCGCCCGCTTCGAAGGCGAACCCGAGTGGGATGGGAGCGTGATGTAAGATGGCTCGCTACGCTATCGTTACCGACCTGAACCGTTGCGTGGGCTGCCAGGCCTGCTCGGCGGCCTGCAAGACCATCAACGGCGTTATGCCCGGCGATTTCTGGATCAAGACGCTGCGCATCGGCCCCACCCCCAAAGAGGGCGGTTCCGGCGACTGGCCTGATGTGGAGATGTACTTCCTCCCCATCCAGTGCCAGCACTGCGAAGACCCCGAGTGTGTGAAGGTGTGCCCGACCCAGGCGTCGCACGTGACCGAGGACGGCACGGTGCAGATTGACAAGGACAAGTGCATCGGCTGCCAGTTCTGCGCCATGGCCTGCCCCTACGGCGTGCGCTACCTGAACGAGGAGGAGCGCGTCGTCGAGAAGTGCACGCTCTGCCAGCAGCGTACCGCCCAGGGCGAGCTGCCCCAGTGCGTGGCCCAGTGCGGCAGCCGCGCCCGCTTCTTCGGCGACTTGGACGAGGGCTTGGAGTCCTTCCAGGCCTTGGCGCCCACCCACGATCTGGCGACTCCCTACGAGGAGATGATGCAGAACCGCACGACGCTCGGAGAGTGGGTCGAGCCCTTCACCGAGGCCGATGTGTACCATCTGACCGACACGGGTAACGGCCCGAAGCATTGCTACATCTTGCGCAACCGCAAGTGGCAAGGGGAGGAGTAGATTATGGAATTACAATGGCCCCTTATTCTGTTCACGACGCTGCTCGCGTGGGCGGCGGGCGTGTTCGGCGCGCAGTGCCTCTACGCGCTGCGCGGAAAGGGCGGCCGCGCCCAGATGCCGGCGCTCATCGCCTCGGCCGCGCTTCTGGTCGTGGGCGGCATCGCGGTGTTCTTCCATCTGGAGCACTGGGAGCGCATCTTCAACGGCTTCGGGCACCTCACGAGCGGCATCACCCAGGAGCTCATCGCCATTGTGGTGCTCGCCGTCGTCATGGTCGTCTACTTCGTGTACCTGCGCCGCGCGGGTGACGAGGCGCGCGTGCCGGCGTGGCTTTCCGCCATCGGCATCGTCGTGGCGGCGATTCTCGTCATCGTCATGGGCCACTCCTACATGATGGCCTCGCTGCCCGCCTGGGACTCCGTGCTGCAGATCGCCTCGCTGCTCGGCGCGGCCTGCGGCTTCGGCCCGGCCACCATGGCGCTCATCTGCGCCGTGCGCGACGAGGCGTCCGACCTCGATGCGAAGGCGAACCTCATCGGCCAGGCCGTGAACGTGGTGCTCGTGGTGGCCTATCTCGTCGCCATGCAGGCGACGGTGGGCGCCTACACCCAGGTGGACTTCTGGTTCGACCCGACCCAGCCCACCATGGACATCGCCCCGACGGGCGCCACCGAGCCCTTCTCCGGCGCCTCGCTGCCCTTCTCGGTCGTCGCGCTCATCGCCGCGGCATGCGGCGTGGCCGGCGCCTTCGTCGGCAAGGCGAAGAAGGATTGGAAGGTGTGGGGCGCGGTCTGCGTGGCCTGCGTGCTCGTGAGCGCGCTCGCCCTGCGCGTCGTGTTCTACATGACCGGCATCAGCATCTACCCGTTCTTCTAATCAGTTCGGGAAAGACGCTCTAAGCAGGAAGGCCTCCCATGACGGGAGGCCTTCTCTTTGTGCTTGGGGGAGAGGCGAGTAAATGCCACTTCGGTGCCGAAATGGTCGATTGACGCTGGGGCTCTCTGCCATTACGGGCCTGAAGTGGCAGAAAAATGCCAGTTGAGGGTAGCTATGGCAGAGAGGCGAAAATTGATCGTGCCATTTCGATGAGGAAGTGGCATTTACTTCCGAAAAGCGAAAATCGACAAGAGGGGGATCGTTCGGAGGTGCTTGTGGTAAACGTGGGCTAGCTCAGTTTTCCGCCGAGAATCTTGGCGGCGCCGGCCTTGTCGAAGTTGCCGCCGGTGCGGCGGGTGAGCTCGCCCATGACGCGGCCCATGTCCTTCTTCGTGGAGGCGCCGGTGTCGGCGAGCACCACCTCGATGAGCGCCGCCAGCTCGTCGCCTTCCACCTGGCGGGGCAGGTACTCTTCCAGAATGGCCACCTGCTCGGTAAGGGTATCGGTGCGCTCCTGGTTGTTGTCGGCCTTGATGGAGCCGTCGAGCGTCTCCTTCGTCTGCTTGATGACGCGCTTGAGCATGGCGTCCACGTCGGCCTCGGTCACCTCGCGGCGCTCGTTCACTTCGATGCCCTTAAGCTCGGTGTGCACCTGGCGCAGAATGTCGCGGCGATGGTTGTCGCGCGCCTTCATGGCCGCCTTGATCTCGTCCTGCAGCTGCTGGTATTCCATGAGCGTCCTTTCTCGGAAAATGATCGCCTCCATTATAGCGCGCCCTGCCGCTTCGATGGCCTTCTCTGCCCCTCTCAACTGGGGGCGTCATTCCGGTCGAGGAGGGCTGACCGAGGTCAGCCCCTACGGGACAAAGCGATAGGGGATACGGTGGAAGGGGGCCGCGGGAGGAGTTTATCCCTGCTGCAGGCTGCCCTTGACGATGCCGCGGGCGGCCAGGTAGGTTACGAGCATGTAGCCGCCGTAGATGACGAGCGTGAGTGCCGCGGCCATGGCGATGGGGCCGGCCGAGGACACGCCGATAGCGTCCAGCATGGAATCGGACAAGACGCCGATAGCGCAGGCCGAGTGGCACACCGCCAACCCCAGCGGCACGAGGAAGTACACGAGCACCTGGAACAGCAGCGAGCGGTTGATCATGGCCCGGTCGCAACCGAGCTTCCACAGGGTGCGGTAGCGCGGTGCCGAGTCGGAGGTTTGGGAAAGCTGCTGGATGGCCAGGATGGCGGCGGTGGACACGAGGAAGATGAAGCCGATGTAGAGCGCCAGGTAGGTGATCATGAGGCGCAGGCCAGCCGATTGGGTGAGCATTTCGTTGGCCGTGAGAATGCGCGTGACCGGCCACAAAAGGCTCGCGTAGGGGTCGTCGGCGCCGCTCGTGCCCTTCTCGAACCCGCCCAGGTCGCGGGGCTGCAGAGCCGCCACGATGTCGGCCAGGGCCGCGTCGTTCTCGCTGGCGGTCTTGCCGTTGTCGGCGTACATTACGTTCAGGTACTGCAGGTCGGGAATGCAGCCGGCCGCCTTCAGGGCCTCCACCGCCTCATCGGGGGCGACGACGACCATGGCCGTGGCCGCCATGACGTTGTCCTCCAGCTGCGTGTCGTACAGAGGAACAGCCAGCGCGTACTCCTTGCCGGCGATGGTCACGGTAGGGGCGGCCTCCAGCACGGCGCGGGCCAAGGGCTCCACGATTTCCATGTTGTTCGCCAGCGCGCAGGTGCCCGCCTCGAGGGTCACAGGCTCTTGGCCCTGCAGCGCGCGGGCGCCGTTGAAGTCGGACAGCGACACAACGGTGAGGTGCGTCGCGCGCACGGAGCCCAGATCGTCTAGGCGCAGCGCCTCTGGATCGGCGCCAGTGGCCTCGGCGGCCGCAACGAGCGGGTCGTAGGTCATGTCCGGTGCCGCGTAGGTGCTCACCTGGGCCCACGCGCCCACGGTCTCGGCCCAAAGCTCCGGCGCCGCATCTTGCAGAGCAGCGGCCATGTCCCAGTTGTAGGACTCGGCCTGGGCCAGGTGGTCGGGGGCCTCGGCCTCCATCTCGGCGCGGCGCTCAAGCGGATCACCCGATGACGAGGCCGTAGATCCGCCGGGCCCGTACCATACGGCCGCGTCCAGGCTGGCGGAATAGGGGTTCGCCCGTTCCGCGCCGCCGACGAACACCTCCACAAGCCCCATGCCCGAGGAGAACACCGTGATGGAGAAGAACAGCAGCACGCACACGGCCCACAGCGACAGAAACGCCGTGTTCACCTTGCTGGCGATCTGGCGTACGGTGAACAGGTTCAGCTTGCGCAGGTACACGCCGCGCATCCGCGTGAGCACGGCGATGGCGAAGCCGGCGAGCGACCAGAAGAACAGAAGCGACCCTACGAGCATGCCGATGGTGGCTCGCAGAAATTCCGGCTGATCCAGCATCACCAGGCCGTTTTCGATGAGCTGCTCGTAGGCGTAAGCGAGGATGGCGATGGCCGCGACAAACCCCACGAGACACACCCACGGGTTGCGCACGCCGGCGCGCTCGTTCTTCTCGCCGGCGCGGATGAGGTCGATGAGCTTGCAGCGGCTCACGGTGATGGTGTTGAACAGCGCCACCACCACGTAGATGGCGGCGAAGCAGGCCAGGGTCACGAGGAAGGCGTCGGAGGAGAACACGAACTGGTAGTTGCTCATGGTGGTGCCGAACAGCGCCGCCGTGAAGAACGACAGGCCCTGGGAGAGCAGAATGCCGCAGATGAGGCCCACGGCCAGGGAGAGCAGCCCCACGAGCACCGTCTCGTACAGCACGATGCGCGACACATGCCCCGGCGTCATGCCCAGCACGAGGTAGGTGCCAAACTCCCGCTTACGCCGGCGGATGAGGAACTGGTTCGCGTACAGAATGAGGAAGCCCAGCACACAGGCCACCACCACCGAGAACATGCCCAGGATGTAGGTGGTGGAATCGAACACGCTTTGGGAAGCCGAGGTTTCCATATCGAAGAGGATCTTTTGGCTGCCGATGGAGTTGAAGGCGTAGAACACCGCCACGCCGAACAGAAGCGTGATGAAGTAGATGGCGTAGTCGCGCACCGACCGGCGAATGTTGCGCAGGGCGAGCTTAAGATACATGGCCGGCCTCCCCACCCAGGAAGGACACCACTTCCATGATGCGGGCGAAGAAAGCGTCGCGGCTCTCGTTGCCCCGGCGCAGCTCGTTGAACACGGCGCCGTCCTTGATGAACAGCACGCGGCCCGTGTAGCTGGCGGCGAAGGCGTCGTGGGTGACCATCATGATGGTAGCGCCCATCTGGGTGTTCATCATCTCCATGATTTCCAGCATCACGGTGGCGGCGCGGGAATCCAGGGCTCCTGTGGGCTCGTCGGCCAGGATGAGCTTCGGGTCGGTGACCATGGCCCGGGCTGCGGCGATGCGCTGCTTCTGGCCGCCGGACATCTGATAGGGGTACTTCTGCAGCACGCCATCGACGCCGAGGCGGGCGGCCATGGCGTTCACCTTGTCGGGGATGGTGCGGGCAGGAGCACCCTTGATGGTGAGGGCGAGCGAGATGTTCTCGAAGCCGGTGAGCGTGTCCAGCAGGTTGGAGTCTTGGAAGATGAAGCCGAGGTCGTCGCGGCGGAACTTCGCCAGCTGCCGGCGCGACATGCCGGTGATGTCGCGGCCGCCTACGATGATGTGGCCGCTCGTGACCGAGTCGATGGTGGAGACGCAGTTCAGAAGCGTGGTCTTGCCCGACCCAGAGGGGCCCATGATGCCGACGAACTCGCCGGCGGCCACATCGAAGCTCACGCCGGCAAGGGCATGGGTGATCGAGTCGCGGCTGCCGAAGACCTTCTCGATGGAGCGGACCGAGAGGATGGGGGAGCCTGCGTTGACGGGGTGGCCGGCTTGGGGGGCGCGGAAGGGGTCGGCCGCACGGTGGGCGCCATGGGCGGTGTGGGCTCCTCTTCCGCTGGCGGCGCTGGCTGCGGAGGCGGCGCCGGCCACGTAGTTCTCGCGCGAGAAAGCGGCGGCGATGCCGTCGAGGGTCGTCGTGCCGTCGCCATCGAGGGGCACAGGCGTGCCAGGATCGGTCGGACGCGGGCCGAAGGCCGAGGGGGTGGGTTCGGTGTACACTTCAGCCATTAGTAGCTCCTCTCGGTTTTGGGCAGCTGGTGGGAGATGAAGGCTCCCACGGCCCCGATGATAGCAAGCGTCAGGATGATTTTCCCTGCAGTGTTCACGACAGTCCTTTCTCTCGGATGTGCGGCTCGCGTTCCGTCTGTCCGGAGGCGGCTCGATGGATCGTCCCATCCCTCCGGAGACGGCTACGCGGCATTCCGATTCGCTCAGACAGTCCTCGCTGGTATCGAAGGCGTTGGGATTGCCTGTTCCCTTTCATGTTCTGCCTTCGATACCATCTGCGGAACTCGCTCGGTCGGAACGCCGCGTATCCGTCTCCTGCATGCTGGAGGTTAGCACCCTGCATGGCCGGAGGTTGTCTCCGTCTTTTGCGTTCGCGAGCCTGAATTCATCCTAAGGAAGGTACGGTTTTGGCTCCATCGATCGGGCTTACGGTTGACTTACGAATGTGTTAGGTTCTACGCGCCGAAGAGTTCTTTGCGGGTGCGGTCGTGGGGGAAGGTGAGGATGACGCGGGTGCCCGTGCCCTCTTCGCTGGCGAGGCCTACGTGCAGTCCCATGGAAGCGCACAAGCTCGCTACCAAGTAAAGGCCCATGCCCGTGGCCGAACCGTGGGCGCGGCCGACCTGGCCGGTGAAGCCGCGCTCGAACACGCGGGGCACGTCGGCGGCGGGGATGCCGCAGCCGTTGTCGCGCACCTCAAGCACCGTGCGGCCTCGGGGGGTGCCGGGCTCCTTCTCGCGGACGGTGAAGGCAAGGGTGGTGGCGCCGTACTTCGCCGCGTTGGTGACCACCTGTCCCAAGATGAACACGAGCCAGGGCTCGTCGGCCAGCACCGTCAGGGCATCGGGAATGTCAAAGGCGGGGGTGCAGCCTTTCTCGATGAGGAAGCGGCTGTGGCGCTTGCAGGCTTCCCGCGCCGCATCGGCCAAATTCACTTCGCGGATGGCGTAGTCGCGCTCGACCGAGGTGGATCGCGCGTAATAGAGGGCCTGGTCCACCTGGGCCTCGATGCGTTCCAGCTCGCGGGCCACTTTGGCCGACTCGGGCCCGGGGTGGTTGGCGAGCATGAGCTTGATGGCGGCGATGGGCGTCTTTATCTCGTGAATCCACAGCTCCACATAGCGGCGATAGGCGGCCGCGTCGTCGCGCAGGGCCGCTGTCTCCTCGGCGGAAAGCTGGGAGAGGCGACGGGCCACATCGTAAGCGATCTCGCCTTCCAGAAAAGGCGGCTCGGCGATGAGGGAGGGAAGCACGCAGGCTTGGCGCAGCTGCTCGGTAAGGTGGTGCAATTCGTGATAGAAGGCGGCTTTGCGGCGGTAGTCCAGAAAGCCGGCGCCCAGCGCGATGAGCGTAAGAATGTCGGCGACGAGCAGAACCCCCGACGAGTTCACGCCGAGCGCAGGCAGAATGAGCACGGTGCTGGCGAGGGCGAGCAAAAAAGCCGCGAGACCGATGACGTTGTCGCGCACATAGGAAGCGGGCGTGAAGGCGGCGATGGGCGCATTGGCGGTGTGCGCGTTGACGCGTTCTCCTGCAGCGCTCGCGTCGCGGCCCCCTTCCGCAGCATGCGACGCGCAAGAGATCTCGCAGTCCTCGCGTGCCACTGTGTTGTGCCCGCTCATACCGTGTACCCCACACCGCGGCGGGTAGCGAGGAAGTCCTCCGGAACGCCTAGGGAACCGAGGGTTTTGCGCAAGCGGTTCACATTCACGGTTAGCGTGTTGTCGTCGATGAAGGCGTCGGATTCCCACAGGGCACACATGATCTCGCTGCGGGGCACCACCACGCCGGGGTTACGCATGAGCGTCTGTAGGATGCGCAGCTCGTTGCGCGTGAGTTCGGCGGTGCGTCCTTGGAATTCCACGGTGCCGGCGCCCATGTTCAACGTCACGCCTTTGTGGAGGATCGTCATACCGGCAGCAGGGCTCGCGCTGCGCCGTAGCAACGCCTGCAGATGCGCGAGCAGCACGGCGGGCCGATAGGGCTTGGTCACGTAATCGTCGGCCCCCAGGTTCATGGCCATGACCTCGTCGAACTCGCTTTCCGAAGAGGTGAGCATGAGGATGGGCACCGAGCTTTTGCCCCGGATGTCGCGGCAGATGGAATGCCCGTCGGCGCCGGGCAGCTTCAGATCGAGCACGATGCAGTCGGGCTCGGCAGCGAGGGCGCGTGCCGCGGTGTCGCCCCAGGTGCCCTCGTAAGCCGCCACGGCGTAGCCGGAAAGCTCCAGCACGTGGGCCAGCTCCGTGCGCAGGGCGGTATCGTCTTCGATGAGATAAATGCGCTGGGCCATGGCTGCCTCTCTTTCGGCGGTGTTCGCAGGTGCCGTTCGCGCAGGGCGTGGCGCTCGGGCATAAGGCCCAGGCGCGAGGTTCGGACGTGGGGCTCGCGCGCAAGGCTCGGGCGCGGTAGCGTGGGCGCGAGGTTCGTGCGCTCAAGCGCGACGGCAAGCATCGCAGCCCATTGTAAGCCTGCGCGCCGTTCCCGCCCCCAGCAACTTCCAACCTTACGCAACCGTAAGTTGGTTACCAGCTTCCTCGGAAGGCGTGCTCGACTGCTCGATAGTAAGCGAATGGGCAGAATTTGCCTGAGATCTTGAGTTATAAGCGTCTGCAGAAGAAAAATGTGGATGAAATTAACGAGTAATGTATAAAGAAGGGGTGAAAATGTGTGCTCAGGCGCTTATAACTGGCGATCTCGTGCAATTCAGGGCTGGTTCGCCGACGACGACGCTTCTTCGCAGCATTGCGACTTCGTTGCGGTCGGCGCAGGGAACGGATCGGGACATTCCCGCGTCATTTCCGCGGTCGTGCTCTGGCAGAATGCCGTCATCGACCGAATCGAGACGGGAGGTTCGCCATGGGAGAGCGGAAGCTCAAGTTCCAGGATCGCTGGATGTTCAACCGCGTGCTATGCGAGGAGGAGGTGTGCCGCAAGGTGCTGCGCGCCGCGCTGGGGATAGAGGCGGGGGAGATCGCCTACCTGAACGCCGAGCAGTGCTTCGAGCCGCTCGCCGCCGGACGAGGCGTGCGCCTGGACGTGTTCGCCCGGGGCGACGGGCGGGTCTACGACATCGAGATGCAGGTCGCCAGGGAGCGAGACCTGGGGCGCCGCATGCGCTACTACCAGGCCGCCATGGACGTGGGGGAGTTGGGGTCGGGCGAGGACTTCGGCGCGCTGCCCGAGAGCTACGTGCTGTTCTTCTGCCGCCACGACGCCTACGGCAAGGGCGAGCCCGCGTACGTGATCGAGCGCAGGTGTGGGGCCCATCCCGACCTTGCTGTGGGCGACGCCTCCCCGTGGGTAGTGCTGAACGCCTCGGCGTGGGAGGCCTCCGCCGACCCCGGGCTGCGGGATGTGCTACGATACCTCCGGACCGGGGAGGCCGAAGGGCCCTTGTCGTCGGAGATCGACGCCCTGGTCGGCGTGTTCAACGAGGACAGGGAGTGGGTGGACCGCGTGCTTACCTACGAGCAGGAGACCGAGATGCGCTGCCGAAAGGCGCGGGAGGAAGGTCGGGAGGAAGGTCGGGAGGAAGGCGAGGCCCGTCTCGCCGTGCTCGTGGGCGCTCTGCTGGCCGACGGCCGTTCCGAAGACGTGGCCGCTGCGGTGGAGGACAAGGTGCGTCGCGAGGAGCTCTACGCCGAGCTCGGAATATGAGGCCAACGCGCCTATACCGTGCGCATTACGCCTGAAGGCGATGCGCTGGCCGAGAAGCGCTGCGCCGCGCAGTCCGAGGTAGCCGATCGCATCCTGTCGACCCTGACGCCCGAGGAGGTCGAGTCGTTGAACGTTCTCACGGAGAAGATCATCCACCAGTGCAAGGACATGGGCGTCCGCGGTGAGCGCAAGCATGGTCGCCATCATCGTCATGGCAAGGGCCGCAGCTGCCGCAAGTAGCGTTCGGCACCCTTCTGGTACCTTCTCGATAATGGCCTCCCAGGGGGACATTATTTTTCTCAAAGATTATTCTTGACATAGAATAAAGCATCGTTATAATAGATTTCGACAGAGCGGGAGATGCGAAGTCTCCTCCTCTCTCCTCTTCTCTCGTCCGCATGCGCCTCTCCCCCTCGGGCGCCAAGGACACTCATTTGCGAGCCCGGGATCCCCCCTTCCCGGGCTCGCAGCATGTCAGGGGCCGGCTGCTTCGGAGGGAAGCCGGCCTCTCGGCTCTCTGCCGCTCTCCATCGAGGCGCACCGGCGCGTTGGCGCATGCGCTTTTCTTCCTTAAGAATCCCTGAGGTTTCGTTGCGAAGGCGAAAAGTGGGGTAGTATGGTCGAGAAAACGTGGCGGCCTTTGCGGGGCCGCCTGCACGTGGCGACTTCCAGAGGCACCAGAACGGGGAGTCGCCTGGATAGGGAAGGATTCGGCTATGCGAGAAATGCCCGCCAATCAGTTGAACCCGCGCATTAAGAGCGTTTGGCGCATCAACGATGCCATTTGGATCGTTGTCTCATTCCTGTGCTGCTTTCTGCCCTTCGCTATCATAGCGTTGGTGGCGCCAGAAGAAGCGTGGGCCGGGGTGGTGGCTCTTATTGTCGCTATCTTGTTCGTGGCGCTGCTTGTGCTGTGCGTGGTGGTGCTGCCGCCCATTCGCTATGCTCGTTGGCGCTACGAGCTTACGCCGGATTACCTGGACATCGCTCGCGGCATCTTCTGGCGCAAGCGCTTCGTCATTCCGTTCATCCGCGTGCAGAACACCGACACGCGCCAAGGGCCCATCCTGCGCGCCTTCGGGCTGTCCAGCGTCACCGTGGCAACTGCCGCCGGCGAGCACGAGATTCCCGGCCTCGGCATCGAAGAGGCCGACGTGCTGCGCGATCGTGCCGCCGAGCTGGCGCGTCTGGCCCGAGAGGACGTATAAATGAGCGCGCCGAACGTGCCCCCGCAGGTGCCCGCGCCCGCGCCGATGCCCCCTGCGGCGGCTGCCCCATCGACTGAGCTGCCGCGCCACCATGTGCACCACAGCTATATCTGGCTCGAAAGCGTGCGCACGATCTTCATCATTGCCGTATGCGTTGTGGTGGCGAACTTCTCCACCATCATTGGGCTCGTTGCCGAAGAGGGCATGGGCGCCGAGGCCGGGTTCATCATGGCGGTGGCTGGCATCGGCACGCTGGTGGTCATCCTCATTACGTTTGGCATCGTCGCCGGGCTGCGCGTCGTTGGCTACAATCACCTGTACTTCACCGTCGGCCCCGACGAGTTCACGCTGTGCTCCGGCATCTTCAACAAGAAGCAGGTGCACGTGCCCTACCAGCGGGTCCAGTCCGTGGACCAGCGGGCGACGCTCCTTCAGCGACTGTTCGGCGTGTGCACGGTTTCCATCGATACGGCCGGCGGCGCGGCGAACAAGGCCGTCGTGGTGTCCTACGTCACCAAGGCCCAGGCCGAGTGGCTGCGCGCCGAGCTCTACAACCGCAAGAATGCTCTGGCCGCTCAGGCTGCCGTTGCGTCGGGCATGGCGGGTGCAGCGAGTACGGCCGCGACGGGCATGGCGGGTGCGGGCGCCCCGGTTCCGCAGTCGGCGGAGGCCGGCATTGCGGCTATGTCCCAGGGGGCGGCGGCCTTTGCCGGCAACGTGCCGAGCCCGGCCGTCGCGGGCAACGTGCTCGATGTGGGCGTTGAGGCATGGAACCAAGTGGGCGGTGTGTTCGCCGGCCCTGCTCAGGACACCGGCCGCGTTACTTACGAGTACGGTCTCACTAACAAGGAGCTGTTCTTCGCGGGTCTTTCCAACACCACATCGGTGGGGCTCATCTTCGCCGGTCTGGTTGTCGGCGTGCTGCAAATCGTCGGTTTCATCTTCGACGTGATGGGGGATGCAGCCGATGGTGCTGTGGAAAGTGCCCTAGTTTTTGCCGGCTCCCAGGCTTCGGCCTACCTGATCGGGGCCGTTTCGGTGGGGATCATCGTGCTGGTGCTCGTGCTGTGGGTGTTTTCGGCGTTGGGTTCCTGCATCGGCTACGGCGGCTTCAAGGCGCGCCGTCGCAACAACCGTATCGAGGTGGAACACGGCTTGCTGCAGCACACCTTCCAAGGCATCGACATCGACCGCGTGCAGTCCGTGGTCGTGAAGCAGAGCTTTATCCGCCGTCTGCTCGGCTACTGCGAGCTGTCTCTCGGCAAGATTGACGCCGCCACGGGCGAGGATAGCGGCAATAAGCAGAACACTCTGGCCAATCAGGGGATCATCATCCACCCCTTCGTGAAGATGAACCGTGTGCCGGAAATCCTCGCCGGGCTCGTGCCGGAGTTCTCCGACCTTCCCCAGGAGGCGAAGCCCGTCGCGAAGGTGGCGCTGCGCCGAGCCGTGCTGCGCCAGGGCATCTGGTTCGGCGGCGGCTTCTGGCTGGCCGTGGTAGTCACCGTGTGCCTAGTGGTTTTCGGTTGGGTGAATGGAGAAGTTGCGACTGGCGGCATCGAGCTCGATTCCAAGGATCTGTTCCTTCTGAGCATTGGGTGGAACGTGATCGTGGTGGGTGGCTATGCGCTGGCGGCCGTCCTCTTCATCGTGGATATAGTGAACGCCGTGCTGTGGGCCCGCGAGTCCAGCTTCGCCTACAACCACCGCTTCATGCAGGTGAGCAACGGCGGCCTTTCTCGAGAAACAGTGAGTTTCCCGCGCCAGAAAATCCAGTTCGGCTGCACAAAGAGCAACCCGTTGCAGCGCCGTGCGGGCACCGACACGCTGCTCGCCACGACGGCGGCCGGTTCCGGCGGCACCACGACGACGCTCATCGACGCCTCCCACGCCGACGCCATGGCGTGGCTCGACTGGCTGAAGCCCGGCGGCAACCAGTAATCCCGGAAAATATGGTAAAGTACCGCCCATGAGTAAAACAGACGACACTGCAAATTCGAAGCCGGCCTTCCTCGATTTCCTGCGCCCCAAACGCGAAAGCGTTACCGAGGACGAGATCAAGGACATGGTGGCCGAGAATATCGAGCTTCTCGAAGACGAGAAGCGCATGATCAACGACATCCTCGATTTGGCCGACATGACGGTGCGCGAAATCATGAAGCCGCGCGTCGACATGATCATGGCTGAGGACACCGAACCGGCCCGCGCGGCGCTCGACCGCATGCGCGGCACGGGCTATTCCCGCCTGCCGGTCTATCACGAGGAAGTGGACGAGGTCATAGGCCTCGTGTCCTACAAAGACCTCATCGGCCCTCTGCTGGACGGCCGCATCGAAGACCCGGTAGCTGAGTTCATGTACGAGCCGCTTTACGTGCCCGAGACGAAAAACGTGCTGAAGCTTTTGTCGGAGCTGCAAGAGGCCCGCATGCAGATGGCCATCGTCGTGGACGAATACGGTGGCACCGACGGCCTCATTACCATGGAGGACATCATCGAGGAGATCGTCGGCGAGATTGCCGACGAGACCGACAACGATCGCGACCTCATTGTGCTTGTCGAACCGAACCAGTGGCGCGTCGACGGTCGCTTTCCCGTGGAGGATGCCGTGGAACTCGGCTGGCCCGTGGAAGAATCCGACGACTACGAGACACTTGCGGGCTGGATCATCCACGAGCTGGACTCCGTGCCCCGGGTGGGCGACGAGCTGCTGGTCGACGGCTACGCCTTCAAGGTGGTGAAGATGCGCCGCTCGCGCATTTCCATCGTGCAGGTGAAGAAGTTGCCATCGGTAAGTTGTGAAGAGTCGGTAACGACTGCCTGACAGCGCTCAGGGTCGCACCCGCGAGACCTGCGGGAACCCAGAAAGTGCGTTTTGTCAAGCGAACAAAGCGTGGATGTCGGCTACCGCCTCGGCACGGTTTCAGCCAACTAGGGTAAAATATCCGCGACATAAAACAGCATAGCGTTCTTTACTGCAGCAATCCCACACCCTAATCCAGCACGCTGCGCCGCTTGAGCGGTTTAGTTTCGTGCTGTCGAGAAAGGGAATGAGTGGTCACAAGGCGCAAACAGAGTCATCGCAAAACCGTCGTGCTGGCGATGGTTGCGCTCTGCGTGCTGCCGATGCTGGCCGTGGGCTTCCTTGATGCTGGTTGGGCGTCCGCCGGTTCTCACGACATGGGGGCGACCACCTTCGGTCTCGCTCGTCAGTCCGCCGAGAACCCCAACGCTTCCGATGTTTCCCCCGACACCGTGCAAGACAAGTCCGACGCGGACGTTCTCGCCGTGGAAGACGTCGCCGAGGAAGCAGCGCTGAAGACCGCCTCGTCCCGCGATGTGAGCGCCGGCGTGCAGGAAATCGCCGACGAGGAAGAGGCCGCGCGTCTGGCCGCCGAGGAAGCCGCTCGCGTCGCCGAGCAGGAGGCCATCGATCGGGCCGACGCCACGCGCTCCCGCTACTACGCTACCTTCGGTAGCCTGCCGGCCGGCGATGTGGATTTCTCCATCGGTCGCGAGGCGTTCATCGAAGAATGGTCCGCGCGCATCAACGATTACCTGTTCGGCAGCCCTCTGTCTGGCTACGGCGAGACCTTCGCCGAGGCGGCCTGGGAAGCGGGCATCGACCCGCGCTGGTCTCCGGCCATTTCCAACACCGAGTCCACCAAGGGCCGCGTTTGCTTCAAGTCCCACAACGCTTGGGGCTGGGATCAGACCAACTGGCCCGATTGGGACACGGCCATCCGCTCCCACGTGGCCGGTCTGGCTCGGGGCTATGGTTTCACCATCAGCTACTCCTACGCCATGCGCTACTGCCCCCCGAACTACGACAACTGGTATCGGGATACGCTGAATCAGATGCAATTAATCTAAATTAGTGAGAAAATGCCGCAAGGCATTTTCTTTTGTAGGAGGACGAGCAACCTATGAGCAACGTGATTGTGGTCGGGTGCGGGCGCGTGGGGTCGCAGCTGGCCAATATGCTCTCGGACAACGGCAACAACGTCTGCTGCATCGATAAGAACGCCGACGCCTTCGCGAACCTCGGCCGCAACTTCAACGGCAGCACGGTGCAGGGCGTGGGGTTCGACGAGGACGTGCTCATCCGTGCTGGCGTGGAAGAGTGCGATGTGCTGGCCGCCGTCACCCAGCTGGACAACACGAACCTCATGTGCGCGGAGGTGGCCAACCATCTGTTCGGCGTGCCCCATGTCATCTCGCGCCTGTACAATCCCGACCACGAGCGCGCCTATATGCAGCTGGGCATCGACTACGTCTGTGGCACGTCGCTGGTGGCTGAAGATGTGTTCTCGAAGATTGTGTCAGGCCACGGCTCCCACATCGACACGTTCGGTGAATTCGAGGTACTCCGGTTCACGCTGGATCTTTCCAGCCGCGACAACGCCAAAACGATCCGCGTCTCGGAACTCGAGCGCGATCACGAGGTGCGCATTATCGCCTTCGAACGTGCCGACGGCTCCGCGTCCTCCATCCCGACGCCCGATTCGCTGCTGTACGCCGGCGACTCCATTCTCGCCTGCGTGCGCCACGACGTCATCGCGCAATTCTCGCGCTACATTCTGGATTAGGTGATACCCATGTACATCGTTATCGCTGGCGGCGGCAAAATCGGGTCGTATCTGGCTGGCATCATGTTGAAGAGCGGCAACGAGGTGGCGGTCATCGAGCAAAGGCTCGCCACGGCCGATCGCCTCTCCGTGCAGCTGACAGGCCCGTACCTCGTCATTCACGGCGACGGCTGCGACTCGCGCTACCAGGAGGACGCGGGCATCCGCCAGGCCGATGTGTTCGTGGCCACCACGGGCCAGGACGATTCGAATCTCGTATCCTGCGAAATCGCCCAGCGCGTGTTCCGCGTGCCCCGCTGCATCGCTCGCGTGAACAATCCGAAAAACGAGCGCATCTTCCGCGAGGTGGGCATCGAATGCGTGTCCTCTACGACGCTCATTGCGAACCTCATCGAGGAGGAAGCGCTTTTGGGCTCGGTATCCGTCGTGTCGTCGCTGACTCACGGCAACGTGGCCTTAGCCGAGGTGATGGTGCCGCGCATGCGCCACTTCTCCAACGAGGACGGCGTGCTCATCAACGAGGTGCTGCTGCCGGACAACGCCATCATCGCGGCCGTGGCTAGCGGAGGGGATGTGGAAGTGGCCAACGACGAGACGGTGCTGCATCCGGGAGATAAGGCCATCGTAGTGGCGGATGAGGACGTGCTGGACGACGTGCGGCTGGCGTTTCGGGGGCTCTAGTGGTTGTGGAAAGGGCCGGTTGCATGTCGCTTGGGGCGGAATCAGGGGGTACCTTGATTCGCGGTCGCACGTCGCCGGGGGAGGAGCTACGGGGTATTCCAATTCGCTCAGACAGTCCTCGCTCGGCGGAACAGCCCACTGGACTGTTCCGTTCGCTGCGGAACTCGCTCGGTTGGAACACCCCGTATCTCCTCTGTGCCGTCGTTCTGTTGATACTTTGCCTCCTGCCCTTCTGCGTGCCCGGAAAAGCCTTGGCGGCGGATTATCGGTGCTCGGAGGTGGATTTGCTGGCGTCGGTGGAGACTGACGGGTCGGTGCACATGACCGATCAGCGCATCTTCGATCTCACGGAGGGGGAAAGCGCGCCGGAGCGGTTGAAGTGGCTCTACGATGGGTTCATCGAAGGGGCTGAGGTTACTATCGAACGGGTGCGCATGGCGCCGGTGGATGGCGATGGTGCGCTTGCCGGGGAGTGGACGGAGCTTCCCGAGACGACGTTCCTTTTGCCCTGGCGCGGCGGCGGAGGGCCCGAGCACGACGCGTGGGCCTACGACAAGTTCCAGCATACGCTCTACGCTTTCGTGGATGCCATGCCCGAGCGCGTCATGTTCGAGGTGGTCTACCGCGTGGAAGACGCCATCGAGGCCTTTGACGACGCGGCCGACTTCCAATGGCTTTATGTTCCCCAGGACTACGATGTGGCTTTGGCCGATGTTCGGGCAGAAGTGGTGCTGCCTGTAGCGGCCGACGACTCCGTGAAGGTCATGGAAAATGTTTATGCGTGGGGTCACGGCCCTGCCGATGGCGAGGTGGATATTCGCTCCGACGGTACGGTGATCTTCACAGATCCTGCGGTCGAGCCCACGATGTACGCCAAAGCGCGGGTGATGTTCCCCGTCGAGTGGCTGACGAACCTGAGCGAGGAGGCGCGCCTGGCGAATCAGGGCACCCTGCAGTACTACTGGACGAGCCGTTACGAGGAAACGTGGGTCGATACGGATACGTCTCAGGAGGTTATTCGTCTTGGGCTGGCTTTGGGGCTGCTGGGCTTGTCTGCGGCGTTGCTGCTGGCGGCGCTCATCGTTTGGTGGCGCTGGGGCCGAGAGCGGCCGCCGGCGTTTCGCGACGATTATTGGATGAACCCGCCTGCCGACGCCATGGCGCCAGCCGTGCTCGGTCGTCTGTGGCGCTGGAACCACGAGAGCCCCGACGACATAGTAGCTACGGTGCTCGATATGGTGCATCGCGGTGTTCTTGAAGTGCGAGACGATGAGCTGGTCATACCTGCTGCGGGAGAGGAGTCGGCGAAGAGGATCGAGGGTGAGTCGTCTGTCGCCCTTGCTGCGCCTCGGGCTGCTGATGCCAATGCGCCCGATGCGCCCGACGCAGCCGTCGCGGCTGACGCGGCTGACGCGGCTGACGCGGCTGACGCGGCCAACGCAGAGCAGGCCGCTCTCGATGCGGCCACGCTGCGGCTGCTGCGCATGGTCGCCACGGGCGGTCGGACGCTCAGCCGCGCCAAGCTTTCCGTTTTGGCTCACGAACATCCGCGCGATCTTTTGGAGGCCAGTGCTGCTTGGCAGCGCCGCCTCACCGCTTTGGTTGAGCCCTACGGCTTCTTCGATACAGCCTCCCGTCGCGCTCAGCATATCGTTTTGGGGGCAGCGATTTTCCTGGCGGTTGTCGCGGTAGCGGCCATCATTTGGGTCAGCTGGCGTGCTGGCGTGCTCGCCCTGGCCACGGCGGCGGCCATGGGGGTGCTCGGCAACTACACCATGCGGCGCTCCCCCGAGGGCAACGACATCGCCGCCCATGCCAAGGCCCTGCGCAACTGGATGCGCGATGGCGGCTGGTCGTTCGAGGGCGACAAGCTCGCACCCGACGAGCGCGCGGCGCTCATTCCGTACGCTTATCTGTTCGGTGCGCTTAAATCCCTCGGGTTCGGTGCTTCCGCTGACGCGGGGGACGCCGATGCCGGAGATGCCGCTACGGCGGTTCGGGAGAAGGCCCCGATGGCTGCCCCCGCTGCCCCTGCCGCTGCCCCTGCCGCCCCTGTCGATGAAGCGGCGTTCCTCGCCGCCCTGGCTCCAGTGTTTTCCCAATCCTTAGACGAAGCGTTACGTGCCGCCCATAAGCGCGCTGAAGTATCATAGGGGCGAAGCTGCCCATCCATTTCGGCGACCATAGCCCGGCCGTCGTCACCTTCTACGAGAAAGGTCTTGATATGAAAGAGAAGTCCTTCGAACCCGGTCGCGACAACATCGTGCTCATCGGCATGCCCGGTGTGGGCAAGTCGACCTTGGGCATCGTGCTGGCGAAGATTCTCTGCATGGATTTCGTCGACGCCGATCTGCTCATTCAGCAGTCCTGCGACAAATCGCTCCAGCGTCTCATCGACACTCTGGGTCCCGATGCCTTCCTCGAGATTGAAAACCAGGTGCTTTCCGAAATGTCCTTCGAGCATTCCGTCATCGCCACCGGCGGCTCGGCCATCTACAGCGAGCCGGCCATGAACCACCTGTCCGAGATCGGCCGCGTGGTGTATCTGAAGATCAGCTTCGACGAGCTGAAGTGCCGTCTGGCCGACTTCTCCGAGCGCGGCGTGGTCATGCGCGACGGCATCGGCATGAGCCTGCGCGACCTCTACGACGAGCGCCTGCCGCTCTACGAGAAGTACGCCGACATCACTGTGGATGTGAACGATCTGTCCATCACCGCCGCCGCCCGCAAGGTCGCCGCCGCCCTGAAGTAGCGGCTCGGTTTCGCATCGACGGGAAACTGGCGGAAAACAGCGCCACTTTTTCGCGGGGCGTTCAAAATACCCTGATAATATCGCCTAACTTTAGCCCGCTGTAGGGTAGAATACGGGCATGTCTTGCGCCGGCGAGGGTCGGCGCGTATATCCGAGGCCGTTTTTCTGCGACGAATCCCTGGTTCGGGCGTGCTTATCGCGCTCTATTGGATTCGACCGCAGAAAGGCGAGCCCGTTTGGAAGGCGATCCAGGTTGCAGGGCCTGGCGCGCTTTCGGAAAGGAAGCATCTATGGCCGATTTGAACGAGATGCTCGTCGCTTGGACTGGTGAGATCGACTCCTTTATGTACACCTACATTTTGGTGATCTTGCTGGTATTCGTGGGCGTCTACTACACCATCCGCACCAAGGCGGTGCAAATTCGCTACATCAAGGACATGTTCACTCAGCTGACGGAGAAAAAGCATGTCCAGGGCGAGAAATCCATCTCGTCCTTCCAGGCCCTCATGGTGTCCACCGCCTCGCGCGTGGGCACGGGCAACATCGCCGGCATCGCCACGGCCGTGGCCACGGGCGGTCCGGGCGCCATCTTCTGGATGTGGCTCATGGCGCTTATCGGCGCTGCTTCGGCTTTCATCGAGTCCACGCTCGCGCAGATCTACAAGATTCGCGGCAAGGAAGGCGAGTTCCGCGGCGGTCCGGCTTACTACATTCAGCAGGGCCTGGGCCAGCGCTGGCTCGGCATCATCTTCGCCTGGGCGCTCATCCTGTGCTTCGCCTTCGGCTTCAACGGCCTGCAGGCGTTCAACATGACTTCGGCGCTCGAGTACTACATCCCCGACTACGCCACCAACGGCACGGCGGTCGGCGTGGGCATCGTGCTCATCGTGTTCACCGCTTTCGTCATTTTCGGCGGCGCGAAGCGCATCTCCATCATCACCTCCATCATCGTGCCCATCATGGCCATCGCCTACATTCTCATTGCGCTGTGGACCACGATCGCCAACATCGGCGAGCTGCCGGCCGTGTTTGGCACCATCTTCCAGTCGGCTTTCAACTTCCAGTCCATCGCGGGCGGCTTTGCCGGCTCGGTGGTTATGCTCGGCATCAAGCGCGGTCTGTTCTCCAATGAGGCCGGCATGGGCTCGGCCCCGAACGCCGCCGCCACCGCCAGCGTGTCGCATCCGGTGAAGCAGGGCCTCGTGCAGAGCCTGTCCGTGTACATCGATACGCTGCTCATCTGCACCTGCTCCGCTATGATGGTCATGGTGTTCTGGGTGCAGGATCCCGAGGCCGCCATGGCGCTCAACGGCATGCCGCTCGTGCAGATGGCCGTGAACAACGCCGTTGGCGAGGTGGGCATCCACTTCATCACCTTCGCGATCTTCGCCTTCGCGTTCTCCAGCCTCATCGGCAACTACTTCTATGCCGAGACGAACTTCCGCTACATCTTCAAGAATACCAAATGGGGCATGCTCATCTTCCGCGTGCTGTGTCTGGCCGCCATCTTCTACGGCTGCGTGAACAGCTTCGATCTGGCGTGGAATTTGGCCGATATCTTCATGGGCTTCATGGCCATCATCAACCTTGTGGCCATTCTGCTGCTCGGCAAGTGGGCCTTGGCCGCGCTGGATGACTACACTCGTCAGCGCAAGGAGGGCAAGGATCCGGTGTTCATTGCTGCCAGCGTGCCCGGCATGCCCGCCTGCGAGTGCTGGACCACCGCGGATCTGCCGAACTTCGGAGACAATCCTGTGGAGGAGTACATCGAGGAAGCCGCATCGCTCGACTCGGAGGGCTTGAGGTAAGAACCTGGGTATCCCCCCCCGCAGGGCGGCGCATCGCCTTGGGTCAGAAAGGGTTTCCGAAAGAGCGGCGGCTCGCAAGGGTCGCCGCTTTTTTCGTAGTGCTATACTTTCCCGGAACAAAACGGCGGCCCGGGCGGCCGCATTAGGGGAGGGCGTAACAGCTATGATCGATATTCCAAGTCCGGCTGTGGCCGTCGTGGGGCGGCACAACTCCGGCAAAACGACGCTTATCGAGCGGCTCATCGCCGAGCTTACGGGCCGCGGGTTCGACGTGGGCTCCATCAAGCACCATTCCCATCGCGGGTTCGATATCGATATTCCCGGCAAGGACTCCTACCGCCACAGGGCCGCCGGCGCCTCCGAAACGGTTATTGCGGCTCCGGGGCAGGTGGCGCGCATCAAGACCGTGGAAGACGAGGTGGAGTGCAGCGAGCTGGTGCGCTCGATGCCGAATCACGACATCATTGTGGTGGAGGGCTACCGCAAAAGCGGGTTGCCCACCATCGAGATCATGCGCTCGGGCAACGAGGCCGACTGCCGTGCGGCTCGCCTGTTCGTGAAGGCGGCCCGGGAGGGCCTGCCTTTGACGACGGACTTCACGCAGCTGGGGCGCGCGGTCGACCGCGCGGGCAACGCGGCTGGGCGCGACGGCGCGGGCGAAGTACCGGGTTTGGGCGAGATGCCGGGCGCGTCCGACTACTCGGCTGCCGCCGATGCTGCGGCCAAGATGCCTTCCACCAACACGGTGGCTGTGGTGACCGACATTCCCGAGGCCGAGGAGGCTGCGGCGCTCTATGGCATTCCCGCCATCGGTCTTGAAGATGTGGCCGCTTTGGCCGACTTCCTTTCCGAGCACTACGTGCGGCCGCGCGTCACGGTGGTCATTCAGGCCGGTGGCGAGTCGCGGCGCATGGGCCAGTCGAAGGCAACGGTGCCCTTTGCGGGACGTCCCCTCATCTGCCGTCTCGTCGAGCGTCTGTCGCCCGTGGCCGATGAGCTTATCATCACCACCAACGAGGCCGACAAGCTGGGCTTTCTCCATGATATGTACCCCGATCTGACCATCAGGCTCGTGGGCGACGCCTATGCAGAACGAGGCGCTTTGCCCGGGCTCTATACCGCGCTTGCTGCTGCCGAGAACCCGTACGTGGCCGTTGTGGCCTGCGACATGGTGTTCGCGAGCGCGCGTTTGGTGGTGGCCGAGGCGCTTGCCATGCACGAAAGCGGAGCCGACGTGGTGGCTCCCTCCAACAAGCACGGCTTCGAGCCGCTGCATGCCATGTACCGCAAAGAGGGCTGCCTCGGCGCTGTTCACGCTCGCACCGAGCGGGGCGAGAAGCGCGTGCAGAGCTTCTTCGATGACCCGGCCGTCACGGTGCTGCCCTTTAACCAGGACCGCGTCCTGGAGGTCGAGCCCCGCGGTGGCTGCTTCATCAACGCCAACACGCCCGAAGAGCTGGCTCGCATCGAGCAGTCCTACCTCGGCGAATAGCAGAAAGGGGTTCGCGCCATGCCGAACTTGAACGATATCATGGAGATGATGGACGCCCTGGAGACGAAGGCCATCATCACGATCCCCACGTTCTGCGTGGCTGTGCGCAACCGCCACTCCTCCTGCCGCAAATGCGTCGACGCGTGTTTGGCCGACGCCATCACCATCGAGAAGAACGAGCTGAACATCGACGCTGGGGCGTGCGTGGCCTGCGGGGCCTGCGTGGCGGTGTGCCCTACCTCGGCGTTGGTTCCCATGGATCCGATGCCCGACGACTTGGCCGGCGCTGTGGCCGAGACGACCAACGCGGCTGATGGCCTGACGGTCATCGCCTGCGCTCGCAAAGCGGCCCGCAACGTGGGCGACCCCGACAAGTACGCGGTGGTGCCCTGCCTTGCTCGCATGGAGGAAGAGCTGCTGGTGGAACTGGTGGCCCGCGGTATTCCCGAGATCTGCCTGGTGGACGGTGACTGCCGCACCTGCAAGTACCGGGGCGCGGTGCCCGCCATCGACGATACCGTGGAATCGACCCGCACCCTCATCGAGGCCATGGGGTCGGACGCGCAGATCACGCGCACCTCGGAGTTCCCGGCTTCGGTGCAGGTGGAGGACATGCGAAAGGCCGTCGGCGCCGCCCGGCGCGAGTTCTTCACTTCCTCGGGCCACTACGCCAAGGACGTGGCGAAGTCGGCGGCCGAGAAGGTCGTGAACGACAAGCTGACGCAGCTTCATTTGCAGAAGCAGGAGCAGTCGCTGCGGGAGAAGCTGGGCGTGAAGAACGGTGCGGGCAAGATGCCCACCATCGAGGCCGAGCGCAACATCGCCATTCTGGATGCCATGAGCCGCATCGGCGATCCGGACGAGCCGGTCGTCGACGAGATGTTCACGCGCACCTTCGGCGACATCGCCATCGATGTCGAGAAATGCTCCGGCTGCGGTATGTGCGTCATGTTCTGTCCCACCGACGCTCTGCGCAAGGCGGTGGATCGGCACCCGGACGAGGGTAAGGCGTACTTGGAGTTCCAGGTTTCCGACTGCGTCCAGTGCAATTTGTGCGCCGACGCCTGTCTGAAGAAGTGCATCGAGATCGTGCCTGTCGTCTCCATGAAGGAGCTGTTCGATTTCGAGCCGCGTCTCGTGGAGATCTCCGCCGCTAAGAAGGGCAACAAGCTGTTCAACCGGAACAAGTAGGTTCCTTGGGCGAACCTGTGGCTTTCGCCCCTTTTTATTGCATTGGTCTGTGCTATACTAGCCAACGCTCTAGTGCTTTAGCACAGTAAAGAAGTAAAGTGGGGAAGACGAGAGACTTCCCTGGCGTACCTTTTTAGGGAGGACCGAATGAAGAAACTGACGAAGATCGCCGCTGCGGCTGCGGCTCTGTGCCTGGGGGCCGCGCTTCTGGCCGGCTGCTCGGGCTCGAACGATGCGGCAAGCAACGCGGCTGACAACGGCGCTGCCGCTAACCCCGATGCCACGACGCTCATCGTGGGCCTGGACAACGCTTACCCGCCCTATGGCTTCATCGGCGACGATGGCAACCTGACCGGCTTCGACATTGATCTGGCCACCGAGGTGGCCGCGCGCAATGGTTGGAATCTCGAGCTTGAAGCCATCGACTGGGATGCTAAGGACGCGCTGCTGAACCAGGGTACCATCAACTGCATCTGGAACGGCTTTACCATGGAGGGCCGTGAGGCCGACTACGCGTTCTCGAAGCCCTACATGCACAACGAGCAGGTCGTTGTCGTGAAGAAGGACTCGGGAATCAACTCTCTGGATGATCTGGCCGACAAGAACGTTATGACCCAGGTCGATTCCGCCGCCCTTGACGTGCTGGAGGGCGACCAGAAGGATCTGGCCGACACCTTCGCCGGCGGCAAGGCCCAGACCATCGGCGACTACAACAACGCCTTCATGCAGCTGGAGTCCGGTGCGGTGGATGCCGTGGCCTGCGACCTGTCCATCGCCGACTACCAGATGGCTGCCAAGCCCGACATGTTCGTGAAGCTTGAGCCGCTGTCCACCGAGAACTACGCCGTGGGCTTCGCCAAGGACGGCGATACGGCCATGATCGATGCGGTGAACAAGACGCTGAAGGAGATGTACGACGACGGCACCATCGCCAAGCTGTGCGAGAAGTGGGGCGAGTACGGTATCTCCATCGACAACTGGGTGCTGGTAGATTAATTAACAACCTCGCTGACTTCCTTGGGCGCATCCCGGAGTCAGGGAGAATTTAATTAAAAGGGAGGGCGAGGCTCTTGGGGCCTTGCCCTTCTTGTGGGTTTAAGAGCGACGATGAGAGGACGTGGAGATGGAATTCTCGGTCATGATGGGGATTCTCATGGAAGGTTTCGCCCTGACGGCGGAGATCTTCCTCATCACGCTGGTGGGCTCGCTGCCTTTGGGCGTGGTGGTCGCTCTGGCGCGCATGAGCAAGTTTAAGCCGCTGGCGTGGCTGGCGCAGCTTTACATCTCCATCCTGCGCGGCACGCCGCTTATGCTGCAGCTCATGGCCATCATGTTCGGGCCTTACTACATCTTCGGCCTGAACATGGGCAGTGATTGGAAGTTCTGGGCCTGCGCTATCGGCTTCATCCTGAATTACGCCGCCTACTTCGCTGAAATCTATCGTTCGGGCATCCAGTCTATTCCGCGTGGTCAGTACGAGGCGGCCGAGGTACTGGGCTACACCAAAGCCCAGACCTTCATGAAGATTGTGCTTCCCCAGGTCATCAAGCGTATTCTGCCGGCTATGGGCAACGAGGTCATCACGCTGGTGAAAGACACGTCGCTCGCGTTCGTGCTCGGCATCATGGAGATGTTCTCCGCTGCGAAGGCCCTGGCCGCCAGCGAGGTGTCCATGGTTCCCTACGCCATCGCGGCTCTCATCTACTGGGTGTTCTGCTTAGCTATCGAATTCATCCTGAACCGTGTCGAGAAGCGTCTCGATTATTACCACGACTAGGAGGCGTTTCATGGAAAGCAAAGCGGTCGTAAGCCTCACCAACGGTAAGAAGGCGTTTGGGAACAACGAGGTTCTGAAGGACATTTCGCTGACGGTGAATGCCGGCGATGTGCTGGCCATCATCGGGCCCTCGGGCGGCGGCAAGTCGACGCTTCTGCGTTGCATGACGCTGTTAGAAACCCTTGATTCGGGCGATCTTTCCTACGGCGATCTCACGGTGTGCGCCAACGATGCCGCGGGGCGCGCTGTGTACGGGGGCAAGGACGTCATCGCCGCCGCAAAGACTCGTTTCGGGCTCGTGTTCCAGAATTTCAACCTGTTCCCGCACTACACCGTGCTGCAGAACGTCACCGATGCGCTCATCTGCGTGCGGAAGATGCCGAAGGACGAGGCCCTCGCTCGCGGTCGCGAGCTTCTGGCCCGCATGGGCCTGGCGGACAAGGAATCGATGGTGCCGTGCGACCTATCCGGCGGTCAGCAGCAGCGTGTGGCCATCGCCCGGGCCATGGCCATGAACCCGGACGTGCTGTTCTTCGACGAGCCCACGAGCGCGTTGGATCCGGAGTTGACCCGCGAGGTGCTGAAGGTCATCCGCGATCTGGCGGCCGAGCACATGACCATGGTCATCGTCACCCACGAGATGGGCTTTGCCCGCGATGTGGCCGACCATCTCATCTTTATGGACGGCGGCGTCATCGTGGAGCAGGGCCCGGCCAGCGAGGTCATCAACAACCCCCAGCACGATCGCACCCGCGCGTTTCTGGCGAATTACGATCGCGACTAGGCGCTCGCTTGCGTTCTCGCATCGCCTCGAGGGTGGCTCGAAGACGGCTCGAAAGCGGCTCGGCGGCGGTCGGCGCGGGGTGCGGTGGCCCATGCACGGTCGGCGTGCGTCGTTGCATCTCCGCAGTGGTTGGCGCGCGTACACCGATTGGTGTATCTCTGTGACGCAAGCGTGACGATGGGTTGCCATAACGGTTGAGAAGTTCTAGAGCGTGCTAAGGTTTGGCGCACATAAGGACAACCTTACGTGAAGGAGCCTTCCATGACCGACACCAATAGCACCCCCACGCCTCCAGGCGACTCTGCCTCGGGCGGCCACACCCTCGCATCGCAGCAGCCGGTACCGCTGCAGCCGACTCAGCCTGCGCCCTACAGCGCCCAGGGCACTCAGCCCTACGGCGGTCAGCAGGCTTATGCGGGCCACGCAGGCTACGGAGCCCAGCAGCCCTACGGCTACGGAGCCCAGCAGGCGCCCGGCTCCGCGCAGCATTCCGCCAGCCAGCCTTATGGCCAGCAAACTTACGAGGCCGAGCCCGTGTCGATGCATGCCCAGCACGCGGCTCCCAAGGGCAACGGCGGCAAGACCTTCCTCATCGCCTTCGCCGGCGCGCTCGTGGCCTGTGTACTCGCCTTCGGCGTGTGGGGCATTACGAGTGCGATGATTCCGGGCAGTTCTGGCTCGGGTACTTCAACGGTCGTCACCGACCCCTCCACCGGCGAGACGACGGTCATCGCGCCCAGCGAGGATCCGACGCTGGCCGAGGCCGTGTCCGCGAAGTGCTTGCCCTCTGTGGCCGCCATCACGGTGTACGCCGAGGCTTCCCAGAATGACGCGATGAGCCAGTACTTCGGCTACCAGTACGGTGGCCAGGGCGACGGGTCGGGCGATCTGGTGGCCTATTCCCAGGGATCTGGCGTCGTGCTGACCGAGGATGGCTACATCATCACCAACAACCATGTGGTGGAAGGCGGCAGCGCCTACGAGGTCATGGTCGCCGGAGAGACCTACGAGGCCGATCTCGTGGGCACCGATCCCTCCTCCGACGTGGCCGTGCTGAAGGCCAAGGACGCCAGCGGTCTTACGGTTATGGAGCTTGGCGACTCCGACAACCTGACCATCGGCGAGTGGGTTATGACGTTGGGCAGCCCCTTCGGCTTGGAGCAGTCGGTGGCCACGGGCATCGTATCTGCCACGAGCCGCTCCCAGATTATGGACGCCCAGGAATCGATGCAGTCCGGCGGCACGGGGGAGATTACCATTTACCCGAACATGATCCAGACCGACGCGGCCATCAACCCCGGCAATTCCGGCGGCGCGCTGGTGGATGACGAGGGCAAGCTCATCGGCATCAACACGCTGATCACCTCGTACTCCGGCAACTACTCCGGTGTCGGGTTTGCCATTCCCGTGAACTACGCCATCAACTTGGCCCAGCAGATCATCGCCGGTGAGACGCCGACCCATGCTCAGCTCGGCGTGAGCCTCTCCACGGTGAGCGCGGCGACGGCATCCCGCTACGGCCTGCCCGTCGACGCCGGCGCCTACGTGGCCGCCGTCACCCCCGACTCCGGTGCGGCTGCGGCGGGCATCGTGCCTGGCGACATCGTCACTGCCTTCGATGGACAGGCGGTTGAGTCGGCTTCCGACCTCATGCTGGACGTGCGCACCAAGAACCCCGGCGACACCGTCACCCTCACGGTGAACAGCGGTGGTCAGGAGAAAGAGGTGCAGGTGACCCTGGGCGACGACTCCGCTAGCCAAAAGGCCAAGCAGGAGCAGCAGAGCCAGGAGCAGTCGATGAACGGCTACAGCCTGGAAGACCTCTTCGGCCGCCAGCGCTAACCGGCGTGACGCGCGGGCGTGTGCCGCTCACTGCGTCCACGTCACAGCTCGATCAATCTCGGCCCCTCCTCGGAGGGGCCATTTTAATGGCTAATAATCCTGGCGCACCATGGGAAATATAGCGCCATCTGCTAAGATGCGCCGCAAATCATGTCATATTCGGCATTCGAGGTCTTGCGTCTGCCGCATACTAACTGCACTATCCCATGATGCGCAGAGGAGCGTGCAGTGAGGTTCGGCCCTAACGTAGTGGAGCACGCTCCCTTTTCCATCCCCATGATCGGCAACACCGCGACTGGCTACTCCATCGGGCTCACGCCGGAGGGCGCCGCCGTGTGCCATCGCATGTTTTCCGAGGACGTGACCGAAGCAGAGGTCGCCGCAGTGCATGCGGATTTGCCCGCCCATTTGCGCCGTGGCGGCTTTGTCGTGGAAGATGTGGAGGCCGACGACGTAACATTGGGGAAAGGCGTGGAAGGCGTCGAACGTGCGGAAGGCGTCGGGGCTGGGAATGCCGCTGCGGCTGCATCCGCGCCGTCCGCGTCCGCTGTGCCCGCGCCGCTGCAGTCGGCGTACCTGCACGTCACCCATCATTGTAACTTGAACTGCATCGGCTGCTACTCGGCGGTGGACGCCCGCAATGCGCGGTGCGATCTTACGCTGGACGAGCTGCGGGGCATCATTGACGCCCTGGCCGATGCAGGCTGCCGGCATGTGGTTATTTCCGGCGGTGAGCCCTTTCTGCGCGACGATTTGCCCGCCATTGTCGCTTACGTGCGCGAGCGCGGCATCGCTTCGGTGGACGTGCTTACCAACGGCACGGCCGTCACGCCGGAGAAGCTCGCCGCCATCGCGCCCTACGTGGGCCGCGTCTCGGTGTCCTTCGACGGTCCCAACGCCGAGGCGGCGCCGGTCATCCGCCGCGAGCCTTTGTTCGAGCGTCTCGTGGCAGCGGTTGAGATGATCCGCGAGGCGGGCATTGCGCCGCACATCATTCCGACGGCCCATGCGGGCAACATCGACGCTTTGGGCGAGTACGTGGCTTTGGCCGACTCGCTGGGGGCCACCATGAACTTCAGCCTGCTGTCCGCACCCGTGGAAAGCGACGAGTTGGCAGCGGTTCTTCCTGACGATGCGGCGCTCGAGCGTTTGGCGCAGGCAACGCTGGCCCTGTCGCGCGACGGGGTGCCCGTGTTGTCCGACACGCCGGTGAGCACGCGCTTGACGACGACGTGCGGCTGCGGGGCGGGATGCGCCATGGTAAGCGTATCGGCCGATGGCGAGGTGTTTCCCTGCCACATGATGCACGACGAGGCCTTCAGCCTGGGGTCGCTTGTGGAAGACCCCAGCTGCTTGAGCGCGCGCCATGCTCCTGCCCCGCGCGTGGACGAGCTGGCCGCCTGCGCCGACTGCGACATCCGCTACCTCTGCGGCGGCGGTTGCCGCGCTCGCGCCTATTTCGCCACGGGCGACGTCGAGGCCCGCGATCCCTATTGTGCCCTCATGCGGACGTTCTACCGTCTGCTTTTTGAGGCCATGTTAGGTCGCAACCAAAGAAAGGAGGAGGAATCATGCTGTTCTATAGCGATGCAGAGCCGCTGAGCATCTGTGCGGTGATTGGTCCCGACCACACCCATTGTGTTCAGATCGGGTTTTAGCTGTACATGGATCTGTGCAATCCGGCGTTGGCCTTTTGCGTCGGATTGCGCTTGACTGCGAAAGGAGGTCTGAGAAGTGACGAAGAGCAATACTTTAGAGCAATCGCTTAAACACGCCTCGCATGTATGTCGAGTGATCAATGTGATGCTGACGGTATTGCTAATAGGCGCTGGTCTCATTTGGTTAACGGCATTGGTCATGTCTTTCGCTCAGCTTGGCGCGGCAGGATTCGATGGCATGTCGCTTGTTGCGTATATAGTGCTTTATGGAGTCCTTGTACTTGGCGTTTTGGCAATGCTGAAGCTTATCTTCAAGGATGCAGTCAATAGCGAAACGCCATTTACAGAAAAGCAGGCAGATCGCCTCAGATTCATTGCGTTCCTTGCGCTCATGTTTGCACTTCTCGAATTTGCATTTACCCTCGGGGTGACATTCGAGGTAGTTCCACGCATAGGCTACGATGTGATAGTAAATAGAGGGTCAACTGAGCCTGTTATAAGTATTAATGTTGGAGTACTCGTCTTTTCTGCTATTATGTACTCACTTTCGGCAATATTTCGATATGCTGCGCTGCTCCAGCAACTCAGCGACGAAACCGTGTAAGGGAGCTGATATGCCTATTATTCCTCGTCTCGACCGAGTGATGGCGGATCGTAAGATGTCTGTCAACGAACTCTCTCAGCGCATCGACATCTCGCCGGTGAACATTTCGCGCATGCGCCGCGGCCACATCAAGGCCGTGCGTTTCTCCACCATGGAGCGCATTTGCGAAGTGCTCCAGTGCCAGCCGGGCGACCTGTTTGAGTACGTTTCCCCCGAGCCGGGCACCGATGAGGCCGTCGAGCTGGATGCCATCATCAACCGCCCCATCGAGGAGCCGGCCCGCAAGCCCATCGGCGCCGTCTCCCGCATCCCTGTGAACGTGGCCAACTAGTCTTTGCCACAACCCGCACCTCACAGGACGCCTCACCGGGCGTCCTTTTTCATGCCCGCGAAACACCCCCGAAAAGTGCTCCCCGAGAGCTGCACCCCCGAGAAACACATTTTCAGGAAACGCGCCTGTGCTCCGACGCCCCTTTTTGCAGCATCGAGGAGGTTCCGTAGAGGCAGAAGGATCGACCTCGTCAGATGAAGGACGTCTTTCTGGCAAGTTTTCCAAGCTTTTCGACATGGCCTGTTTGCAGTGGATCAACTGATGACATTCAAGCTGTCTAGATCTCGCCGAAGATTGCTGGGAACGTCATCGGGAGCAACACGGCGGGCACGATTCGGGCCGGCGAGCGTCTCGACAGGACTGTCGATCTTGTGCTGAAGAGGAAGGACATCTGGGACGAGATCCAGATGTCCCAGGCGACGAGGAAGGCTCGGGATCTGTCGAGAGCGGACACAGTGAAGACGACCGTGGGGAAGAGGAATGGGTCGGCAGCCGATGCTTTCAAGAAGGAATACGGGAAAGACTCGGTGCCTGCTGGTTACGATGTCGATCATGTAATAGATCTTCAGCTGGGAAGCGCCGACCATGTGAGCAACATGCGCCCCCTCGACGCCAGCGTCAACCGGAGCATGGGAGCTCAGATACGCTATCCGATAAAGGATCTTCCAGAAGGCACCAAATCGGCAACGTGATATTCGAGTGAAAGGAAGCGAGATGTTCGACTTGTTCAAGAGGAGGAAGGGCCGCGGGGCCCGGCGGAGGGCGACCCCCTCGATGTTCGCGGAGTTTCTGGAGTACTTCGGGGAGGCCCCGGTCCTCGAGGACGGGGCGGCCGATCCCTACGACGCGTTCATCGACGGCCTGGGCGGCCGGTCGTTCGGCGATGGAGTGTTCAGGGTGTTCGAGCGCAGTGATCTCGAGGGATGGCATCGGGTGGTGTCCGGATGCTTCACGAAGCTTCGCAGTGAGTTTAATCTGATCGGATACGATTGGATGGGGCGGTGCTTTGCGGTTGATCAACGGGACGGCGATGGGAAGGAGCTCGTGGTTCTCCTGGAAATCGCAACTCTCGATATGTACTATATCGGGAAAGACGTGGCAGTCTTCCTGAACGAGGTTATGCCGAATCAGAGCGAGGCGTGTCTTGGGGTCGGGAGGTATCGGGAGTGGCTGGAGGGGCATGCGCCCGTGGGACGCATGGAATGCGGCGGCTACAGGATCCCTCTCTTCCTCGGCGGGGAGGACTCCCTGGAGAACATGGAGGTCTCCGACATGGAGGTGTACTGGGATATGACTGACCAGCTGTGGGAGGCCGTGAAGGACCTGCCCGAGGGCACCAAGATAGGCAACATCAGCTTCGAGTAGGGCGAGTCCCCCCCCCAAACCGGAATGAGGCCTTTGAACGGCGATCTGAGCGAGGTGCTCGATGATTTGGGTCTCCGCTACTTCGAGGGAAATGCCAATTCGCTTCGTGCGGGGCAGGTCTTTATGAAAGCCGGCGCTTGAACCTCACGCTGCTGACGTTGTGCGCGATGGTCAAGTACCCATGGGGCGTTCGCGAGGCCGTCTTTATCTCCGCATCCTGTTCGCCAAGGATGGTAGAGGAAGGCGACGGGGGAAGGGCATGGCCGCGGTCGAGATCGTCCCCTGCGTGAGGCTCGGTTCCATTGTCTTCGGCGAGAAATCATATGAAATGGATGCGAATGCGGAGCTGTCGGAAGGCCCTATTGTGACGAAAGGTCGATAGCCGAGGTCGGCGAGGGGCGGGCGGGGACTCCGATGCGACTCTGCTGCGGCACAAGTGCGGTCGGCGCGGGGAACTGACCGGGGCATTCCCGCGTCATTTCTGCGGTCGCTCTGTCGTAGGCTTGGGGAATCGTGATGTCCGATGAGAGGATTCCGCCATGCCGAAGAGATTTCTGAAGTTCTCCGATCGATGGATGTTCAACCGCGTGCTATGCGAAAAGGAGGTGTGCCGCAAGGTCCTGCGCGCCGCGCTGGGGATAGAGGTGGGCGAGATAACCTACCTGAACGCCGAGCAGGCGAAGGAGCCGGCGGCGGCGAGCCGCGGCGTCCGCATGGACGTGTTCGCGCGGGAGGGAAGCCGCGTGTTCGACATCGAGATGCAGGTCTCCCCCGAGGACCGGATAGGGCGCCGGATGCGCTACTACCAGGCGGCGATCGACGCGACGGAGCTGGGCCCCGGGGAAGATTACGGGCTGCTCCCGGAGAGCTTCGTCGTGTTCTTCTGCGCGACCGACCCCTTCAGGGCGGGCGAGGCCGTCTACTCGATCGAGCGGGTCTGCTTGGAGGCCCCGGAGCTGGTCGCGGGGGACGACTCGCACTGGCGCGTGTTCAATGCGTCGGCCGCCGAGGATGTCGCCGACCCCGACCTGCGCGATTTGCTACACTACGTGGCGACGGGGCGGCCCGAGGGCGCGCTGTCCCGAGAGATAGACTCCCTCGTGGAGGAATACAACCGTGACCGGGAGTGGGTGACCAAGGTGCTGACCTACGAGCAGGATACCGAGATGCGCTGCCGCCGGGCAGAGGCCAGGGGCATGGAGCAGGGCATGGACAGGCTGGGAACTCTCGTCGGCCTCCTTCTGGACGCGGGGCGCCTCGACGATGCCAGGCGGGTTTCCGAGGATGCTGCCTATCGCGATGAAATGCTCGCGGAGTTCGGGCTGAAAGCGAGCGAGTAGACAACGGGAAAGCGTCGCGGAGAGTTGCCCTCCGCTGCGAATGCTATCGGCCTGGTATGAAACTATCACCTTAAAATTATTGAAAACGTGCTAGTATATTAAATACATTATGAGGTTACCGTACCGCAGCGGAGAAGAGGCGGCCGTGTGGGCGCCTGCAGGATCACGCAAAAAGCGGCTTTCTGGGCGGATGGGAGCATGCTATGCCTATTGTGTCGAAGTTGAAGGTGGTCATGGCCGACCGCGACATCAGCGTCAACGAGCTGTCGGAGAAGGTGGGGCGTTCGGCGGTGAACCTCTCCCACTTGCGCTGCAATCGCTCAAAAGGTATTCGGATCTCGCTGCTGGAGGATTTGTGTCGCGAGCTGCACTGCCAACCGGGCGATTTACTCGTGTACGAGCCGCCCGCTCGCGAGGAGCAGGACTGACCGAGCCGGCGGGTGTCGCCGAGGCGTCTTTCGTCATCTTTCCTTTAAAAAGACACGGGAAAGATGCTTAAGAGCTTGCACGAGCCTTTCGCTCGCTCGCTCGCTCGATTGATGGGGGGCGAGAGGAAGTTCTTCGCCTTAGAAGTTGATGAGGGCGCCCAAGGGAACATCGAGGGCATCGGCGATTTCGATATATTTGGCGATGCCCGTGTTGTGCTTGCCGGCCTCGATGCGGGCGATGACGGCTTGGTCGGTGTGCACCATGAGGGCAAGCCTTTGCTGGGAAAGGTTCTGGGCAATGCGATGCGCCCTGATCTGCTGACCAAGCGAGTGAATGCGGGCTTGCACCTTTTCCTGTTCGTCGTTCATGGGGCCAAGAGTACGTTGATGACGAATCAGTCATAGGTCATATATGACATAACTCGGCAATTTCTGAAGAATGGGCGCACGGGAAGAGTGGCTGCCTGGCGTCTGCGCGATATGCGTTTCTGCCCGCAGTGGTCTGCACGACGGTTTGCGGTTCAGCGGGAGAGGGTTCGGGTAAGCCCCTATGCTCGCGCCTCAGCACTGAGCTAATTCTTTGATCTTGGAAGGCTGACGCTGCGTTGGCGAGGGACTTCGGGTAATATGTATCCGTTTACAAGATCCTGCCGACGAAGGGATGTACTCGATGGCGAACGAATACAAGTACGATCGCGTGCTGCTCAAGCTATCTGGCGAGGCGCTCGCCGGCGATCAGGGGTACGGCATTGACCCGCGAGTGGTCGATGACCTTGCCGAGGAGATCGCCGAGATCGTTCACGATGGCGTGCAGCTGGCTGTGGTTGTCGGCGGGGGCAACATCTTCCGCGGTTTGGCCGGATCGGCCGAGGGCATGGATCGCTCCCAGGCCGATTACATCGGCATGCTGGCCACGGTGATGAATGCGCTCGCTCTGCAGGACGCCTTCGAGCGCCACGGCATCTTCTCCCGTGTGCAGAGCGCCATCAATATGCAGGAAGTGTCCGAGCCCTACATTCGCCGCCGCGCGATCCGCCATTTGGAGAAGGGGCGCGTCGTCATTTTGGCGGCCGGCACGGGCAATCCCTATTTCACGACCGATACGACGGCGGCCCTGCGCGCCTGCGAGCTGGACGTCGATTGCGTCATGAAGGCCACGAAGGTCGACGGCGTCTACGATGCCGACCCGATGAAGAATCCCGACGCGCACCGGTTCGACCATATCAGCTATATGGAGGTGCTGAGCCAGGGGCTGCATGTCATGGATGCCACGGCCACCTCGCTTTGCATGGACAACGACGTGCCCATGATCGTCTTCGATCTCACCAAGCCGGGCAACATCAAGGCCGCTCTGCAGGGCGAGCCGGTGGGCACGGTGGTCGAGTAGGCACCTGGGGCGCAGGCCGCGCCGGAGCCGCTTGTCGGCGCGACAGCGAGGACGAGCGTATGCCGCGGGTCGCGAGGCTCGTGGCGGATTCTAGAAGGATTTCAGGGGGAGGAGCCCCTGAGTGATTAGGGAGGAAACCCTCATGGCAGATATCGACGAGATTCTGATGAGCGCGGAAGAGCGCATGGAAAAGGCCATCACGGCGCTGAAGGAGAACTTCATGGGCGTGCGCACGGGCCGCGCCAACGCCATGGTGCTCGACCGCATCAAGGTGGACTACTACGGCGTGCCCACGCCGGTGAACCAGATGGCTGGCGTGAAGACGCCCGAGGCCCATCTGCTGGTCATCGAACCTTGGGACAAGGGCATGCTGCGTGCCATCGAGCACGCCATCCTCGAGAGCGATTTGGGCGTGACCCCGAACAACGACGGCTCGGTCATTCGCCTGCCGTTCCCGAGCCTGACCGAGGAGCGCCGCCGCGATCTGGTGAAGCAGTGCAAGACCTACGCCGAGGAAGCGCGCGTGGCCGTGCGCAATGCGCGCCGCGACGCGAACACCGCGATCGAGAAGGCCGTGAAGAACGACAACCTTCCCGAAGACGAATCGAAGCGGGCCGAGGCCGAGATCCAGAAGATGACTGATCGGTTCGTTGCCGAGGTCGATGAGGTTCTGAAGAAGAAGGAAGCCGAGGTCATGGAGATCTAGGGGGTTCACTGGCTTCACGAACGACCGGTGGGTAGGGATGAATAAGGATTTAGATTACATATTTCCGGATCCGCCCGAGGGGGTTGATCCTCGGGCGCTTGATCCGGAGAGGATTCCCGAGTCGGTGGCCATCATCATGGATGGCAACGGGCGCTGGGCCAAGAAGCGCGCGCTGAATCGCCTGAAGGGCCATAAGGCCGGCATCGAGGCGGTGCGAGAGGCCATTCGCTGCGCGTCGGATCTTGGGGTGCGCTATCTGACCATCTACTCGTTTTCCACGGAGAACTGGAAGCGGCCCGAAGATGAGGTCGTGGGGCTGATGGATCTGTTCGCCAAGACCATGCTCGCCGAAGTGGACGGCCTTCATGAAGAGGGCGTGCGCGTGCGGACGATTGGCGATCTCTCGGCGCTTCCCGCAGAGACGCGTGAGGCCTTCGATGAGGCCTGGGAGAAGACGCGCGACAACGACGGTATGACGCTGGTGGTGGCCGTGAACTACGGTGGCCGTCAGGAAATACTGCGCGCTTGCCGGGGCTGCATGCGCGAGGCGGTGCTTTTGGGCGAAGAGACCGGGGAAGTGATAGAGCCCACCGAGGAGATGTTCGAGCGGGGGCTGTACACGTTCGGGATGCCCGACCCCGATCTGGTCATTCGCACTTCGGGCGAGATGCGCATCTCGAACTTCCTGCTGTGGCAGATCGCCTATTCCGAATTCGTGGTCACCGATGTGCTATGGCCCGACTTCAACCGCTACACCTTCCTGGAGTGCCTGCTCGAGTATCAGGGGCGGAACCGCCGTTTCGGGGGCGTGGCCTAAATGCGCGGGGGGATTTCCGACGAAGAGAAGAAGGATCGAGCCCGAGCGGCGCGCGAGCGATTGCGCCGAGGCGACCATGGCCGTCGTGTGCGTTCGGAAGAGCGCGGAAGCGTGTCAGCTGCGCGTGGGGCGGCGGCTTCTGACGGGATGAGTGCGTCCCCTGACGAGGTGAGTGCGCCCTCGGAGGAGCGCACTCATTTGCTCGACCGGCTGCAGCCCGATGAGGAACGCGACTTGCCTCCCGTCGTCTGCGATGCGGAATCGGCCCCCGAAGGCCCTCCCTGGCACTACGACCTCTCCGATGAGGAGCGCGCCGCCCGCGAGGAGAAGCGCGAGACGCGCCAGGAGAAGCGCGATCGCCTGAAGCAGAAGGCGCTGAACAAGACGCCGGACAAGCTGCGCAATCCCTCCGATCTTCAAGTGCGTTTCCGTACCGGGGTAATTTACACGGCGGCGACGGTCATCTGCGTGCTGGCCGGCAACATCCCCATGGTGCTCATGCTGATGGTTGTCGCTGGCATCTGCGCCGGCGAGTTCTTCTACATGCTGCGCTCCGATGCGAAGCTGCCCAACGAGATGCTCGGCATTATTGCGGCCGTGCTCTATCCCCTAAGTGTGTACATTGCCGGTCTGGTGGGCGCGATGCTGGTGAGCTTGGCTCTTCTGCTGGCCCTCTTGGTGTGGTACGTGTTCTGGCTGCGGGCCCGCATCCCCGATGTGGGGGTGAGCTTCTTCGGTGCTGCCTACACGGGCCTTCTGCTGTGCGGACTGGTGATTATCCGTGTGTCGCTGCCGGCGCCGTGGGGCGGCGCCTGCGTGCTTCTGCTGTTCTTGTCGGTGTGGGCCAACGATGCCTTCGCCTATTTGGTGGGAAGCAAAATCGGGAGGCACAAGCTGGCACCGCGCACGAGTCCGAAGAAGAGCTGGGAAGGGTTCATCGCAGGTCTGGTGGGGTCGGTGATATTTTGGTGCCTCATGACGCTGGTGCCCGGCATCACCATGGCCATTCCTCAGGCTATTGTCTTCGGCATCATTTCCGGCTGCATGGGAGTGCTGGGCGATTTGGCGGAGAGCCGCATCAAGCGGAATTCCGGGTTCAAGGACTCCGGCACCATCATGCCCGGCCACGGCGGCCTGCTCGATCGGAGCGACTCGCTGTTCCTCACCTCCATCACGGCAGCTATCCTTCTGATAGCCGGCGGTTGCATTCCCTATGCTCTTTTCTAGGCGATCCGTCCCGGTTCGCTCTTTGCGTGTCCTGTCATAGTGAAAGGGGTTCTCATGGCCAAACGGCGCATTGCGGTACTCGGCTCTACGGGATCCATCGGTACCCAGACCCTCGATGTCGTGCGTCAGCACGGCGATAAGCTGGAGATCGTCGGTCTTGCGGTGAACAGCTCCTTGGATGTTCTGCTCGCTCAAGCCCGGGAATTCGGCGTGCGCCATCTGGCGGTGGGGAATGCCGCTTTGGCGAACGATCCCCGTTGCGATGAGGCGCGGGCCCTCGTGCGGTCGCTGGCCGTTCCCGAGGGCCAGGAGGACGCGGAGGCGAGCTTCGGCGTGGGCTCCGAAGCCGTCGTGGCTCTCACCCAACTGCCCGAGGTGGATGTCGTCGTGAACGCCCTGGTAGGGGCAGCTGGCTTGGAGGCGAGCTATACGACGCTGAAGGCGGGCAAGGTGCTCGCTTTGGCCAACAAGGAGTCGCTCGTGGTGGGTGGCGACCTCATTATGCCGCTGGCAGCAGCGGTGGATGCGGATCGTCGGGCCTCCGGCGTAGCTCCGGCGACAGGGCCGGCCGGGGCGCTCATGCCCATCGATTCGGAGCACGGGGCCATCTACCAATGTCTGCTCGGAGAGAATCCGCGCGAGATCTCGAAGCTGTGGGTGACGGCTTCGGGCGGCCCGTTCCGAGGCAAGACGATCGCCGACCTGGAGGCGGTCACGCCAGCTCAGGCACTGGCCCATCCCACCTGGAACATGGGGGCGAAGATCTCCATCGATTCCTCGACGCTGATGAACAAGGGGCTCGAAGTCATCGAGGCGCACCACTTGTTCGCGATGTCCTACGACCAGATCGAAGTGGTAGTGCAGCCCCAGAGCGCCATCCATTCGATGGTGGAGTTTACCGATGGGTCGGTTCTGGCTCATTTGGGTACGACCGATATGCGCATTCCCATTCAATTTGCTCTCTCCTATCCCGAGCGGTGGGAGGCTCCCGTGAGACCGCTCGATTTTCGGACGTTGGGCTCGCTGGAATTTGCGGCGCCCGATGTGGATACGTTCCGCTGTCTTGCTCTGGCTCGTCATGCAGGTGAGGTGGCGGGCACGCTGCCCGCCGTCATGAATGCCGCCAACGAAGTGGCGGTGGCAGCATTTCTCGCCGAGCAGATCGGCTACCTCGATATCGCCTGCTGCGTCGAGGCGACCATGGACGCCCACGAAGGGGCAGGCGTCCAAGTCGTGGAGAGCCTCGAGCAGCTGAAGGCCGTCGACGCATGGGCCCGCGCCTTCGCAAGCGAGTGGGCCCGGGGGCGGCAGAGTTAGCGGCGCCGCCCCCGGAAGCGTTCTCAGCGGCGCTTGCGGTAGGCGACGAAGGCAGCGCCGGCGCCGGCGACGGCGAGCAGGGCGACCAAACAAATCACCGTAAGGCTCTCGTCTCCCGTTTGAGCGAGGCGAGAGGCTCGGGCGACGCGCGTCGGCTCGGGCTCGTCGGCCTCGGGCTCTGCGGGCTTTTCCGGCTCGTCGCCGCCGGTCGGCGGCAGCGGCAGGTCTGGATAGGCGTAGGAGACGGTCTGCCCCTCATCCTCGATATCGGCGTGGAGGGCCACCTCGATGTCGTCGTGCAGCAGCGATTCGAAGACCACGAGGCTCACGCCATCCAAGTTGGCGCCGGGAATGGTGATCTCGACATCCACCGTGCCCGAGGGTTCCTCGGGGATGAACCGGTGGCTTACCATGACCACTTTATCCTCCACGAGCCACGGGGCGTTTTCCTCTTTGTCCATGAGCACGGCGGATAGCTCGTACTCCTCGCCGGGGGTCAGTCCCTGGTAGCTGACGGTGTCGATGATGGTGACCTCTTCGGCTGGCACGCCTTCGTGAGTGCCGGTGGCGGCGTCGACGGCCGTTGTGCCGATGGCGATAGGGCTTACGGCGATGGTCTGCTTGCGGTCGGCGAGATCGCGGTGCGAGGCTACTTCGACGCCATCTTGCAGAAGCGTCTCGAAGACGACGAGGTTGGTGTCCTCGGTGATCGCCGAGGCGTCGAAGGCGAAGGTCACGTTCGCGTACCCGTTGTAATCCTCGGGAGTGAACTCAAGCTCGGCGGTGACTTCTTCCTCATTCACGAGGAACGGCTCTCCGGTGGCTTTGTCCATGAGGGTTCCCCGAAGCAGATAGGGCTCTTCGGGTTCTAGGCCAGAATAAGTGACTCGGTCGATGACGACGGCCTTGGTGTCGGCGCTGATCTGCGTGTCGTACAGATCGTCGGACAGACCGTCGTAGGCACTCGTGCGGATCGTGGGCTTGTCGGTGCCCGTGTTGTTGAGAGTGCCTAAGTCGACGACGAGCCCCTCATCGCTCTCGTCAACCACGATTTCATCGCGGATCATCTCGAAGATTGCGTTGGCCGGGCATCGAAGCTCTTCCAGCTCGTACGTGTCAAAGGGCAGTGCGCCCAGTCCATTGTCCGCAGCGACGGACGCCCCTTCGGCATTGAGACCGAACCAGATCCCCGCTGTGGCATCAAGGGCCTCGGTGTCCAACGTAAGCGGCATCTGGAAGCTGCCGTCAGGAGCGGTGAACTGCGCGTCGTTGGCGTTCGTGTTCGCGTCGTGGGGATGCCCCGGGGTAGATTCCGTGGAAGCGAGCCCGTTCTTGTCCGTGACGAGGATGTGCCATTCGCCGGTCGTCTTCGAGGTGAGCTTGAAGGGGATGCCGGCCAGCTTTGCGGCGCCGTCGACGCGCTTCATGAAGCGCAGATCGGTGCGGGCGACGCGGTCGGTGACGAGATCGCCGTTCTGTTCCGCATCGAAGGTCTCGATAATCTCGCCATCGGTGTCGGCATCGGTGACGTGGCGCACGTGCACGGTCTCGTCGAGAAGGTAGCCACGCGGCGCTTTCACTTCCTGGATGGCATAGGTGCCGATGGGAAGCGCGATGCGACCGTTGGAGAGCTTGTAGAACGCATCGCCTGCCACCTTGTAGGGAAGCTCTTCGGTCGTTCCGTCGGCCAAAGTGTGCGTGAAGCTGCCCTCCGCCTCGTCGAGCAAGAAGGCGCCCTCGTCGTTGGTGCGCACGACCCAGCTTGCTTGCGGCTCGAGGGTCTTAAGGGCATCCAGAGAAGCATTCTTTGTCGCATAATAATCGATGCGGAAGTGGGCATCGCCGAGGGTGGCGGCACCCTGCGCATGGCTCTGACCGCTTTGAGCATCCTTCTTCTGGATAAGAAGGGAGAGGGGATTCAACTTTGCCTTGTCGCTGACGGCAGTGGTATTCACGCGGGTGACGGAACGATCAGCGACGGTCACGGCATAGGTTCGGCTATCCAGAGCATAGCCCTCCAGAGGGCGCTTGGTCTCGCGCACCCAATAGGAGCCGATGGGCATCTCGTCGATGCGTCCGTAGCCGTCGGCATCGCCGTTCAGGCTCGTACGGATTTCGCGGACGAGCTTTGTGCAGGCCGAGTCCGCGTACACGCCATAGACGGCGCCCGCCAAGGTATAGCCGGGGTGTCCCATCGTGACCTCGGGATAGCCCGACTGCTTGAGCAAGTCGATGGAGCCGCGCATGGGTTCATCGGCAAAGGATACTTGGCACACGACGCTCTCGTCGCTGGTTGCCTCCACGGTCGCCTTCTGGACGGCGCTATTCAGGCGGAATCCGGGCGGGGCGAACAGTTCGCAGAAGTAATAGTCGCCGCCCTCGATGTCCTCGGCGACCGCACTTCTGCCATCCGCCCCGGTAACGAGGGTAAACGAAGCATTGGCCTGAGCCCAGGTGCGGGCCGCCTGCCAGCTTCCCCAGGCGCCCTTGGCAGCCTGCTCGGCCGCCGCTTCGGCGCTTGCACGAGTGGAGAAGGCGCCGAACACCGCGTTGGCGAGCGAGTAATTCCCGTTGGCGTTGGAGATGGCGGGGTTGGCGGAGGTTTTCACGACCTGGGCGCGCCCGGTGTTGATGGGCTCCACCAGCAGGTAGCCGACAACGTCCTGGAACTCCTTGTTGGTGGCAGCGGATCGAGCATCGATTTTGTAGTAGAACTTGTACCATCCGTTGTACGCGGATTGCGAGCCGGTGTAGGTGCCCTTGTAAGTGATGTAGTTGTCGCCGTTGGGGTTGCTTGCCACGGCGCCGTAGCCGTTGGAAACGCCGGCAGTACCGCAGGTGGCTTGGGCCATGGCGCGGTTGGTGGGTGCGCTTCCCCCGCTGTAGTTGGTGTCCTTGTAGTCGTTGCCCGTGGTGAGGAAGCGAGCGCGGTAGTCGCTGCCGGTGCGCGAGGTGGCGAAGGGCGCATCGGCGCCGTTGCGGGCGGCGATCGTCTCGTAAAGGAACGCGTCCACGACGGCGTCGAAGCTGCTCGATGCGGTGTTCAGCACGTAGTCGTTGAAGTTCGTTCCCTGGGAAACTCCGTTCACCCAGTGCTGAGAGGTGCCGAAGAAAGCGCCGAACCCATAGGAGCCTACCAGATCGCTGGGGAACCCATAGGCCTCCTGTTTGCGGGGCATGTCGACATCGAAGGTTTCGAGGCGCATATAGGGGTTGAGCGCGTAGTGCTTCTCGGTCTGGCCGGGGAAGGCGGCTGCGAAGGGGGCGATGCCGCCAGCCTCGGCGAGGATATCGGGAATGTCCGAGGCGATGGTCGTTGTCTCTTCGCCGATGGTGAGCTCCTGCGGACTCGTGTCGAGATCGGCGAGCACAAAGCGCTCATAGGCGGGATGTGCGGGCGACAGCTCGAAGACGATGCCGAGGGTTTCCAGAGTGTCCGCATAGGACTCGGGGATGCTTACGGTGCCCGCTGCGGCATCAAGAGAGCACTCATCGGTAATGTCGCGCTGGCGGTCGCCGAAGGTGGCGTAGTGCTCGTACACGGCGAAGCTGAGCGCCTCGTCGAGATCAAGCGCTCCACCCTCATCGACCGTGGCGACAATGTGCCCTTCTTGCAGGTCGTATGGCGCGGTGATGCTGGCGAAGTCGATGGTCTCGCCCGCAGAGTCTTTAAAATGGAACATGACGGGCACCCCCTCGGTTTCCGTGGCGACTGCCGAGGTCGCAGGGGCACACATCGCGGGGATGAGGCCCACGAGCAGTAGGAAGGCAAGAACCATGTTGAAAAGGGCGCGGCCTCCTTGGAGGGGCGGGCGCGCGGGGACGGGATCGAGTGAATCCACGGTGACTCCTCTCTGCGCGGCCACGTGTCCGCGCTGCTCGATTGACGAAAGAGAGTCAGGCGTGGGGCGCAATCGTGACGTCCGTGTCTCGAAGGAATGCGGGCTGGAAGGTTTGGCGTACGGCGCCCGATGCCTGACGCCGATAACCTTACGAGAGCCGAACCGTAGAAATGACGCGGGAATGTCCCAGTTCGTTCCCTCCCTCGACCGTGCGGAAGTCGTATTTTTTTGCGACGAAAAAGCGGTCGGCGCGAGGAGCTAAAAGGGACTTCGACGGGTTTTCAGTGAGAAAAGGGCGGGACTTCGAGGCGCTCGATTCTCAAGCGGCGGTAGCAAAGACGCGTGCTTCGCGCTCGCCGAGACGGCAGTCAAGGTGGCGGGCGCAGCCGGCAGATTCGGTGTACGTCCCTCCGAAACCATGGAGGGATCGTAGCCAGCTTGTAGTTATTTTCCGAGACGGCTCTCCAAGGGAAAGACAAAGGGTGCCCGCTTTCTATAATGACCAGCGACACCCGTTCCTGCCCCGCGAGGCAGGAAATCTCTCATATATAAGGAGACATCTGTGGACATCCTCATCATGATCGTCTGCGCCGTTATCAGCATCGGCTTCCTCGTGTTCATCCACGAGGGCGGCCACTACCTGGCCGCTCGGGCCTTCGGCGTGCGCGTGACCGAGTTCATGCTGGGCCTGCCCGGCCCCTCCATCGGCTTCACGAAGGGCGAGACTCGTTATGGCGTCACGGCCGTGCCCCTCGGCGGCTACGCGAAGGTGTGCGGCATGGAGGCCGGCCCTTTGCAGCCGCACCTGCAGGAGGCGCTCGCGTCGCTTTACCGCCGCGGCACCGCCAACATGGAGGACGTGGCCCGCGATTGCGGCATCAGTGACGATGAAGAGTACAACGCCCTGGAAGAGCTGGTGGAATGGGGCAGCGTCATCGGGCCTTCCAAGGCCGATCAGTACAACACCTACCGCGCCCCGCGCGTTGCGCCCGGCAAGCGCGCTCTGAAGAAGGCGGCCGCGGCGGGGCTGCCGGCGCCCGTCTCCTACGAGCTGGGCCAAGCTCGCGAAGTGGCCGACCCCCATGCGCTTTACGAGTCCGAGTACCGCCAGCAGTACCGCTCGCTGCCCTTCTGGAAGCGTTCGGTCATCCTTTTGGCGGGCATTTTCATGAACCTGCTGTTCGCCATGCTCGTGTTCATTATCGTGTTCTCGATCATCGGTTTTCAGGTGCAGCATCCTGAAACGGGCGAGATCACGACCATCCATGCCTCGGTGCTGCAGGCGCTGCAGGCTGGCTTCATGTACATCGGCATGGTGATTCAGGCGGTCGCGGGCCTGTTCAACCCGGCTACGGCGGCTCAGACGGTGTCCGATTCCACCTCCATCGTTGGCATTGCCGTCATGTCGAAAGACTACTTCCAGGCGGGCCTTGTGGAGGCACTGGAGTTCATGGCTATGATCTCGGTCTCGCTGGGCATCATGAACCTGCTGCCCATCCCGCCACTCGATGGCGGCCGCTTCGTGGTGGAAATCTTCCAGAAGGGCACCCGCAAGACAGTGTCCCAGAAGGCCATGAACTATATGTCGCTGGCCGGTATGGCGCTCTTCCTCGGCTTCTTCGTCATCATGCTGAACCAGGACATCCAGCGGTTCGTCTTTGGCAACTGGGGCTAGGGGTTTAAACCTGTCGGACCCTCGCTGACTTCCTTGGGCGGATTCCGGACTTATAATTGGTGAAAGATAACGGTTGGAAAGGAAGTGGTCCGTGACCAAGGAACTGAAGCCCCATGACCGCACGCGGCGTGTGATGGTGGGGGATGTGCCGGTGGGCGGAGGCGCGCCGGTGGCGGTGCAGTCGATGTTGAACGCCCCGGCCGACGATGTGGCCGCCAACCTCGCGCAAATTGAGGCGCTGGCCGAGGCCGGCTGCGAGATCGTGCGCATGGCCATTCCGCGTCGGGACTGCCTGGACGCTTTCGAAGCCGTGTGCGCCGCGTCACCCTTGCCCGTGGTGGCCGACATCCATTTCGACGCCCGCATCGCCATCGAGGCGGCGGCCCGCGGCGCGGCCAAGCTGCGCATCAACCCCGGCAACATCGGCGGCCTGGAGGCCACCCGTGAGGTGATCGCTGCGGCGTCGGCGGCGGGCATCCCCATCCGCATCGGCGTGAACGCCGGCTCGCTCGACGACGCGCTGGCGGCCCGCGACGACCTGACGCTGCCCGAGAAACTGGCTGCCTCCGCTACCGAATACGTGCGCTTCTTCGAAGACGAGTGCGACTTCCACGACCTTGTGGTGTCAGCCAAGGCCCACGACGTGCAGACCACCATCGACACCTATCGCCTGTTGGCCGCCGAGCTGCCCGAGGTGCCGCTGCACATCGGCGTCACCGAGGCGGGCACCGCCTTCCAAGGCATCATCAAAAGCGCATGCGGCCTGGGCGTTCTTTTGGAAGAGGGTATCGGCGACACCATGCGCATCTCGCTCACGGACGACCCTGTGGTGGAAGTGCGGGCTTGCTGGACGCTGCTCGGCGCACTCGATTTGCGCCGCCGCAGCCCCGAGCTCATCAGCTGCCCTACCTGCGGCCGCTGCCAGGTGAACCTCATTGGGCTCGCGCAAGAAGTGGAAGAGCGCCTCGCTGCGGTGGACAAGCCGGTGAAGGTGGCAGTCATGGGGTGCGTGGTGAACGGCCCGGGCGAAGCCGCCGATGCCGATATCGGGGTGGCTTGCGGAGCGGGCGCGGGCGTTGTTTTCTCCCATGGTAAAATCGTCCGCAAAGTGCAAGAGTCGGAAATTGTTTCTGCCCTTATGGAGGAGTTGGAGAACCTATGACCCAGATTCTGCGTATGAGCAACCTGTACGCCCCCACCCTGAAGGAAGACCCGTCGGACGCCGACATCGACAGCGCGCGCCTGCTTTTGCGCGCGGGCATGCTGCGCAAGGCGGCATCGGGCCTGTACACGTTCCTTCCTTTGGGCTTCCGCGTGCTGAAGAAGATCGAGAACATCGTGCGCGAGGAAATGGACGCTTCCGGTGCCCAGGAAATTCTCATGCCGGTGCTGCAGCCGGCGGAGCTGTGGGAGGAAAGCGGGCGCTTGAACGACTACGGCCCCGAGCTCATGCGCCTTACCGACCGTCACGATCGCGAGATGTGCCTCGGTCCCACCCATGAGGAGATCATCGTGGCGCTCGTGCGCAACGAGCTGCGCTCCTACAAGGAGCTGCCCCAGAACCTCTACCAGATTCAGACGAAGTACCGCGATGAGATTCGCCCGCGCTTCGGCCTGTTGCGCTCTCGCGAGTTCGTCATGAAGGACGCCTACAGCTTCAACGCCACCCAGGAGTCGCTGCAGGAGACCTACGACGCCATGGGGAAGGCCTACGGCGCCATCTGCGACCGTTGCGGTTTGGATTACCGCGAGGTGGAGGCCGATGGCGGCCAGATCGGCGGCAAGGTGACCACCGAGTTCATGGCGCTGGCCGAATCGGGCGAGGCCGACCTGGTGTACTGCTCGTGCGGCTATGCGGCCGATGCCGAGGCCGGCGCGTGTTTGGCCCGCCCCACGCTGTACGAAGTGGACGCCATGGAGAAGATCGCCACGCCCGACGTGCACACTATTGCCGAGCTGGCCGCGTTCCTGAACATCCCCGAGTCCTCCACGGTGAAGGCGCTGTCCGGCAAGGACGCCGAGGGCAACCTCGTGTGCCTGTTCATCCCCGGCGACCATGAGCTGAACGAGCTCAAGATCGAGGGCCTCGTGCCCGGCTTCACGCTGCTGACTGACGAGGAGATGCTCGCCTTCGGTCTGTGCAAGGGCTCCATGGGGCCGGTGGGGCTGCCGGAGGGCGCCCGCATCATCGCCGCTACCAGCTTGCAGGCCATCCCGCAGTGGGTCGTGGGCGCCAACGAGGACGGCTACCACTACGTGGGCGCGCGTCTGGGCGAGGATTTCCAGGTGGACGAGTGGGCCGATCTGGCCACGGTGAAGCCCGGCGATTGCTGCCCTACGTGCGGACTTCCGTTGGAAGGCGCTCGCGGCATCGAGGTGGCCCAGATCTTCCAACTCGGCGACAAGTACTCTCGTGCCATGGGCGCCACCTTCATGGACGAGGACGGCGAGGAGAAGCCCTTCATCATGGGCTGCTATGGTGTGGGCATCTCTCGCACGCTGGCTGCCATCGTCGAGCAGCATCACGACGAGCACGGCATCATGTGGCCGCTTTCCGTGGCGCCGGCCCATATTTGCGTGGTGCCGCTCACGGTGGGCGACAACGAGGTGCAGCCCATGGCCGAGAAAATCGCGAAGGATCTGGCCGAGCTCGGCTTCGAGGTGGTCATCGACGACCGTGACGAGCGCGCCGGCGTGAAGTTCAACGACGCCGACCTCATCGGCTGGCCCGTGCAGATCGTCGTGGGCAAGCGCGGCCTGAAAGAGGGCAAGGTGGAGATGAAGCTGCGTCGCACGGGCGAGAAGAAGGAAGTAGCGCTGGACGCTCTGGCCGAGATGATGGGCTTTGCCCGCCGCGCCATGCGCGACAATACCCTCCACGGCGCCGGCACCGGAGCCTTCGCCGCTATCTTCGGATAGGGCAATAGACTCCTCAATCGACGAAGACCCCGGATCGCCTCTCGCGTTTCGGGGTCTTTCTCGCATTCGCGCCGAATGGACGCGAGCCGCGCCGAAAGCGCCCAATGTGCCATGAGCGCTTTGAGCAGTCGTCTTCAACGAGCAATATTCCCAGTTCGCAGCCCCTGCCAAAGACTTTTGGCAGGGGTTTTCCATTGCAGAGGCGGCTTGTCGAAGCTTTTTGGTGGTACGCTTCGGCGCATCATGCCATGCTGATTGCGAGAGGACGGAACCGTGGAGCTGAGAGAACGGCTGAAGGAGCATCGGGCGCGACTGGGCTTGTCGCAGGAGGAACTGGCGGATCGCATTTTCGTGTCGCGCCAGACCATTTCCAACTGGGAGACCGACCGTACGTACCCCGATGTACAGAGCTTGCTTCTCATGAGCGATCTTTTCGGTACGTCCATCGACGAACTCGTGAAAGGAGACGTGGCAACTATGGAGAAGACAATCGAGAACGAGTGGAAGACCATGAGTCGTCTGGCGATGACGGCATGGGTGCTCGTAGGTGTGGGCATCGCGTGTGTCATTGCAGGGATGGCGTTTCCTTCCGGCCCTTCATCGTTGGCATCAGGCTTTTCCGAGGGTGAAGTGCTGGGTATTGTGCTGTTCGTCGCCCTGTGGATCGCAGGTCTCGTGCTTCTGGGCATCGTGGAGCACATGAAGAGAAAGTACGACTTGGTAACCTACCGCGACATTCTCGCCTATTCCCGCGGCGAAGAGCCCCCGCGCGACGGTGCGGCCTTCGCGCGGCGCCACCCCGTGATGATGGGTTGGGTCAAGGGCATTGTGAGCGCGATTGCCGGCTTTGTTGTAGCAGTGGTGCTCTGTCGCATTTTCCTGGGGTAGGGAGCGCAGAGCGATTTGGCAAATATAACCAAATCAATCAACCTTTGACGGGGCAGTAACAGTGCTGTCCCGTCGACATATTCGGAGTGTGTTGCCGCCTATGATGGAGAAGCTAACTCAACGAGAACGGAGGCTTCGAAATGACGACGATTGCCGATGGATTGAAAGATGTGTTCCTGGCCGGCGTGGGCGCCATGGCGCTTGGTGCGGAGAAAACCCAGGAACTGGTGGAGCAGCTTATCGCCAAGGGCGAGATCACCGTGGAGCAGGGCAAGGCCATCAACTCCGAGGTGCTGAAACAGGCTCAGGCCACCGCCGAGCGCGTGGGCCAGCAGGCCCAGACCGCGGTCGGCGAGGCGGCCCGTGAGGCTCAGGCGGCCGCCAGCCATTTGAACGATCAGGCCAAGACGGCCGCGGAGTTGGCTCACGAGCAGACCGAGGCTGCCGTGTCCATGGCGCGCTCGCAAGCTGAGATGGCGGCGGATGCGGCCAAGAAGGCGGCCGAAAACGCCAAGCAGGATTCCGCTGATTTCGCCACAGCGCTGAAGCACGACGTGCTGGAAGCGCAGATGGCCATGATGACCCCCGAGCAGCGCGCCGAGTTCGCCAAGAAGGCCGCCGAAATCGCCGCCCGCGATGCGAAAGCGGAATAGCTGGCAGGAAATCTTGCCCCGCAGCTCTTCATTTAGGAACAGAAAAAGGAACCCGCATGTCGCGGGTTCCTTTCATAGGGAGGGCTGTAGAGCGCCTTCTACCAGGTGCCGTTGTGCAGGTTCTTGCCGAGCAGGTAGCCGAAGGTGGTACAGGCGCCACCCAAGTTGATGCCCGGCACGTGGTAGTCGTACACGTCGCCGTACATGTCGCCGACCACGGTGCCCACGCCGTAAAGGCCCGGAATGGGGTCGTTGTTCGCGTCGCACACGTGCATCTGGATGTCGGTGTTCAAGCCGCCGGTGATGCACAAGGTGTAGGGCTCGTTGCGAATGCCGTAGAACGGTGGCTGCTTCACGGGCAGAAGGAAGCGCTTGTCCTTGTGGAACTCGTCGTCGAGCCCGGTCTCGCAGTAGCCGTTGTAGCGCTCCACCTGAGCGAGGAAGGCATCGCGGGGAAGCCCCAGGTCGTCGGCCAGTTCTTCCAAGGTGTCGGCCTTCACGGCCGTCTCGGCCATGGTGGCGTCGAAGCCGGCGTACTCGTCGGTGGTGGTCCAGTCGGTGTTGGGATCGAACAGCATCTCGATGGCGTCCTTCACCTCCTGGGTATCGCGGGGCGCCCCTCCGATGCGATCACCCTGCCAGGGGGCCGAGGCCTCTACCCAGTCGGCGTCCCAAATGAGGAAGGCGCATCCGTCGGGCTGCACGCGCTGGGGGTAGGGCATGTAGCCGTAGGTGCAGTTCTCATTGGAATAGCGCACGCCCTTGTTGTTCACGAGCAGGCCGGGGAAGGTGGTCAGCGCGCCTTCGGCCCACCAGCGGCAGGGCAGCACCTCGTCGCCCATGGTGGCGAGCATCGGGGCGTTGGGGGTGTACTTCTGCCAGGCCGCGCCGATCCACAGGGCCAGCTTCAGGCCGCTGCCGTCGTACACGCCGCCGTTGCCGAAGGGCAGCGCGATGGGACAGTACTTCGCCACCATGTCCTTGTCCTGGGAGAAGTCGCCGGTGGCCAGCACGACGCCCTTCGAGGCGTTGTAGCGGGTGTACTTGCCGTCGGCCTTGGCCACGCATCCGGTGACGCGGCCGGTGTTGTCGCCCTCGCGGTCCAGCTGCACGGCGGTGGTGTTGTAGAAGATACGGCCGCCGCCCTTCTGGATCTCCTCGGCCAAGGCCTCCACGACGATCTGCTGGGAGGCGCCGGCCGCTTGGGCGCCCTCGGCCACGAAGGAGTGGGACACGTTCAGGGTCTTCAGCGGGCCACCGTCCCACCAGTTCGTGCCGCCGTCCTGTTGGTTGTTCTCAATGACGGCGGTGATGCCATAGGGCTCCACCTTGTCCATGAGCCAGTTCATGGCGTTGCCGGACTCATCGTAAACGAGCCACCATTTCTCCTGATCCAGGCGGAAGCTGTTGGCGGCGAAGATGTCCTGGAAGATGGGTTCGATCTCCTCGCGGGTGTAGTCCATGCTCAGCTCGTGAGTCAGCCGCGTGTTGAACGCGGCGTTCGAGCCGCCGCGGGAGACCGGCCCCGAGCTGGAGGCGATGAGCACCACGTCGGCCCCTTCCTCGACGGCCGAGGTGGCGGTCACAAGGCCGCCCACGCCGGCGCCGATGACGAGGATCTCGCAATCGACGGTCTCGGTGATCTCGCTCTCGTCGATGGGCGCGGGCGGAATCTCGAAGTTCCACTTCGCGTTCGTGAATTTCTCAGCATCCAAGATGAGCTCGCCGTCGCCGCCGGTGCCGGACAGCGCGCCGGGCTCCTTGGGCGCGCAGCCGGCAAGGCCGATGGTGCCCGCGGCCACAGCGGCGGCGCCGGCCACGCCCGCGCCCTTCAGGAAGCTGCGTCGATCCATGTTCGTGTTCGTCATTGGGATTCCCTCCTTGTGTCGTCCCCTTACGATGGCGTCCGGCCTCATTGCGCTGCGGCAAAGCCGGCCGCGCGTCCCGCCGTGCGAACGATGGATACGGGGCGGGGCGCAAAGTCACCTTACGGCTGCCGGGCAGCGGGCGCGTCACTCGCTTTGGGCGAAATTCGGCCGATCGCCCCGGCGCGGGCGCCCATCTCACTCGAAAGGAGTGATGGACGGCGGCCGCCCTCCCCTATACTGAGACGTTGGAGGAAAAGGCGCGCGGGCAAGGAGGGCCGAGCCATGGGGAAGCGAGAGGCGGGGTGCACGGGGCTGCTCGGCCGCCCCACGGTGTTCGACGTGGGTATCGGCGTGCTGTACTTCTTCACGTCGCACATGGTCATCCGCGCGCTCTATTATGTGGGCATCGACCGCACGCCCTGGGAGCTTGCGGTGTTCTTCCTCACGGTCATCGTCGCCATCATCCTCGCCCACGGCTTCGCAGGCCCCTTGTTGCGCGGGCGCCTGATTGTGGAGACGAGCTTCGGCGTGCCGGCGGTCAGCGTGGTGGCGGCCCTCGGCGCCGTGATCGCCCTCGTGTCGGCGTTGCCCGTGGTGGGGGTGGGCTTCTTCTATGCCTCGGGGGCGCTGCTCGGGTTCGCCTGCGGGTGGATCGTCGTGATCTGGTCGTCCACCATACGCCCCGATCGGCCTGACGGCGCCTCGTTCTACCTTGACCCCGCTCTTCTGGTGGCCGTGGCGTGCTACTTCCTGTTCCGCTGCGTCAGCTCGTTGTCGGAGGTGGTGAGCCAGGGGTTTCTGTTGGCGTTGCCGCTGGTGGCGCTCGTGTGCATCGTGCGCAGCGACAAGGGCGACGGCGATGATTCGGTGGCGGGGGAGCGGGCCCAGTCGCTGGAGGTGCTGGTGGCCGTGGCCGCCGCCTTCGCCATCGGGTGCAGCCTTGTGGTGTACCTGTCGGGGCGCGAGTCGGACGTGCTGGCCTCGGGGCTGAACTACATGGTGCTCTTCGAGGTGCTGGCTGTGGCCCTCATCCTGTGCTGCTGCGCTCTGCTGCGGTCTTTCGCCAGCCGGTGCGCGGGGCTGGGGGCGAAGGCGACGGCGGCGGTCACGCTGCTTCTGTGCTATGGGCCGGCCTTGGGGGTGGGGCTGCTCATGGGCAGCGCCGGCATTCCGTCGCACTCGCCGGACGCGCTATGGGAGAGCAATATGTGGGTGCTCGTCATCGCCATTTTCGCCTACGATATCCGCGACTCGCTGTACGCGGTGCGCGGCCTGGCCGTGGGGCTCATGTTCGAGGCCATGTGCGTCGCCCAGATTATCGCCCGGGTGTCCACCCTCGACTTGTCGGTGAATTCCGTGGCCGTGGCTGTGGCGCTGCTGGCGCTGTACCTGCTGTGCGTGGGCAACCAGCTGCTGCGCGGCAACACGCGCCAGGAGGGTCGGGCCTTGGATATGGGCTCTGCGCGGCGGGAGGCGGGGGCGGACCGCCGGGGAGGTGCCGCGCCTGCCCGCAATGCCGCGCCCGCCCGCAATGCCGCGCCCGTGCGGTCGGTGGTTCCGGCAGCGGCAGGCGCGGACGGCATTCGGGGCGACGGGCCGGCCGCCGATGGCGAGGAAGGGCGCGCCCCCGCCGGGGGCCATGGCGATGCGAAGGAGGCTCCCCCGATGGTTCCGGCGGCCGTGGGCGACGGAGCCGCCGAGGGGGGAGAAGCGGCCGAGGCCGACGAGGGCGTGCCGGCTGACATCGCCGCCTACTGCCAGGCCCTCGCAGCCGACTACGGACTCACGCCCCGCGAGGCCGAGATCCTCGCGCTCATGGCCCTGGGTCGCAGCGCCAAGTACATCTCCGAGGAGCTCACGGTGTCCTACAACACCACCCGCACCCACGTGCGTCACATCTACGAGAAGCTGAACATCCACAGCAAGCAGGAGCTCATCGACCTGGTTCTGTTCGGCTCGGGCGTGATGTAAGGAGCAAAGAGGAACCGCGAAATGGGCAAAACGAGGCGCTTCTCGTAGGTTCGGAAAGTCCGATTCTCGATAGCGGTTCTCACGACCTGCGGAAATACTGGCTATGACTGAGAAAAACGTACCGCAAACTACGAGAAGCGCCTCGTTTTGCCCAAACTGACAGATCTTGGCTCTCATGACGCTTTGGCGAGGTTGGCGGAGCGGGCGGCAAGGGGCGCGGGTGGCCATGGTACACTGGGCAACTACGAAAACCTAGGCTGTTGCGGCACGGCGGCTTGGCAGGTACTTTCGCCAGGGTGCGGTGTCGCAACAGCCAACCAACCAACCGACCAACCGACCAACCGACCAACCGACCAACCGACGAAAGCGATTCCATGGCTGATTTCATTGAAGGCAAGCGTCCGGTTATCGAGGCGCTGCGCACCCACGTGCCGCTGAAGTACATCCTCATGGCCGACAACCTGAGCCAGGGCGATAGCCTGGTGCGCGACATCCAGCGCAAGGCGAAGAACCTGGACGTGCCTATTAAGAAGGTGTCGAAGAAGAAGCTCGACGAGATTTCCGAGCGCGGTAGCCACCAGGGGGTCATGGCCGAGGCCGCCCCGTTCGACTATGTGAACGTGACGACGATCCTGGACGCGGCGAAGCAGTCGGCTGAGGAGCACGATGGCCGCGCGCTCATTGTGGTGCTCGACCACATCACCGATGCCGGCAACTTGGGGGCCATCGCCCGTTCGGCCGAGTGCGTGGGCGCTTCCGGCATCGTCATTCCCAACAAGCGCGCCGCCCGCGTGACCGCCGCCACCTACAAAAGCTCGGCCGGGGCTATTTCTCACATTCCCGTCACCCAAGTGGCGAACCTCGTGAGCACCATCGAGCGGCTGAAAGACGAGGGCTTCTGGGTGGCCGCCGCCACCGAGCACGCTTCCGATCTCATCTGGCAGTCGAACCTCAAGGGCAAGATCGCGCTCGTGATGGGCAACGAGGGCGAAGGCGTGTCGCGCCTTGTGCTGGAGAACTGCGATTTCGGCGTGAAGCTGCCCCAGGTGGGGGAGATTTCCTCGTTGAACGTGGCCCAGGCTTCCACCGCCTGCATGTACGAGTGGCTGCGCCAGAACTGGGAATAGGCCGCAGATCGCGTCATGGCCAAGCAGCGGAAAAAGCTCCTCATCGTTGACGGGTACAACGTGCTGCGGTCGGGCAGCCGGTATCGGTGGCAGCCGCGGGCCGATGAGGACTACACCGACGATTTCTTCAACGCCGCCCGCGACCGGCTTATCAACGACGTGGTGAACTATGCCGGGCGCGACATGGGCGCCATCGTCGTCTTCGACGCCGCCGACAACGAGTTGTCCCAGGGCAGTCGCACGAAGATCGGCGGCGTCCAGGTGATCTTCTCGCCGGCGGGCCAGTCGGCTGACAAGGTGATTGAGAAGCTGGCCTATGACGCGGGCAAGCGCGGCGTGGAGACCATGGTGGTCACGAGCGACGCCGCCATCCAGGACACGGTGTTCGGCGGCGGCGTCGATCGCATGAGCGCCGACGGCTTCTCCCATGAGATGGGCGAGTACTACGAAGATGCGCGTTTGGATGACGCCCCGAAGGTGGCGCGCAAGAACACCGTCGCCGAGCGCATTCCCGCCGACACCCTAGCGCGCCTGAAGGCACTGCGGGACGGCCGCTAGCGAGCGCGAATGCTGCCGTGCGTGTGGTGACTGCTGGGGTATTGTCCCAGTTCAGCGCTTCCGCAACCAATAATTGCGGAAAATGACAACGCGAATTGGTTCCGTGGCAAAGAGGTTTTCGGTAGGCTCCAAGGCGTTTTTGAGAGGCAATCGCAGAAGAAAGGCAGCACACCATGAATGTCGAAATTGCCGAGCGCTTGGCCGCGCGCCGGAGGCTTGCGGGACTGTCGCAGGAGGCCCTGGCGGAGAAGCTGGGCGTGTCGCGCCAGGCCGTTTCCAAGTGGGAGCGCTCCGAGTCGTCGCCCGACACCGACAACCTCATTGCCCTGGCGAAGCTCTACGGCGTGTCGCTGGATGAGCTTCTGTACGTGGACGAATCCATCGAAGACGACGTGGCCTTCGGGGCCGCCGACCGCGCGGAAGCGCGTGGCGCGAGCAGGGTTGTCGTCGCGGAAGCTTCGGAAGAGACGGCTTCGCCAGAGGGTGGTGGCGTTGGCGATGCATGTGATGCCGAGACAGCCGAGGGCGTTGACTTCGAAAAGGAGGGCCGCGGCAAGGTGCACTTCGGGCCCGGTGGCATTCACGTGGACGACGGCAAGGACCATGTGCACGTGTCCTGGGCCGAGGGCGTGCACGTGGTCGACCGCCACGGCGAAGAGGTGCACGTCGGTTGGGACGGGGTGCGCGTCAACACGACGGATCCTGAGACGGCAGAGCATATCTTCACGCGCGACAATCCCTTCGGGGTATCGCCCGGTGGCTTCGATGCCGAGCGAGCCAAGAAGTGGCTGAAGTTCCCCTTCTGGGCCTTGGTGATCGTGGCTTATCTCGCCTTCGGTATGCTCAGCGGCATTTGGGGGCCGACGCTCTTTCTGCTGTTCCTCATTCCCGTGTATTACATTGTGGGCGCGGCAGTCGCATCTCACCGCATCGCTCCCATGCTGTGCGCGTTGTATCCTATTGGGTCGATCGCCTGGTTTCTTTGGATGACCTTCGTTGATGTCCATTGGCATGGTCCCGCCTGGGTCATCTTCCTCACCATCCCGCTCGTAGAGGTCATCATCGTTCAGCTCTCCAAATGGTGGAACGGCCGCAAGAGCGGCACTTTCAAAAATAGCGCCATCTAGGCTCCTGCGGTACACTAAGCGGAATTTTTTGGCGCGCCTCAAGCTATCTCTCCAGAGATATCCGTGCTATACTCTGGGAAGTATCTCTGGAGAGATAGGTAGACTATGGAACCTATGACATTATTTCACGGTTCGCCTCAAATAGTGGCTCACCCCTTCTATGGCGGTGGCAGGTCCTATAACGACTATGGCCACGGATTCTATTGCACCGAGCATATTGAATTGGCGCGCGAGTGGGCCTGTTCAGAGGAAGGCTACGACGGCTATGCCAATGAGTATCGCTTCGACGGCCGTGGCTTTAAGGTTCTCGAGCTTTCCTCTCCGGAATATTCGACGCTTCATTGGCTGGCGTTGTTGCTGGAGCATCGCAAAATCGATCTGCGCACTCCGGTGGCTCAAGCGGGCAGCGAGTTTCTTCGTGCCCACTACCTGTTGGATGCGGAATCGTTCGACGTCATCGTGGGGCACCGCGCCGATGACAGCTACTTTACCTTTGCCCGCGCCTTTTTGCGCAACGATATTTCTTTGGAGCAGCTGACGCGCGCTCTGCGTCTTGGTGATTTAGGCCAGCAGATTGTGCTTAAAAGCCCGAGAGCATTCGAAGCCATCGAATTCGTTGAAGCCACGGTGGCTCCCAGTGCTGTTTACTACCCCAAGCGGAAAGAGCGCGACGAAAAGGCGCGAGCGCTCTATCGCGAGGAGGCTGCCCGGGAGGGCATTGATGGCATTTACCTGCGCGACCTTTTGCGAGATGAGGTGACCGATCTTGCGGGCCTATAGCGAAGACTATCTGTTCGATGCCATGGAAGTGCTGGGAGAGGCGTTCGATTGCGCGGCCAACCGTGCCGGCCTGAGACTCGGCCAGTTCTTCGAAATGTTCGTAGCGACGGGGGTCGCCGATGCGTTCGGTGCCGGCGCTCCGCGCTATGTGAGCGGTTCGTCGGGCATCGAGCTGGTGCTTGACGTATGCTATCGGGCCGGGTTAGATGTCGGCATTCCCCTCGCCGATATGACGGCCGATGGGGAAGGTCCCGACTATTGGTGCGGTTGGGTTCTAGCTTACTGGCAGTGGGAAACGGGGCGCCCTTTCCGGACCATAGGACGCGTGACGACCATGGAGGAAATTCGTGCGCTATACTGGCCACTTCACGAAGCAGCCGAGCAGAAATTCGTCGAAGTGATCGAAGAGCGTGTGGCCCGGCGGGGCGCTCCTCTGAAATCGTGGCGCGAGCAAAGGGGTCTTTCTCAAGTGGCGTTGGCGGAGAAATCGGGCGTCTCGTTGAGGGCGATTCAGCAGTATGAGCAGCGATGCAAGAACATCAATCACGGCCAGGGAGTATCGCTCTATCGGCTCGCCCAAACGCTGGGTTGCCGCATTGAGGATCTGCTCGAGTATCCGTTGTGACCGATGGCGTTGATGACTTGCATTGCGAAGGGAGCGCAGATGGGTCGGATGATTCGTTGCAGGCTCCGTAAATTCCCTGTTCGTGGGTGGGGCAACCGGTGGTTGTCGGGGATTTTTTGCTCGTTTCTGGTAAATTGACCACATAAGGTGCTAGTGCAACCAGGGTTGAAACCATAGGGTGAAAGGCGAGATGTGACGAACAAGACGCGAAAGGGAACCGTGATGAACGTCGAAATCGCCCAACGCCTTGCCGAGCTGCGCCGCGAGCGCGGCTTCTCCCAAGAGGGGCTGGCCGAGCAGCTGGGGCTGTCGCGCCAGGCCGTCTCCAAGTGGGAGCGGGCCGAGTCGGCACCCGATATGGGCAACCTCATTGCCCTGGCCGACTTGTACGAAGTGACCTTAGACGAGCTTTTGCGCGTGAGCCCCGAGGTGGCCGACGATGTGCGCTTTGAGTCCCAGGAGCGCGCCGAGTCGGTGGAAACCGAAGCCGCCGCCGCGGCTGAGGCGGCGCTGGCAGCTGCGGCGCGGGCCGAGGCGGCGGCCGCAACGGCAGCCGAGGCGCCTGAAGCGCCCAAGGTGGTCGTGGAGGTGAGCGCGCCGGGCCATCGGCCACCGAGTGCGGGCTATGGCCCGGGTGTGCTTCCCCACGGTTCGCCGGCATCGCCGCAGAGCCCGGGTGCCTGCCCTCCTGGCTCCTGCCCACCGGGTTCCATTCCGCCAGCGTCTTCGGTGCCCATTGCGCCGCCACCGACGCCCCAACCGAAAGATCCGCTGCAGTCGTTTCCCTACCCGCTTCTGTGCGCGGTCATCTTCCTGCTTGCCGGCTTCTGCTTCGGCTGGTGGCACCCGGCCTGGGTCATCTTTCTCACCATTCCCTTCTACTATTGGGTGGTGAACACCTTGGAGGCCGACCCGTCTTACCAAGCTTGGTTGGCCGAACGCCAGGATGTCGCGGCGAAAAGCGATTCCTCCTCCGAAGGGGGTGCCCGATGAGGCTGGAGCGGAGTACCTATGTGAAGATCGCGCTCATCGTGCTGCTTTGCCTGGGGGTTTGCGGGTTCTTCGGCGGCTGTCGCGGCATCGTTCCCGGAGGCGGCTCGCTGTTTGCGCCCGGTGGCTTGATGGGCTGTGTGGGCTGGAACGCCATGGGCGAGATCGCCGGATACGCGGGGGATGCGGTCGGCGAGATGGCCGACTATGCGGGCGATGCCGCGAGTGAGGTGGCGGATGCGACGCTGCACAGTGGCGTGCGGGGCGGCGTCGCAGCGACGAACGAGGGCAGCCATTTCGAAATCGATGCCAGCGAGGTAAACGCCATCGATCTGAACTGGCTCGCTGGGTCGGGCTCCGTACGCGTGGTGCCCGATAGCGAGACCGGCGGCGCAATTGTCGTGAACGAGACCATGCACGGCGGCCCGCAACCCGTTATGGCCTGCAGCACGAACGACGGCGTGCTTTCCATCGACTACATGGAGGGTAGCGGTGGCCTGTCGGGATGCTCGCTTGGCACGTGGGGCAGCAAGGACGTAGAGCTGCTTATCCCTGAATCGGCGGCGTCTCTCGAGCGGTTCGTTCTTGAGGCAGCCTCAGGCGAGTACGGCATCGACGGAGCGGATGCCGTGCTGTGCGGGAAGATGGAGCTCGATGTCGCCTCGGGTTCCGTCTCGGTTAGCCGTACGTCGGTGACCGACCTCGAGCTGAGCCTCGCAAGTGGTAACGTCGCTTACGAAGGATCCGTCGCCAAGACGCTGCGCATCGATCAGGCGTCAGGCGAGTTTCGCCTTGGGCAGTGCTCGCCTGCTCCAGAAACCATTGCGGGCTCCCTCGCTTCGGGTCATATCATCCTGGAGCTTCCCGCCGACACGGCACTGAAGGCCAACGTCAACAAGACCTCGGGCAACTTCACGAACGACTTTGCCGAGTCTGCGGGCGACTCCTCCCAACCCTGCGACCTTTCCTTCGACATTATAAGCGGCAACTTGGAGGTGCTCGGCGTCGAGTAAATGGTGTGCAACCCCATAGCCTTCAACAGAAAAGGGGCGACCTGATGGTCGCCCCTGCTGCGCGCAAATACCTCATGGGGTACTGCATTTGTGCGATGCGCTTATAGTCGGGCCTTTCTATCATCCATTGGCAGAGAAATTTGGAGGATGATAAAGAAAGGCGGTAGCATGGCTGACTTTGAAGCCATTGTCGTGGGGGCTGGGTGTGCCGGTTCTGTCGCTGCATACGAGTTGGCCCGATCGGGTAAGTCTGTGCTTCTTATCGAGCGCGGAAACTATGCAGGGGCGAAGAATATGACCGGAGGGCGCATCTATTCTCACTCTTTGGCGAAGGTGTTCCCGGATTTTGAGCAGGAAGCTCCCTTAGAACGCAAGATAACCCACGAGAAAATATCCTTGCTCGCGCCCGATGCCTGTTTTACCGTCGATTTCTCATCGGAAGCGATGCTTGCCCCGAATTCCGATTCATATTCGGTGCTGCGCGCGCCTTTCGACCAGTGGCTCGCGTCGAAGGCGGAGGAAGCGGGAGCGGAGGCCATCTACGGCATTGCTGTCGAGAGTCTTGTGAAAGATGAAACCGGCAAAGTGATAGGCGTGAAGGCGGGCGAGGACGAAATTACGGCTGATGTTGTTCTGCTTTGCGATGGAGTGAACTCTCTGCTTACCAAGCAGGCGGTTGGCGCCGCGCGGCCGCCCGCGAGTGGGATTGCTGTCGGCATCAAGCAGACCATCGAGCTGCCTCCCTCTGTTATCACTGATCGAGTGCTTTCGGGCTCAGATGAAGAGGGAGCAGCGTGGCTGTTCGCGGGAGATGCGACAAAGGGGACATTCGGAGGCGGTTTTGCCTATACGAACAAGTCGTCCATCTCCATTGGCTTGGTTGCAGGGATCGAAGCGACGATGAACCATGGTCGAGCGCCGGTTTACCAGATGCTCGAGGACTTCAAGCAGCATCCGGCGATCGCGCCTCTGATTGCCGGCGGCAAGGTGGTTGAGCACTCGGGGCATATGGTTCCTGAGGGTGGCTTGAGCATCATGCCCCCTCTTGTGGGAGATGGCGTGCTTCTCGCGGGGGAGAGCGCCATGATGTGCATCAATTTGGGATATCAGGTTCGCGGCATGGATTTCGCCATTGCAGCTGGCATGCACGCCGGCCGGGAGGCGGCGCGCGCGTTAAGCGCCGGAGATACTTCCGCGCAGGGGCTGCAGGGCTATACGGCGGCCCTCGAGAACTGCTTCGTCATGCAGGACTTGCGCCAGTTCTCGAAGGTGCCTTCTTTCATGGAAGGCTTCCATCGCATGTTCGATGGGTATCCGCAGGCGATTCGAGACATTATGAACACCATGTTCGTGGTTGATGGCGAGCCGGTTCGGCCTCTGAAGAAGAACCTGAAGCCGGTGCTGGGGCAAATCGGAGTTGTCAATATGGCCCGCGATGCGATGGGAGCGATGAAGGCATTATGAGTGTGCAGCAAATTACGGTGAACGTTGACGGCTATCTGGCGTTAAACAAATACGAGGTCGATGAGGCCAACGCTCATATCGAGCTTGTCGAGGATCCCTCTGACGAGGAATTCGACAAGCTTGTCATGGTGTGTCCGGCGGCCCTGTACAAGCGAGAGCCCGACGGAACGACAAGCTTCGATTATGCGGGTTGCCTCGAGTGCGGCACATGTCGCATCGCCTGTGGGGACACCATAATCGCTCGGTGGGAGAACCCTCAGCCCACCATGGGAGTGGAATACCGTTTCGGTTAAGTCTTTCTTTAGGGGAGAAAAGGGGCGACGTGAACATGCGGAACACCACTAAAGGTTGGCTGTGCGTTTCGGGAGGCATGATAAACCTCTCCCTCTCGTACTTTTCCTATACGCTCGTTATTCTGTTTCTCCCCCTGTTGGCGGAGCAGCTTGGCTGCTCGCTTGCGCAGGCGTCTCTGATTTTTACTACGTCAGCGATTGCCAGCATGGTAGCGAGTATGTTCTTGGGGCCTATTGTGGCGGACCACAACCCTAAAGGTGTGTATCTCTTCGGTGCCGCCGGTACGGCGGTAATGTTTCTGGCGATAGCTTACGCTCCTGCCCTTGAATGGGTGCTAGCTGCGTCCATTCTGTTTGGCGTGGCCAATAAGTGCAATGGTACGCTCTCGTACCAGGTGTTGGCTACGGAGTGGTTTCGGGTGGGCAGAGGTACCGTTGCCACGATGGCCACGGTAGTGTCGGGGCTCTCGAACACTCTTCTAAGTCCGGTTGCTGGAGCTGCGGTTATGCACTTGGGGCTGAGACAAGCTGCTTTGGCGGCGGCAATGCTGCTTCTCGTGCTGACGGCGGTTGTCACGATGCTTATGATTTGCCGGGGGCCGTCATATTACGGCATGGAGCCGATCGACTTCAATTTCGTCATGGGGAAAACGAGGAAAAGGGAGCGACTGCAGAGGGTTGCGGCGTCTTACGAATTCGCCATGCCCACTTCGCGTCTTCTGAGGATCCCGCTTGTGTGGGCGCTTCTCCTCTGCCCGATGCTGATGCTTATGGCCGAGCGATTCTTCTACACCAACGAAGCGGCGATTTATGCCAGCATGGGGTTTGATGTGGCCCAAGCGTCCATCATGCTTTCGGTGGTCTATATCGGGTCGATGATCGTGGTCCCGCTATTCGGCTTTCTCAGCGATCGCTTTGGGCCGAAGAGAATATTGCTGACCTATTGCCTCATCGGGGCCGTAAACATGTTCCTCTTTCCTCTTTGGTGCCAAACAGGATTTGTTGGAGGCGCGATTCTTGCCTTCTTCTACAACGTGGGCACGGTAGGCCTCTATTTCGGCTCGGTGGTCACTACGCCCTTGTTCGGTCTGGAGAAAAGCCCAGTGCTTATCGGGTGGACCCAGGTGGTCACCTCGGCGGGCTCTGCCATTTCTCCCCCGCTGGCCGCTGCCATGTATGAGTGGTCGGGCTCCTATGTGCTTCCTTTGGCCGTGGCCGGTCTGTGCTATCTGGCGGCATTCGCCATCGCGTTCTTCTGCTTGAGCAAGAAAAGCCAAGATTACTTGGAGAAACTCGACGAACCTTATAAAAGGGATGAACTATGCAGCGAACTGAAATAGTAAGGCAAGATGACAAGAACATCATAGACCCCTTTTTGCGCCATACGAAATCGGGGCCGACCGATGTTGCGATTATCGACGGCGCTGAAGTGCTGACATACCAAGAGCTGTGGCGCTTGTCGAAATACGTTGTCCATTCGTTATGGGACTTCGGTATACGGAAGGGCGATCGAGTTGCGTATTTCCTGCCTAATGGCGTTGACCTCATCGTGCTGTATCTGGCCATTCAGGCCATGGGCGCCGTTGCGGTGCCCGTCAATTATCGTTTTACATCCGAAGAGGTAGGCTGTTTGGTCAACGCTTCGGATGCTGAGGCTCTGATCTATGCGCCAGAACACCAAAGCGTCGCCATTGATGCCCGCAAGGGCTTCGATCATGCGGTGCAGATACTCAGCAGCCAGTTTATTCGCGATGCGTTATCTGACATGCGCCAGGGAGGTCAGTCGGATTCCGCCAAGGATTTCGAGGTGTTCCAAGAGGGCGGCCCATCCCGGATTCAATTTACCGGGGGCAGCACGGGAGCGCCCAAGGGCGCCGCTCGTACCCATGCAGCGGATCTCGTCGAGATCCGCGATATCTTAGAGACCATAGGGCTTGAGGATGTCGAGCATCCCGTTGCTCTTGTTCAGGCGCCAATGGAGCATCATGGGGGGCACAGCTGGCTGCTTTCCTGTCTGAGTGCTGGCGCTGCCGTGGTGGTCGCCTCCAAGTTCGATGCCGAGGAGATACTCGGCAAAATCGAGCGATACGCCGTGACCCATATCATCTTGCTGCCCCCCAGCGTATACTGTCGTCTCTCACGCGAGGCCGCGCCCGGCGCTCGCGACCTGTCTTCGGTGCGTATTGTGCAGAGCGCCGCCGGCGCCATGATCCCCTCCATAGTGGAGGGGATATTCCAGCTGTTTCCTGCCTGCGAGATCAACTATGGTTGGGGACAAAGCGAGAGCGGCGTCGGCACTTCGATGCGATTGTCGAGGGAGGAATACGCTTCAGGCACGCCAAAAATCCATTCGGTGGGAGTGCCGATGAGATCTTTAGAAATGATGTTGCTCGATGAGAAGGGGGGAGCCTCCGATTGCGGCGAGGCCGTGGTGCGAACGCCGGCCATGATGGAGGGGTATTACGAACGGCCGGACCTTACGAGGGAAGTACTGCAAGACGGCTGGTTGAGGACAGGCGATGTCTTTGCCCGCGACGAACAGGGCCTGTACTACTTTAAGGCTCGGGTGAAGGACGTGATAAAAACAGGAGGAGAGAACGTCTACGCAAGCGAGGTGCAGGCGGTTATCCTGAGCCACCCCGAAGTGCAGGACTGCGTCGTGAAAGGTGTTCCTGATCTGGTATGGGGGGAGGCAGTGGCCGCCATCGTGCAACCGATGAAGGGAAGCGCTCTGTCGCCGAAAGCGATACAGGACTTTTGCAAAAGACACTTGGCGAGCTACAAAAAGCCGCAGAAGATAGGCCTGGTAGACGATCTGGGGAGAGACGAGTCGGGGAAAGTGGGCGCCGATCGGATGAACGAGCTTTTCTCTTTGGCGGAAAGCTGAGCACGCCTAGCGCGGTAGGATTCCACGTTCGCGGGCGTTCTCTACGGCCTCAACCCGCGAATGCGCATCCAATTTCTGAAGGGTGTTTCGGATGTGCGTTCTCACCGTGTGAACGGAAATATACAGCTGCTGGCTGATGGTCTCCGTGGTACTGCCACGCGCGATCATTTCGAGTATTTCGACTTCTCGTTCGCTGAGAACCGGCAACGCTTCGTCAGTGTCGGCTTTGGAGCGCTTGGGCCGGCACTCAAGGGCATGAATGAGGGATTGGGCGTAGGCGGGGTGCACGTCTTGGGCGACGGCAAGCTCGAGAAGCGGTTTGAGGATGTCGCCCGCAGCGATCACGCTCCGTACAATCTGCTCCTTTTCGGCCAGGGCGAGACTATACTCGATAGACCGGAGTGCCTGCTCGCGCTGTCCCAGCTTGAAATATATGCAGCCGAGAAGCGCCCGTGCGCTTAGGCACCATATCGCAGCACTGTTGGCATCGAAGAGCACCAAGCTGCGCTCCAGCTGCCGCTTCGCCATGTTCATGATGTCTTGACGGTTTGCGTCTTCAAGGGCGAATGCCAGCAGTGTTCGTTGGGCTATTATGAAGCTCATAAAGCTTGTGGTTCCCTGGAACGGGGTTTCGACGATCGATCCTTGCGGGTAGAGAACCTTTGCAGCTTCCGAGTGGTCTCCCTGCTCCAGAAGCACCTTTGCTTTTACCCCCTGGATGTAGGCGCTCCAGTTGCGCTCCGGGCGAGGTGCGGCATATTGCTCGGCCTCGTTGAGAAGCATGAGCGACGTGTCGATGTCGCTGCGCGCCGCTGCAACTTCGGCCAAACCGATATAGGCGAATGGCAAGTACTTGCCCTTTTGCGCGTTCGGAGACGGATAGAGCGCGGTGTTGAAATGGACTTCCGCCTCGTTCAGGTGGTTTCGTTCAAAGGCTATGAATCCGAGAATTGCCCGGGCGAGTCGCCGCTCGGCGTCAAGGGCATTGCTTTGCAGCTCCAGAAGGGCCAGACTGCGCTCCTCTGCCTCGATGAGCGAGCCTTGCAGGAGTAGGACCTCGATGTGCTGGGTCTCTGCAATGGCGGCGTGGCGATTGTCGTGGGCCTTGACGAATTCCGACCGTGCCTCGGCGGCACATTGGGCGGAAGAGCCGGCATCCCCGTTAAGGTAAAACCCAAAACTCTGAGACAAGAGGGCCGATCCTCTGAACCAATTGAGGTCGGTCGGAAGATTGTCGAGAGCATGCTTGCCCTCGTCTATAGCCAGGTCGGCTGATCCGCGATAGCGATAGACCAAGCTTCGTATGGCATGGGCTCTGCCAAGGGCCGGTTTGTCATCGCGGGCGAGAAAGGCCTGCTCGGCAAGGCGCAGCGGACGCTCTATATGGTCGAGGTCCTTAGAATAATAGCTTGAGAATGCCGCCGAAAGGCAGAGATCCGGCTCCTGTGCCAAGACCGAATCCGGCCAACTGAGGAATTCTCGATACCAGGTGAGGCGAGTCTTTTGAGGGCTGATGGACGGAGCGCTCTCAAGAGCATGGGAGTGGTAGCGATCGAGCAGAAGCCATCCGGCCGTCGTGTCTCCCGAGGCCATATGGTACTCAGCTGCCAAGAGGAGTTCTCCGCGCTTTTGATACCACGCGGCCGCTTTTTGCCAAAGGTCCTTCTCGTGGGCGAGGTCGCTGGTGCGACTGAACTGATCTCTGAGGAAAGCACGCAGGAGTTTTGGGTAGGCGAAGGTTGTGCCCTGGTCATCCACGGGGGAGATCAGCCCACGATCCTTAAGCCAAACGATGTATTCGCCAGAATCATCAGTAGAGCGTACGGTGTCGCACAGGGGGGGGAAATTCGTTCAGAATGCACGTATCGAGCATAAAGGTGCGAATGCGTGAGGGCAAGGTATCGTAGATGGCGTCATTGAGCCATTCTGTGATGCGGCGATCGCGGGCGCCGATGTTGGAGACGAAGTCGTCGCGATCTTCCGGATCGATGCGTTTTATTTGCAGAAGGGCCAGATGGAGCGCCGCTGGCCATCCGCCCGTGAGATCCATGAGGCGCTCCACGGATGTCTCTTTGAGATCAATCAGATTCTCCCGGAGGAGGAGGCGCAAGTCTCCTCGCGTGAAAGCAAGGTCTAGGGCTGAAATCTCGAAAAGCTGGCTATGGGCTCGAAAAGAAGACAAGGGGAACGGAGGCATAGATTCGCTCGAAATAATAAGGTGCAATGAAGGGGGAGCCCATCGAATGAGGGCAATAACAGCCTCATGCACCTCGGGATTGGATACGAGATGATAGTCGTTGAGTATGAGGACGTGGTCTCCAGTTATATGGGAGACCTGCTCAAGCGTCCAGGCCAGGTCAAGCGACGAAGCGCCTGGGGGAGGGTCTGATTGATAATCCTGCTTCGACAGCATAGCCAAAAGAGACGAGGCAAGCTTCTGGTAGAACATGGCCACTTCGTTGTCGGACTCGTCGACTTGGAGCCACGAGACGTGCTTGTCGGTATGGTTGGCCCAGCTTGTCAGCAGCGTTCCCTTTCCCCACCCCGACGATGCGACGCAGAGCGTGAGAGGGTATTTCGTTCCTTCGTTTAGCAGGCTTAGCAGTCTGTGACGCGGCACGATGCTTTTTGACTCAAGGGATGTTGGAGGACAACCTCCTATGTTGATAACACTCAAAGTGCTCTCCTCGCGCGACGGTGCAAGCCACCAGCTTGGTTAGTGATGATATCACGAGAACCTAGGGGAGTAGCGCAAATACCTCAAGCGATACCTCATTTGTGCGGTGACCCGACGATCGTCCATTCCTATGATCGAACAGCGAGTTGAATTCGCTCGGCAGCGCATCTGCCGAAGTATCGAGGGCTTTGATCGAAGGGGCGGATATGGCTAAGTCGGAGGAAATACCCGATTTTGGTCTCCTTCACGGTGTGAAGGTGCTTAGCACGGGCACGGTGGCGGCCGAGCCCTATGCCGCCACGCTGATGGCCGAGCACGGGGCCGATGTCGTCCAGGTTGAGAATGCGCGCAGCCCTGAGGGGATGCGGAAAAACGTCGCTTTGGAATGGGCGCAGGATGCACGGTGCAAGCGCACCATTGCTCTTGACATCCCATCGAAAGAGGGGCGGGGTGTCTTCCTTGATCTCATCCAATGGGCAGATATCTGGCTGGAGTCCTCCAAGGGGGGAACCTATAAGAAATGGGGATTCGACGACGAGTTTCTTTTGGAGCTCAACCCTGATCTCGTTATTGTGCATGTCTCGGGCTATGGGGAGATGGGAGAGCCCGACTACGTGCGTCGCCCGAGTTATGACCCGATAGCCCAGGCCTTCAGCGGGTTTATGTACATCAATAGTCCTAGAGGTACGAAGCCCATGGCGGTTTTCCCGGGCATCGGCGATTTCATTACGGCGCTTTTTGCGCTCTGGTCATCGCTGGCGGCTCTCCTGCGCGCCCGCGAGACCGGTGAGGGGGATGTTATCGACTTGTCCCAGTACGAGGCGATCTTGCGCGTTTCGGCTCAGTATCCGGCCGAGTATTTCACCAAGGGCAATCAGCTGGTCAGAAATCCGGATATTGACGGAGATGTGGGCGGTCTCGGGGTCTATGAGTGTAGGGACGGCCGGTATGTGTACGTCGCCCTGAATCCCTCTGCCTTGAAAAGCGACGGGCTTGCGCTTTTGGGATTGACGGGAGATCCCGATTTTGATCGGCAGGACGCAATCGTTGCTGGGACGGCCCGGGATGAGAAGTCGAAAAGAGCGATCGAGGACTACTGTTTGTCCCATACGGCAAGCGAGGTCGATCGTGACTTCAACAAGGTCAATATCGGCTGCTGCAAGATCATGGACTACTCGGAACTGGGAGACAATCCGCACTGCCTGAAGCGGGAAAGCATCGTCGAATGGTTCGATGACGCTTCGGGACAGATGGTGCGGGGAGTGGGCATTGTGCCCCGAGTGGAGCGAAGGCCCGGCCACGTTTGGCGCGGCGCCCCCCGCTTGGGCCAGGACAACGAGGATATCTTGGAGGAGTTGGGCTACTCCTCTGCGGATATAGAAAAGCTATACGCCGAGGGCGTCATTGTGCGCGACTAGCAGGTTGCATGCGAGGCGCCCCCCAGGGCGTCGTTCTACCGCAAAGCTAGTGCCCGTTTTCGGAAGGAGATGCTAAACGCGCAATTGTTCATAGATGTATTGAAAGGAGGAAGCATGATTGAGATTCCCGAAAGTGTGGAGACATGGGAAGAAACCGAGAAGACCATCGGGGAGACCCTGCCTGTGATTTACGGGGCAGACGCGGCGACCCTTGGATGGATTCGCCAATGGAATGAGGTGATCGAAGCTGATTGTCCTCTCTATTATGACGAAGAGTTGGCGCAGCGGCTGGGATACAAGACCATCCCGGCACCTGCCGGCATGGCCATGGCGGTGGGTACGGCCTCATGGTGGGAGCCCGGGGTGGAAGAGGGTCGCGTCGGGCCGCTGTATCCCCTCGCAATGCCCATGCTCGTTCCCACTCCTCGGCACTCGCTTGGCTTTGCGACAGACACCGAAGTAGAGTTTCTGCGTCCCCTCTATCCGGGGGACACTCTTCGCCAAGTCGGGCGGTTGGTGAGCGTGACCCGAAAGCGTCTTAAGGTTGGCGACGGCGCTTTCTTCACTGTGGAAATTGAGTTTATCAACCAGAACGATGAGACTGTCGCCATTCAGCGTGTTACGACCTGGTCGGGCAATCCTGTTGAGGAGGGTGAGTAGTTATGGCGAAGTGGGACGAGCAGCTGACTTTTGAGGAGGTCAAGGTGGGGGATGAGCTTCCCGAACTGGCCCTTCCTCTCACAGTGCAGCGTCTTGTGATGGAGGCCGCAGCGAATCGCGACTTTGTGCCGTTGCATCATGATGATGCCGCGGCTCAGAGGACGGGAGCGCCGGCCATGTTCGCCAACACGTGGTACTACATGGCTCTCAGCGAGAGGCATTTGCGCGAGTGGGTTGGACTTGAAGGCGAGATTCTCAAGATCGGGCCGTTCCGCATGGGCAAATTCGCTTGTCCGGGCGTTGACTTGCATTGCGGTGCGCGCGTTGTGGAGAAAAGGGAGGAAAACGGAAAGAACGTCGTCGAGCTTGATATTTGGCAAGACGACGGCACCGATAAAAACATGTGGGGCAAAGCGTTGGTCGCCTTGCCTGCAAAGCAATCGTAATCAGGGGAAAGGTACGATTCAACTATGTCGAATACAGTAAAAGGGTGGCTTTGCGCCATAGCGGGCATGGTGACCATGGGCGTGTCCCATCTGTGTTACTCGATCATCATCATCTTGATGGCATCGATGGTTGCCGCCGTCGGGTGCTCTGCGGCAGAAGGTGCGCTCATCTTCAGCATTACGGCCATCGGCTCTCTGGTGGCATCGCTTTTCATTGGGTCTCTGCTCAAGGTGCTCAAGACGAAGTACGTCTATGTCATTGGCGGAATTCTCCAGGGCGCGCTGCTGGTGACCATGGGGTATTCCACCAATCTCATGCTCGTCTACGTCATGGCATTTTTGTTTGGCATCGGCAACAAGTTCTGCGGTGCGATGACTCATCAGATTAACGTTACCAACTGGTTTGCCTCTGGGCGCGGGACCATCTCCTCTATGGGAACTTTGGTATCGGGCCTGATTAACGCGATTATGGCCACGGTTACCGGCGTGCTTAGCTCGATGTTCGGGTACCAGACTTACTCGCTGATCGCCGGATTCGTTCTCGCAGGCATTATTGTGGTGCTGGGTCTGCTGTTCGTGTGCGATGCTCCCGAGAAATATGGCATGCAGCAAATTGTGCTGAAGGAGAAGGAGGGCAAAAAGACCCGGACGATTGGGGCGGATTCGAAGGTGTACGAGACGGCTATGCCCATCTCGAAGCTGCTGCGCCAGCCGCTTCTGTGGGCCGTGCTGGTGTGCCCCTTCCTCATGCAGTTCGCCTGCACCATCTATTACAGCAACCAGTCGCTCGTGCTGGGTTCTATGGGCCTGGACGTTGTGCAGATCTCCTATTGCGTGTCGATAGTGAGTATTTCTCAGATGATTCTGGTGCCGTTGTTCGGCGTGCTGTCCGATGTTATCAGCGCTCGCAAGACGCTCATTATCTATTGCGTTGTGGGCGCGGCCAACATGTTCCTCTTCAGTTTGACGTCGCAGATGGGTCTTATCGGCGGCATGATCATTGCCTTCTTCTATAACGCGGGCATGGTCAACCTGTACTTCGGCGCTGTTGTGGCTACGCCTCTGTTCGGCGTGAACAAGTCCGCCACCATCACCGGTTGGTGCAATGCCTCTGTGTCCGTGGCGGCCATGATCGCTCCGGTGTTTGCGGCGGGGCTGTACGGGGCAACGGGCTCTTTCGTTTTGCCGCTGGCCATTGCTGGCTGCTGCTTCACGGTGGTCGTCATTCTTGCCGCCATCGGTATGAGCAGCAAAGCGCGCAAGCATTTGGAGGCAGCCGATAAGCCCTACAAAGAGGCTGAGGCGATTGCAGAGGCGGTTGCTGCTTAGAAGCATTGGCCTATCCGTTCAATTAAAGGAGAGAAAATGGCAAAAGCAAATGATGTACCTCAGTTCGGCCTGCTCAATGGTCTCAAGGTTCTCAGCTGTGGGCAAGTGACCGCAGAGCCCCACGCGACGTCTCTGATGGCGGAGCACGGAGCGGATGTCATTCATGTCGAGAACTGCAAGTCACCCGAGATGACGCGTGGCTTTGCAATCTCATTCGCTCAGGAGAACCGCAATAAGCGAAATCTCGCTATGAACGTTCCCGAGTCAAAGGATGTGTTCGACAAATTGCTTCAGTGGGCTGACGTGTGGATCGAGTCCTCGAAGCCCGGCATGTATGACAAGTGGGGCTACACCGACGAACATGTGCTCGAGCTGAACCCGAAGTTGGTGGTTGTTCACGTTTCCGGTTACGGTCATTTCGGTGATCCGGATTACGTGCCGCGTCCCAGCATGGACGTGATCGGTCAGGCGTTTTCGGGCCTTATGGCGTTGAACGGCGAGAAAGAGCCGTCGGCTCCTCTGGTGAGCAAGCCCGGCATCTGCGACTATCTTACAGGTCTCTATGCGATGTGGGCGGCGCTCATGGGCGTCTACCATGCCCAGAAGACGGGCGAGGGCGATGTGATCGACGTCTCGCAATACGAGTCCTGCCTGAGAGTGCAGGGCTATGGGCCCCTTATGTACACAACGACGGGCGAGCAGTTGAAGCGCACGGGCAACAAAGAGGCCACCTACGCCGGCATCGATGTATTCGAGTGCAAGGACGGCAACTACTGCGTCGTTCAGGTGTCCGGTCGTCCGGCGGCAAAAGCCATTGCCGCGTTGCTCGGCCTTGACGACGAGGAGCACTTCATTGAGGGTCGTCCGACGTTGAATGGTACGCCGCAAGGAGATCGCCTCGATGGGGCTATCAAGGCGTTCTGCCTTGAGCGCACGCCTGATGAGGTTGAGACGCAGCTGAAGGCTATCGGCGTCGCATGCGCGCCCATCAACAACTACGAGATGCTCATGAGCAATCCCCATGTGATCGCGCGCAACGACTTTGTCGAGTGGTACGACGAGGCGAGCGAGCAGACACTGAAGGGCGTGGCCGTGCTGCCCCCCGTGAAGAACAATCCTGGCCAGATTTGGCGTGGCGCTCCGAAACTGGGTCAAGACAATGAGGACATTCTGGAAGAGCTCGGATACTCGAACGAAGAGATCGAGGCAATGTATGCCGAGGGAAAGATTGGAAAGGCGGAATAATTACATGGATTTTTCGTTCACTGAAGAGCAGGAGCTGTTGGCCGAGAACTTGGTGGAGTTCATGGATCGAGAGTATCCTGAAAGCCTTATTAAGGAATGCGATGAGCAGAAGATATTCCCTGTAGAGGCGAATAAGAAGTTCTATGAGGCGGGATTCGGAGCCATCGGCGTTCCGGAGGAGCTGGGCGGCGTTCCTGCAGATATGGTGACGATGTGTCTGGTCACTTCCATTGTGTATCGCTACTCCTGGGCCGGATGCACCTATAGCCCCCTGTCTATCATGAATGCCGCCGATAAGGCGAGTCCGGAAATTCGCACGGAGATGCTCGAGGGTCTTATGAGCGGCGAGAAGCGTCACTCTTTCGGCAATACAGAGCCGGGAGCCGGTTCGGATGCCGCCGGCATCAAGACGTCCTACAAGAAGGTCGACGGAGGTTATGTCATCAACGGGCATAAGATCTACAACACTTATGCCAGCTGTTCCGATTACAACATCATCACCGCAAAGGATCCCGAGATTGATGATCCTTACAAGGCGGTTACGCTGTTTGCGATTCCCAACCCGACGCCGGGCATGACTATTGTGGATTTGCCGACCATCGGGCAATGGCTTGAGCCTACTTGCGAGACGTTCCTGGAGGATTGCTTCATTCCCGATAAGTATCTGTATGGCAAGGAGCATGGCGGCTGGGTCCAGCTTATGAAGCACTTCGAGGCAGAGCGCCTTCTTTGCGCGGCCATGTACCTCGGTCAGGCCGAGACGGCGTTCGCCGATCTTTGCGCCTACGCCAATTCACGCATTCAGTTCGGTCAGCCTATTGGCAAGTTCCAGCTCATTCAGGAAAAGGTGTGCCGCGACAAGATCATTCTTGAGAGCATGCGCAATATGGTGTTCCGTACTGCTTGGGAGTACGACCAGGGCAAGTCTATCCGCATCGATGCGAATATTTGCAAGCTGCTCTGCACTGAAGGCAATTGGCAGATTTGCGACGATGGCATCCAGATCCTTGGCGGTCTGGGCTATTGCACCGACCATCGTATGCAGCGTTTGTGGCGCGATGCCCGTGTCGGCCGCATCGGTGCCGGTTCGAGCGAGATTCTCACGAAGACCATCGCCAAGGACGTGCTTCGCGAGGCTGGCCAATATGGCGGCGGCACGCGCGCGTTGGGTATCTAGGAGGGCACATGCGTATTGTAGTTGCAGTTAAGATTCTGCCGGATAGCAAAGATCTTCGTGCTGGCAATGACGGTGCTCTTGATTTCAGCCATGCTCGCAATGTCGTGTCTGAGTATGATCTGAATGCCATTGAGGCCGCGGCTCAGCTTGCTGCCTCCCAAGAAGGATCGACGGTAAAGGTTCTTTCGGTGGGCCCGGCGTCTATTGACGAGTCGAAGGTAAAGAAGAACATTCTATCTCGTGGCGTTGACGAGCTCTACTTTGCCACGAACGACGCTCTGGAGCATGCGGATGCGCGAGCGACTGCGCAGGCGCTTTCGCTGGCCCTGCAAGACGTTGGTGGCTGGGATGTTGTGATCTGCGGCGATGGATCCGATGATTTCTACGCAAAGCAGGTCGATGCGCAGCTTGCTGCGACCCTTAACGTCCCCTGCGTGAATGGCGCGACTCTTTTGCAGGCAGGAGACGGCTGTATCGTGGTCGAGCGCGTGCTCGAGGATGTGGTGGAGACGGTGGAGGTGCCTCTGCCCGCCGTCATCTCGGTGCAGCCATCGGTTGCCGTTCCTCGGACTCCGTCCATGAAGGACATTCTAGCAGCAGGAAAGAAGCCGATGCACGTAGCGCCGTTGGACGTGGCTTCCGAAGAGACGGTCGAGTGGGTTGAGTGCAAAGTGCCTGAGCCGACGCCGCGCAAGAAGCAGATCTGCCACGTCAGCGACGAGGGCGCCATTGCGAGTTTTGCTGCCAGCCTCAAAGCCGCGCTCTAGAAAGGGGAGAAACGTTGAAAGTGTTAGTTTTAGCTGAGCGTCCGGGTGCGGCAGAAGAGCTTTGCGCCGGTGCGAGGGCCATGGGTGCCGATGAGGTTGCCCTGGTGGCTTTCGGCGACATGGAGATGCCGCCCTCATGCGCTGATCTTATCTATCGCGTGACGGTTCCGGAGGGGCTTTCGCTCGATAACGCCACGGCGACGGTCAATGCGATCTTCGATCATGTACGGCCGGATGTGGTGCTGGTAGAGCCTACGCGTCATATGCGCATTCTTGCTGGCGCCCTTGCGTTCCACGGCGGCACCAGCGCTATTGCCGACGTGATGGAGCTTGACGGCGATGTGGCCTCCAGCATGTATTATGGAGGAGCCGCTATCCTAAAGCGAAAGCCCGGCAAGACCGCCATCTATCTGATGCAGCCAGGTGCTTTCGGCGATAGCGTTGCAGCATCGGGCGCCAATCAGGAAGAACCTTTTGCGTGGGTTGATCCGGGTGCCACAGTTAAGGTGCTATCGAGCGAGCCCATCGAGAAGAGCGGGGTCGACTTGCAGAAGGCCGATGTCGTCGTTGCCGCCGGAAGAGGTTTTGGACTCGAGTCCGATCTTGATATGGCCCGAGCGCTCTGTGACAAGCTGGAGGCTGGTTTGGGCTGCACGCGTCCTTTGGCCGAGGATATGAAGTGGCTGCCGCGGGAGACGTACATCGGTGTCTCTGGGCTCATGCTTGCTCCTAAGGTGTATGTTGCAGCAGGGCTTTCGGGCCAGATGCAGCATATGGTCGGTTGCGATCGAGCCGGAACCATCTTTGCTATAAATAAGGATGCCGATGCTGCCGTATTCGATCAGTGCGACTATGGCATTGTTGGTGACATTCAGACGGTTCTTCCTTTGCTGGTGAACGAGCTTTAGAAAGAACGGTAGACGTCGAAATGGGGAAGTGCCCCTGGTTTATGCCGGGGCACTTCTTCGGTTTTGGGCCGCTTTCTCTGGTATAGAGGTTCGCAATGTCGAGCAACCGGGTGTTCGCCTGTCAACGAAAAGGGGCAGCCTTGAGGCTGCCCCTGGAGTAAGGGAATCGTGGATCCCTGTCGTTGGCTGCTCAGGTGCGGGCGAGCGTGCCTCCGCTGTGGCTTAGCGCTGGCCGAACAGGTCGTCCAGGTTCAGGCCGTTGCCGTAGCCATCGCCGTAGCCGTACCCGTTGCCGCCGTCCTGGCCGTAGCCGTCGCCGTAGCCCCAGCCGTAACCGTAGTCGTTACCGTCGCCGTAGCCCCAGTCAAAGTCCTGACCCTGCTCGGGCATCTGCTGCTCCTGCTGGGCCTTCTGCTCGGCAGCCGCTTTCTGGCTGGCGGCGTCGTCGCCCAGGGTGACGGAAATCTCCTGCTCCTGGCCGTTGCGGTTCACCGTCAGCTTCACGGTGTCGCCGGGGTTCTTGCCGCGCACGGCCAGCATGAGGTCGGAGGCACCTTCCACCGACTCGCCGTCCAGGGCCGTGATGATGTCGCCCTCCTGGAGGCCGGCCGCCTCGGCGCCGGAGCCCTGGGAGACGGCGGCCACGTAGGCGCCGGACTCGGCCGCGAGGCCGTAGCTGGCAGCCGCCTGGTCGTTCACCGTGGACAGGCTCACGCCGAGCTGGGCGTGGGTCGGGGTCTCGCCGGCGATGATCTGCTGGGCGAGGTTCACCGCGTAGTTCACGGGGATGGCGAACCCGACGCCGGAGTAGTTGCCCGAATACGAGGTGATCAGCGTGTTGATACCGATGAGCTTGCCCTCGTCATCCACGAGCGCGCCACCGGAGTTGCCAGGGTTGATGGCCGCGTCGGTCTGGATCATGTTCGGATAGATAGTGGTCTCGCCGCTGCCGCCGGACTGCATCGACTCGCTCGCGTCCATGATCTGCGAGCGGCTCGTGGCGGACACGATGCCCGTGGCCACCGACTGCTCGAGCCCGAAGGGAGCGCCCAGGGTCATGACCCACTCGCCGACGGTCAGGTTGTCCGAATCGCCGATCTCCATGGGGGTGAGGCCGCTGGCGTCCTTGGCCTTCAACACCGCCACGTCGGAGGAGGGGTCGGTGCCCACCAGCTCGGCGTCGTAGGTGTTGCCGGCGATGGTCACCTTGTAGGCGCTGCCGCCGTCGACCACGTGGTTGTTGGTGATGAGGTAGCCGTCCTCGGTCATCACGACGCCCGAGCCGGTACCCAAGCCCTGGAGCTGGCCGCCCGCATCGGCGTAAGTCTCCACGTATACCACGGACGGCAGGCACTTGGCGGCCACGGCCTCAGCCAGGGTCGCGTCATCGTTGGTGTTGATGACAGTCTGGGTAGCGGAAGGGGTGCCCGTGGCCTCGGCGGTGGCGGGGTCGATGATGGCGCCCTGCACGCCGAACGCGAGCATGCAGGCGAGCGCGGCGCCGGCGAATCCGGTGAGGAAGGAGCGGCGGCCGAACTTCGGCTTGGCGGCGGCGGTGTTCTCGACGCTGGCGGCCACAGAGCCGTCGATGTCGAACTCGTAGGTCTGGTTCGCGGCGGAGTCGACGGCGTTGTCACGGAAGGAATGCTTGCCGAAGGGGTTCGGGGTGGTGTTCAAGTTGGTCATTGGTGATCTCCTTCTGAAAGGGGGTCGGTCATGTGCTGGGGTGCACACTATCACGGCCCAGCACGTCCCAATGACCTCGGCAACCCCTAATCACGACCGGCCCACGCAGATACACCAACGGGAGTAGTCCCCGCGGATTATGGGGAAGCCTCGAATGCACAAAACAGGGTACTTCTCGTAGGATTTTGTGCCGGGAGGGCTTGAACCGTTTGGCGTGAACAGGGAAAACTTTTCGCATTTGTCGCCAATAGCTACGAGAAATGGCTCATTTTGCACATTTCGGATCGATGGTGCTTTTAGGCGCTCTTCTTCCAGTGTGATGCGCCCGATGCGGGCGGCCGGGTCATGACCGCGCTCGTAGAGCCGCAGGTTCTGGTTGCGCGTGGTGTCGCGCCAAGGCTTTAGACGGCTTGGCGGTGCGCGTCGGCTGGTGCACCAAGCGGCGCGCCCCTCCGCCGGCTTCTAATACTTCTCAACGAGATCGATGAGTTCCTGCTTGGAATGCAGGCAGGTCTTCTCCAAAATGCGGCGGGTGTGGGTGCGGATGGTGGATTCCGAGACGAAGAGCGCTTCGGCGATGACCTTTGCGGAGCGGCCGCGGGCGAGGTAGGGGAGCACCTCGGCCTCGCGACGAGTGAGGCCGTAGTCGTCGGCGAGGAGCGCGAAGACGACCTCTTCGCTGTTAATAGCTTCGGCCCCATCGATCTCGGCGGTCGCAGAAGTGCTGATGGACTCCGCAACGGGAGAGGTGCTGGCAGGGTCGGCAGCTGCTTTGTCGGTTGCCTTGACGGCTGTTGGGGCAGCTAAGACCGACGATGGATCTGAGACGCTCGAATGCGGATTCGCGTTGCCGTCGCCGGTCGCCTCGCCAATCGCCATTCTCCCTTCTGCCTCCTCGCCCGGAACCGAGCGTTTGGCGTTGTGCCAGAGAAACCATAGCAGGATGACGAGCAGATACACCGCTCCGATGCACACGCCCACTACAGCGTAGCCAGCCACTTCGGGGAGGAGCATGATCAGATACCCGATGCCGATGCCCACGAGCCGTGCGAGAATGGACAGCGCCCTCACCAGGCCCCCTATAACGAAGCCCGATACGGCGTAATCGTAGGCAGCTGTGGCTACCAGGTACCAGATGACCACGTCGAAGACCCCATGTACGGCGCTCATGATTGCGTTCAGCACCACGGGGTGAACATTCCAGAAAAACGGCAGCGCCGCGAACAGCACGATGGCGATGGGGATAAGCAGTTGGTAGACAAGCGACAGGTTTACTCGCCGCTGCAAGGCAACCGTGAAGGCCAAAAGAAGCACTGCAACGACGAAATTCAGCACCAGGGGCAGTTCATGGGCCGTGCTCGCGGAGTTCACGCTGAGCACGGCGGTCTCCCACATAAAGCCGAACAGGCAGGAGAAAACGAGGGCGGCGATGATGAGCGGCACGAGGGTGGTGAGAGCCGCCAGGTAGCGCTGAGACTCGGTTCGGTGGGGCGCGAGGAGGACCGACGGCTGGCTGCTCTCGGTACGGCAGCGCTTCAGGCAGAGAACCGAGGCTATTGGCAGGGGAGCCATGAGCGCAAGGGGCGGAAAGGGAGTGAGGGCCGCGAGGGAGTCGACGGCGAGAAAGATGATGGTGGTGAGCAAGAACGACGCCGGGGCATACAGGGCCGTGCGCGAGGGATGCACGCGTCCGAGCACGTCCGCCCAGCTCCCCCATAGGTAGCCGAAGCCGACGCCGCATAGCGTCGAGCCGATCACGAGCGATGCGGAAAGCGCTGGGCCGGCAAACCATATGCCGGCGCCGCCGATAGCCGCGATGCCGACAAGGATGCATCCGCAGAAGGGCCACGGCGAGAGTTTCGCCAGATTTTCCGGCGCCCGCTCTACAAGGGCCGACACGCCTAAGAGCACGGTCATGTTTGCCAAAAACGATACGACGACGATCAACGTATTGTACTGGGGCGTGTCCGCCGCGCCGGTGAGCAGGATGGAGCTGCGGAAGGTGAGCATGCTGCAGGCCCAGAAAAACGCGAGGCCGAGATAGCACAGGTGCAGAAAGCGGGGAAGCGGCTCGATAGCGGCCGATGGTGCATCGCGGACTGCTGTCACGGCCCTGCTCCTCCTTCTCCATTGCCAGTGTGAACTGGGCGTTTCCCTGTCGCGTCCTCTATTATGACTGACTTGCGTCTCGATAAATCATCAGAAACTGATGATATGGCGCATAGCCGACGATTCTAGCATGGAGCGCCAACGGAAGGAGGTGCGAAATGCAAGAGACAAGAGGCGGGGCTGCGCGTGCGACCACGCAAACATCGGAGAGAGAGGTCGTGCGCGATGCCGCACAGGCGAACGTCTGCGCCAAGGCAGCCTACCTGAGCACCATTGGAGCTCTGTTCTCGCGATGGGGCGATGACTATGAAGCGGCGTACGAGGCGGCCCGTGCGACAGCGGCCGATTTAGCGATAGCGCCCGCGACGCCGGTGGGCGCCGTGCGCTGCCGACTCGAGAACGAGGTGCTCACCTTGGGCGCTCCCGCGGCAGCGGTGCCCGTCGAATCGCTTTATAAGCCTTGGGCCGATGGACGGGAGCGCCGCAGAGGGGTCTCGGCTGAGTTTGGTGCGGCCCGGCATCTGCTCCTCGGTGACAGCGCCCAGCACATGCGGGCCCTTTATCGCGCTCTCGAACTTGAGGTGCCGATGGAGTTTTGCGCCATGCCCGACCATGTGACGCTCATGACCGAGGTGGTGGCCCTGTGCGTCGATGCGGGAAACCATGAGGCTGCTCTTGCGCTGTTGTCCGAGCATTTCGACTGGCTGGACGCTTACGAGCAAACCTTGCTCGCCCATGCGGCCGCGCTCTCGTCGGCGCCCCCCTCGGCTCGTACCGACGAGCTGGCTCGCGCTCTGGCCCATGGGCGCGAGCTGGCGGTAGCTCTCGCGGCGGCCGTCCGAGACCTATCCGTGTCCCTTCGGTAAAAACCGAGGACTTCCCCAGACAAGGAGAAAGCAGATATGCAAGAGAAGGAGGCTTTAATGCACTGCAATCCCACCAGGCGAACCTTCCTGAAGGGTACCGCCGCCACCGCTGCGCTGGCTGCTGTGGGCACTTGCTCGGTGGCCGCGTGGCGGGCCGAGCAGGCCGAGGCCGCCGCCACGGGCGCGGTCAAGATTCAGGGCGCATCGCTGTGCAACGGCTGCTCCAGCAAGTGCGGCCTGATCGCCACCGCTCTCGACGGGCGGTTGTGGACCGTCGAGGGCATGAAGGAGCACCCCTATTCCAAGGGAACGCTCTGCGGTCGCGGTCACGGCGCGGCTCAGTGGGCCTATTCCGACGGCCGGCTGACTCAGCCTATGAAGCGCGCCGCCGACGGCAGCTTCGCCCCTATCAGCTGGGATGACGCTCTGTCCGAAATTGGCGCGAAGGTGCAGGAGATCATCGCCGAGGCCGGCCCCGAGGCGCTGGCCATCATCCAAGATCCGCGCCCCTCGGGCAAGTACTACAGCAAGCGCTTCATGAACGCGCTCGGCTCACCCAACGTGTATACCCATGCCGCTGCCTGCAATCTGTCGAAAGAGAGCGGTATTCAGGAAGCCACGGGAGCCCAGAACTTCTCGGTGGACTTCCCCAACACCAAAATGGTGGTGTTCATCGGCCGCAGCTATGGCGATGGCATCCGTCCCTCCTCGGTGAAGAGCTTGGCCGGAGCGGCCGAGGGCGGGGCGCGGGTGGTCATCGTGGATCCGCGCCTGAACAACACCGGCGTCTTTGCTACTGACTGGGTGCCTATCAGGCCCGGCGCTGATATCGCGTTCCTGCTCGGCATCGCGAACGTGCTGGTGACGCGCGACCTGTACGATCACGCGTTCGTTGAGCAGTCCGCCGTGGGCTTCCCGGAGTTCGCTGCTCAAGTGACCGAGTACACGCCGGAATGGGCCGAGGGCATCTGCGATGTGCCGGCCGATACCATCGTGGAAATCGCCGAGTCGCTGGCCGCCGCCGCACCGGCCTGCGCTATCGAGCCTTCCTGGCGGGCAGCGTTCGGCTGCGCCTATCAAAACTCCTTCGAGACGGCTCGCGCGGTGTGCGCCGTGAATGCGCTTCTTGGCTGCTGGGGGCAGAAGGGCGGAGCGCTCATCACCTCTTCGCCCAAGGTGGGCGACGTGGATCCGGTGAAGTTCCCCGAGGTGCCCAAGCCGGCCGCCAAGCGTTTGGGCGACGCCGAGTACCCGCTGGCGCTCTCGGGCACCGGCACCAACCTGGCCGTGCTGAACGGCTGCGCCGACGGCGTCATCCAAGGCGTGTTCTTCTACAACTCCAACGCCGTGCAGGGGTATGCGCAGCCGGCAAAGTGGCGCGAGGCGCTTTCCCAGGCAAAGCTTGTGGTGACTATTGACGTGCAAATGAGCGAGACCGCTTTGGCGTCGGACTACGTGCTGCCCGAGTGCACAGTGCTGGAGCGCCTGGAGCTGCCCGAGTTCATCGGCGGCAAGAAACACTATGTGGCTCTGCGCACTCCCATCATCGAGCGCATCCATCCCGAAACGCGCCCTTGCGACGAGATCTTCACCGCCCTAGCCGAGGCATGCGGCGTGGGACAGTACTTCCCCTTCACGGTGGAAGAGCTGGCCGACGCGCAGCTGGCCAGCGTGGGCACCTCGCTCGATGCGGTGCGTGAGGCGGGTATCGTGGAATTGGCTGACCCCGGCTTCGCATTCGGCACGCCGACGTTCAAGACTCCGACGGAGAAGTTCCAGTTCGCCTCGGCGAAGGTGGCGGAAGCGGGCTTGAACCCGGTTATCGGCTACGTGCCGCGTCTGGTGGAGCCGGCCGAGGGCGAGTTCTTCCTCATCGGCGGCAAGCAGGGTATCCACTCCCACACCATGACGCTGAATCTGGAGGCGCTGAACGCCATCTCCCGGGAATATCAGCTTGAGCGACTCTGGATGGCTGCCTCCGATGCCGCTGATCTGGGCATTGCCGACGGCGATACGGTGGAGCTTTCCTCCAGCGAGTGCTCGGGCCAGGTAGCTGTGAAGGTGACCGAGCGCTTGAAGCCCGGTGTGCTGTTTCTGCCCACCCATTACGGCGGCACATCGCCCTATCTCACTCGGGCCCAGGGCTTTGGTCTCAACATGATGGATTTCGTTCCGCTGCATTTGGAACCTGGCGTAGGCTCCACCATGAGCCAGGAGGTAGCGGTGAAGGTTAGGAAGGTGGAAGGCTGATGGCCCGTTACGGAATGCTCATCAACACGAAGAAGTGCGTTGGCTGCTACGCCTGCCGCGTGGCCTGTCAGATGGTGAACGGGCTCGAGTCCGATGAGGCGTTCATCAAATTCGACGAGATGGAGCAGGGGGTCTACCCCAACGTGTATGCGGAAGTGGTGCCGGTGCAGTGCATGCACTGCGAGGACGCTCCCTGCGAGGCGGTGTGTCCCACCCATGCCACCTATACGACCGACTCGGGCGTGGTGCTGGTAGACGAGGAACGGTGCATCGGCTGCAAGTACTGCATGGCCGCCTGCCCCTACGGCGCCCGCATCCAGATTAAGAAGACCGGCGTTATCGAGAAATGCCGCTTCTGCTGGTACGAGGGCGAGCCGGGCAACCCGCCGCGTTGCGTGGGCACCTGCATCTCCGGCGCTCGCCTGTTTGGCGACCTGGACGATCCGCAGAGCGAGATCTGCCAGGAAATCGCTCGCACCAATGCCCAGCCGCTGGCGGGCGACCTGACCACCGCGAAAATCTACTACGTGAGGTGATGATCAATGGTTTGGGGATCTATGATCGCTTGGTACCTGTTTTTGGCGGGCGCATCGGCCGGCGCCTTCCTCACTTCAGCCTTTGTGGAGGCGAAGTATCCCGACAGCGTGAAGATGCGCGTCGCGGGCCGCATTATCTCGCCCATCTTTCTGGGCATCGGTCTGCTCATGCTCATGTTGGACGCCGAGGCCGGGCTGCACAACCCGCTGCGGTTCTTCTATCTTATTATGAACCCGGGCTCGGTGATGACGCTGGGCGTGTACTTCATCTGCGTGTTCATGCCGGTGTCCATTGCCGCGGCGCTGCTTGAGGTGCTGCGTCGCCCGGTGCCGAAGTGGCTCACCTGGACAGGTATCGTATCCGCGTTCTGCGTGGCGGCCTACACCGGCTTTCTACTGGGGGTCGTGAGCGCCTACCCGCTGTGGAACAACGCCATTTTGCCGGTGCTGTTCGTGGTGTCGGCTCTGTCGGCGGGTCTGGCGGCTACGAGCTTGGTGGGCCTTATCACCGATCGTGAGCGCTTCGAGCAGATGTGGCTCATCAAGAAGAGCCACGTGATTCTGTCGGCTATCGAGATGGTGGTGCTTGCAACCATGCTCATCATCGTGAGCTCGGGCAGTCCCGAGGGCGCCGCATCGGTTGCCTCGCTCGTGTCGGGCCAGTACGCGCCAATGTTCTGGGGCGGTCTGGTGCTGCTTGGCCTGGTGGCGCCGTTTGCCATCGAGGGCTACCCGGTGTTTGTCACGCGAAAGGTGGAGACCTCCACCACCTCTATGGTAGTGAGCGTCATCGGCGAGGGCGGTGTCCTTGTGGGTGGTTTCATGCTGCGTCTGCTGGTCATTCTGGCGGCTCTACCGGTGCTGTACCTGTAGCGAGATGGCGGCGCTGCCGGTGCTGTGCTCGTAGCGCGATGGCGGCGCTCGCCGGGTGATCGGGCGCCCCGGGGCTTTCTCCCATAGGCGACGCGTCGCCTGCGGCAAGGCCGTGGTCCTTCCGGGATCGCGGCCTTGCTCTTGCTGTGGCTTGGATCCTTTGCCGGGGCAAGGCGCTGCGGTCGCGCTGGGGGCTACTCCTCTTCCAGTGTGATGCGGTCGATGCGGGCGGCCAGGTCGTGACCGCGCTCGTAGAACTGGAGACTCTGGTTGTGGGCGAAGTAGCGGTCGCACCCGTGGTCGTTGATGAAGGCCATGCCGGCGCGGCTCACGGACAAGTCGGTCACCAGCATGAGCATCTCCTGGCCCTCGCCGAAGGCCTCTTCCACGAACTTGAACACGTTATCGAGGGCGGCCGTCGCCTCGTCGATGGCCGCGTCCAGCTCGTCGAGCCGCTCGTTGAAGCGCTCGCGCAGCAGGTTGAACGTGGCGCCCTCGGGCGTATCGGCTCCTGTGCGCAGCACCTCGTCAAGAAGACTGATGGTTCGCTCGAAGGAGCGGTAGCGCTCGTCGGAAAGCAGGCTCGCGGCCCGTTCGGTGTCGCGGGTGCGTGCCAGCTCGGTGGTCGTGGCGCGGATGAGCGCGCTCGCATCGGCGTCTTCGGCCACGCCTTCGGCGGCCAGGCGCTCCTTCAAATCGGCCAACACGCTATGAGCGAACGCGGCTGCTTTCTCTTCCATAACCGCCTCGCGCAAGCAGCTCACCGTGGCGTCCACGATAAGCCCCATGACGGCCACGCGCTCGTCGAAGGGCGCCGCCGCGGCCCGCTCGGCCAGGCCGGCATCGGCGCTGCCGTTCAAGATACGATCGATCTGATAGTCGCTGCGGTACTTCGTGAACAGGTCGTAGTACATGGCGAATCGCTTTGCGATCTCGCCGTTTTGCACATACTGCTCCACGAGCAGCTCATCAACGGTGAGCCCCTGGGCCTCGTAGAGCTTGATCATCGCCGACAGGTCGTCCCAGCCGCGGGCCGTCACGAACGACGCGCCGTCGGGCGTGGCCTCAACGGCGTAGAAGTGGGACCGCTCGATGTCCAGGTAGGTGATGACCGCGGGATGCACCTCGGTCGATACGGCGAACTCGCGCCACACATCGAAGTCGGGCTCAACCTCGATGCGCTTGAGGCGATCCCACGTGGCGATGTCGAAGTCGTGGGCCGTGCGGTTGTACTCGGGCGGGTTGCCGGCCGTCACGACGATCCAGCCGTCGGGCACGGCATGGCGGCCGAAGATCTTGTATTGCAGAAACTGCAGCATGGCCGGCGTGAGCGTCTCCGATACGCAGTTGATCTCGTCGAGGAACAGAATGCCCTCGCGGCGCCCCGTGGCCTCCATCGCCTCATAGACCGAGGCGATGATCTCGCTCATGGTGTATTCGGACACCTGGTATTCCACGCCGTCATAGGTTTTCGTCGCGATGAACGGCAGGCCTAGCGCGCTTTGGCGGGTATGGTGGGTCATGGAGTAGGACACGAATCCCACTTCCAGTTCTTGGGCGATTTGCTCCATGATGGCCGTCTTGCCGATGCCCGGCGCGCCCAGCAGGAACACCGGACGTTGGCGCTCGGGCGGCAGAAGATAGTTGCCGAACTCGTCTTTAGTGAAATAGGCAATCATGGCGTTTTTGATCTGCTGTTTTGCTTCGCGGATGTTCATAGTGGCTCCTCTTCTAGCACGAAGGTTTCATCCAGGATAACTTTCATGGCCCAGGGGGGCACGGGCGCCGAGGCGGCGGCATCGTCGGAATCGAGGAACACGAAGGCGGTTTCATAGGCGGGACGACGTGCAGGATAGGTGCCCTGGCCGTCGGTGAAGTAGATGAGTCCGCCCAGGTCGTTCAGCTCGCCGGACGCGAGCGCCTCGTCCACGTAGGCGAACACGGGACGGAAATCGGTGCCCCCCAGGCCCTTGATGGTGGGATTTTCCAGATAGTCTTCCAAATCGCGCAGGCAGGTGATGCGCGCGACGTCGGTAATGGCGGCGTCGCACTGCACGATGAGCACGTTCATGCGCGAGAAGAAGCTCGTCTCGTCGGCCAGGATGGAATAGGTGCGCTCGATGAACCGCCGCACGAGGCCGTCTTTGGTGGAGGCCGAGGTGTCGATGGCGATGACGAAGTCGCGGATGCGCTTCTCCTCGGCAAATTCCACTGGTTCCACGAGTGGCAGGTTGCCGTATAACTCAAGGCCGTAGGTGTAGAACACGTAATCGAACTCGTCGTCGTTCACGCGGATCTGCTCGCCCATGCGGGCGAACTTGCGCAGGAAGGCCCGATAATCGTGCTTTTCGCGGGTCACTTTGCGCAGGTTCATGGCGAGATTCGATCCCTCGATGCCCCACAGCTTCGCGTAGGCGTCCAGCTGGATGCCCATCTCCAGCGCCGCGTTTTCCCATTGCTCGCGGGAGCGGTCGAGCTGCACGGTGTCGGCGAAGCGCTCGCCAATGGCGCGGGCGGCGTTCTCGGGCGCGTCCTTTTGGGTGATGTCGGCGGCGTCCATCGCTCGGTGCGCCTTGTGGGAATAGGGAACGTCGGCGGCCTCATCGGGGATGTCCATGTCGGTGCCGGAAGTATCGGCCTTGGCGGCGGGAGCGCTCGTGCGACCCTCGCCTTCGGTTGCCTCGCCCGTCTTGCCCGATGCGTCTTCTCCTTCGGCAATGATGACGGCATGCCAGGGGCGATGGTCGTCCACGTGGAAACGAGCGCCGAGGCGGGCGAGCTCGTCGTCGGTTGCGCCGGCGGCGCGTTGGTCGCGCAGGGCGGCGTAGACACGCTCGGCAGTCATGAGGCCGGCCTCTTCGGCCATGCGCTCCAGCTCGGGACGCGAGGCTGCCGCTTGTGGCGTGCGCGTGGCGGGAAGATCGAGCTGATCGATCACCGATTCCACCACCATGTCGCAGGCGATGTCCCACAGATCGGGATCGATGCCCTCGCCAGGGTAGAGGTGCAGAAACACACAGTGGAGCACCGTGTGCAGGTAGGCGCGAGAAGCTTCGGCCGGATCGGCGGCGTAGGTGCGCGCCCAGGTGACGGGGTCGAACCGCAAATGCGCGCCATCGGTGGCGAGCGTAGCGCCGGGGATGGGCAGGGGCGCGAGTCGGGCGAACGCCGCGCTCATGAAGCGCAGGCTCACGAGGAGCTCGTTGCGCACCAGGCCGAGCGCGTCGAGGGCCAGCGCCTCTATCTCGCTTTCGTGCACGGCCCCTCCTTTCGCGACTCGAGCTACAAACATTTCGACATTTTTGGTCACAAAGTCGAGTTCTGGGTTTTTCTCCTGCCGGAAAGACTCACTCACTTATTGATATTCGATATATTTGGATAAGATCCAATACTGTTGTGGGTTTCGCTGTCCGTAATTCCCTCTCAAAGAAACCCAGAAGTCGATTTTGTGACCAAAAATGGCGATTCTTTTGTCATTGTGCCTCTTTGCGCTGTAGTGTAGCATGGGGATTACGCGGGGTAAACAGCCCTTGGGCATCGAAATTGGGAAGGTGCACAAAATTATGGACGCCACTGCTCTGGTCTTTCGCGACGCAACTTCTTCTCTTGACGATCTCATTGCGCGGGTGCAAGAAAATCCGCTTCATTTAACTCTGGCCGACGTGACGATTGAGGAACCGGGGCACCCCATCGAGGGGGAGAACTGGCGGCCCCAGCTGGCTCCCTACAAGCCCTGGGTGCACGATGCGGCCCTCGATGAAACCGAGGAGCTTGATGGCACCGACGGAGATCTGCTCATCGTAGGTGCGCTCGGCATGGGTATAACTGATGAGGAGCGCATGGGCATTATCGGCAGTGCTGTGCGCGGGGAAGAGGGGGAGGGGCCAACAGCAAGCGCAGTCGGACAGGCCATCGGAGAGGCGGCTGCTGGCACTGGCGCAGCAGCGGCGGCAGCGCCAGCGCGCAAGCTGTCGCCCCACGAGCTGTGGACCTTGGGGCAAACGCTGCGCTGGCAGCCGAAAGAGGAAGCGAAGGATCCGTCTTGCGAAAATGCGCGCGAAACCCAAAAGCGTGAAACATCGCAAAACCGTGAAACGCTTCTAACAGCTCGTGAAACATCGCTATCCGACCGTGAAACATCGCAAAGTGAAGAGACGTACTTTGCCACCAACGTTCCCATAACGGTGCGACGCGATGGCGAGGGCTACGCGGTTTCCGCCGTGCACCTGGGAAAGCTTGCCGAGCACGGTCTTCGGGCCGACGGCTTGATCGTTGTGGTGCCGTCGTTTATCGACGATGTGCCCGTGGTGCGCATCGCCTCAGAGGCTTTTTCCCGACGCTTTACGAGTGGCGCCCAGGTTCGCTTGCTAGTGGTGCCTGACACCGTGGAAGTGGTGGGCTCTCAGGCGTTCAATGCCGTAAGTGCCGAAGTGGTGTACCTGGGCGCGGGCGTGCGCACGTACGACCCGTCCCCGCTGGACATGGCTCTGCCCAACCCTCGGCTCGAGGCGCGTCGCTACCTGGTGAGCCCTGTCAACAAATGCTATGCGATAAAGGAGGATTGTCTGCTCGAGCGTCTGGGCGGTGGGCACAGCGAGAGGTTGGGCGCTGGCGATGCGCGCCTTTTCTCGAGCGAGACGATGGCCCCCTTCCGCCTCATCTTCGCCTCGGCACCTTATGCCGAGCATTTTGTGGTCCCTGATGGCGTGCGCGTCATGAGCGCCGCCGCCTTCGCGAAAGGATGCCCGCCGCCGCGCGTCATCGATGTGCCCGACTCGCTGGAGCGCGTGGACGGCTCGATGAACCCCGAGACGCTTTGGCGGGCCAGCGATCCAGCGGCGCTTGCGCGCATTGTCGCGCGCTGCGGAGGTCGTGTCACTGATTTTCAGGCCGTGGAAAAAAACCAGTGCTGGTACGGGTTTGCAGAAGGAAACGACCCCGCAGAAAAGGATGGCTTCGCGCGGGAGGACGGCGTTGCGAAGGAGCCCAGCGTCGCTGCGGAAAACGGTTCGCGTGAGGCTCATCTGGTGGCGGGTCCTCCGGCCCCCGATTCCCCCTCGCGCCAGTTCTCGTCGGCGGCCCATGCCCGCATGAGAGGCGCGACGGCGGTGTCGGCTCGCGAGGCCGCGGCGAACGCAGCGAGCGCCATGGTGGCGCCGGTTTCTGCCACCGATCGCCTGGCTTTGCCGCGCGAGGTGGAAGGCGCACCGCTGACGCTCATCGCCGAGCGCGCGCTCATCACGGCGCCAGCGACGTTGGTCATCCCCGATACGGTGCGTGAGGTGCGCGATGACAACGCCTGCAAGGGCACGCGTAAGCTCATGCTTCCCGAAGGCTTACGCACCATCGGTGCCCACTGCTTCTGCTCGCGCACGCTGGTCGGCCCCGTGCTCATCCCCGCGAGCGTCACCAGCATCGGCGAGGGCAGCTTCGAATACGCCATCGTGCGCCTGGCTGCGGCTGATGCGGTGGTGCATATCACGTCCGACCAGCTCATAAGTTGCTTTTTGGAAGACGTCGAGGATGGCATCCCCTTCGACTTCGCCCGCTACGATGACCAATTGCTGGTGGGGCGCGGCTTGCCTGATCATCTGGGAGCCCTGCTCCACCGCGTGGCGGCGCCTTTCCGCTTGGCGCCCGAGATGCGCGATCGCATTGTGGAAGCGCTGCGTGAGCGTGCGGCGGAGGCCGTGCAGTATGTGGCGCGTGAGGGGGACATCGCCATGGTGCGCGCTCTGGCCGATGCCGGGTTCTTGAACGATGTCGAGCTGTTCGATCGCCAGATCGAGCGCCTGCGCGCCAGCAACCGCACCGACTGTGTGCTGTTCCTCATGAACTGGCAGCACGACCGCGCCGAGGCCACGCGTGCCACCGCCCCCAAGCGCGCCCGCGACCGCTTCGCGCTATAGGTGCTGTGAGGGAGGCGAATCTATGGATCGCAAACTGTTGCAATATTTGGTGGAATACCTCGTCGAAGAGGGCAAGGCGCATGGGTGCGCTCTGCCGCCCGCGGCGGCCGATGCGGCTCAGGGCGGCCTGGCAAGCGCTTCGACCGAGGCGCTGTGGCTTGCGTTCCGATCACTTGTAAACGTGCGGCCTCCGTGGCCCGCGCCCGGCGAGTTCCTCGCGACCCAGGACGAACTGCTGCAGGGGCTCATCGCCGAGGCGGGTGTGGCGACCTTGGCCGACACGACCCCGTCGCCAACCGACCCGCGCCTACGCTTGTGGCGCGGCGACATCACCACCTTGGCCGCAGACGCCATCGTGAACGCCGCCAACTCCGGCATGACCGGCTGCTGGGCGCCGCTACACTACTGCATCGACAACGCCATCCACACTTTCGCCGGTGTGCAATTGCGTGCGGCTTGTGCGAACCTCATGGCAGCGCAGGGGCACCCGGAGCCAACGTCCCAGGCCAAGGTGACCGACGGCTACAACCTGCCCGCGCGCTACGTTATCCACACGGTGGGGCCCATCGCCAACGGACGTCCCACCGATACGCACCGCCGTCAGCTGGCCGAGTGCTATCGCGCGTGCCTGGACGCGACGGCCAAGGCGGGGCTTTCCAGCATCGCTTTCTGCTGCATCTCCACGGGTGTGTTCGGGTTCCCGCAGGAAGAGGCGGCCTCCATCGCCGTCGCTACGGTGCGCCGCTGGCTTAACGAGCATCCCGATGTGCCCATGACCGTGGTGTTCAACGTCTTCTCCGAAACCGACGAGTCGCTGTACCGCCCGTTGCTCGGACTGTAGGTGGCATCGTAACGCTATACTGTCTTCACTCGAATCCGATGAAGAAGGGAGCGGCGATGTTGGAAGTGCGCGTGGCGCGGCCCGATGAGTTCGATGCGGTGCTTGCGTTCTACACGACGATGATCGACGAGATGCAGGGCACCGATTTCGACGTGCAGTGGCAGCATGGCGTGCATCCCTCGCCGGCGTTCTTGCGTGAGTCGTTGGAGGCGGCCCAGCTGATCGTGGGGCTGCTGCCCGCAGAAGAGGTTGAAGTGGTCTCCGAAGGCGGTGAGTCCGAGCCCATCATTGCCTCGGCCATGGTGGTTAATCATGAAGGCGCCCCCGGTTACAACGCCGTTCCCTGGGCCGTGGATGCTGCGCCCGAACAGGTAGGCGTCCTGCATGTGGTGGCCACGTTGCCGGCCTTCCACGGCCGGGGCTTCGGTCGCCAGCTCGTGAATGGTGCCGCTGACATCGCCCGAGCCCAGGGCCTGGTGGCTCTACGCCTCGACACCTTCCCCCACAACGTACGCGGCCGCGGCCTCTACGAGTCGTGCGGTTTCGAGGACAAGGGCGAGTGGACCGTGCACTACCCGGCCCTCGGCGACATCCAGGTGGCTATGTACGAGTTGGCGCTGTAGCGTTCGCAAACGCATTCTCGCGCAAGTCTTCAACGGCGCCGTGACAGTTCGGCGCAGGCGGGGTTGTTGCGCGGCGCTTGCGGCGGTCGTCTTTCTAAAATAGGGAGAATCCCCTGATTGGAAAGAGGCGACCTATGGTGGTGAGCGCAGCAGATACGACTTCGAAGGCGAAAGCGGTCTCGACCGCTGCAGCTGCGTCGCCCGCAATAGCTCCTACCTCATCGGCGCCCGCAAAACCCGCAGGCGCTTCCACGCCCCATACCGATCACGCCCTGCACGGCCGGGCGCTGGCGCTCGTGTTCTTCGGGCTTCTGCTCGCCATGTTCATCAGCTCGCTTTCCGAGACCATCGCCTCCACGGCGCTGCCCACCATCGTGGGCGACTTGAACGGCGTGGAGATCATGCAGTGGGTCTCCACTGCCTACATCCTGTCGTCGACGTTGGTCATGCCCATCTACGGCAAGCTGGGCGACCTTATCGGCCGCAAGCGGCTGCTCATGGCGGCGCTCACGCTGTACGCCGCGGGCAAGGTGGTGTGCGGCCTGGCCATGAACATGGAGATGCTCATCAGCGGCCACCTCGTCTCCGGCCTCGGGGGCGGTGGCCTCATCATCTTGTCCCAGGCGACGCTCTCCGACGTGGTGCCGCCGCGCAAACTCGGCACCTACATGGGCGTCATCGGCGCCGTGTTCGCCGTGTCGAATGTGCTGGGCCCGCTTATGGGCGGCTGGTTCGTCCAGGTGACGGGCTGGCGCTGGATCTTCTGGTTCACGGTGCCCGTGGCCCTGCTTGCCGTGGTGGTACTCGGACTCACGTTGCCCCGCGACGCCCGTGCCCTCGGAAAGCACCCCCTCGATTGGCCCGGCATGATGGCCATGACCGTGGCCGTGACCTCGCTCGTGCTGGCCATGGCCTGGGGCGGCACGCTTATTCCCTGGGGCAGTCTGCCGTTTATGGGCCTTGTCGCTCTGGCTGTGGCTGCCGCTGTGGTCTTCGTGCTGTTGGAGCGCCGCGCCGCCGAGCCCATCATCCCCATGGGGCTCTTCCGCAACCGCAACTTCGTGCTGTGCTCGGTGACGGGGCTTCTCCTGAACATCAGCTTCATGGGAGCGCTCAACTACCTGCCCACCTACTTCCAAATCGTGGACGATCTGTCGCCGGAGGTGGCCGGTCTCGTGTGCACGGCCACCAGCGTGGGCATCCTCATCACTTCCACGGCCACCGGCTGGGCGGCGTCGAAGACGGGGCGCTACAAGGGGATGCTTGTGGCCATGTGTGTCGTGAGCACGGTGGGCCTATTCTTGCTGTCGCGCATGCGGGTGCACGAGGCGCTGTGGGTGCCAGTGCTGTATCTGTTCGTACTCGGCTTCGGCATGGGGCTCGGCATGCAGCTGCTCGTGCTCGTGGTGCAAAACGAGTTCCCCCACGCCATGGTGGGCACCGCCACGGCGGCGAACAACTTCTTCCGGCAGATCGGCGCTTCGGTGGGCACGGCGCTCGTGGGCGCGCTGTTCACCATGCGCCTTACGGCCGACGTGGCCGGCAAGCTCACCCACGTAGACAATCTGTCGCTCGCCACGCTGACACCGCAGATCGTCGACTCGCTGCCCGCATCGGCCCAGTCGGTCATTGCCGCCGGCTACTCCGACGCGCTGCTGCCGCTGTTCCTCTGGTTCGTGCCGCTCATGCTTGCGTGCCTCGTGATGATGCTCCTTCTGAAGCGGCACCCCCTCGCCACCACTATCAACCACGGCGGCGCGGGAAAGTAGGACGCTTGTGGCCAAAAACGGCTCGCGAACTGCATGCGAAAGTGTCTCTAGAGCATTTTTTGGTCAAAAAATCTGCGCTGGCTGCGTCAGCGGCTTGCGGTTTCGAAAGTGCGGTTTCTCTTGATCAAAGTTTTACCTGGTCAGAACATTATTGAAAAGGACGCGCGAATGTGTAGATGGTGAAAGTCGGGGAAAGAGGGCTGAAAACCGCAGTTAGCGCGTCTTTTTTGGCCATCTGGCGAATGCGGCTGAAAGGCGCTGGGGTGCAATCGGCTTGGGCACAGAAAGAAGCCCCGAAATGGCACTTTTAAATCAGAAATATCATTTCGGGGTCAAAGGTGCGCGAGCGAGAATGTTTGCCTGCAGGTTCGCTCGCTAGCTTACCCGCAGGCCTCCGGGTCCAGGCGGTAGCCGATGCCCCAGACGGTTTCTATGATGCGGGGCTCGGTGGGGTCGTCCTCTATCTTGGCCCGCAGCTTCTTGATGAACACGGTGATGGAACTGGTCTCGCCGACGAACTCCGGCCCCCAGGCCGCTTCCACCAGCTGCTCGCGGGAGAGCACGGTACCGGGGCTTGCGGCCAGTGTCGCCAGGATCTTGAACTCCTTCGGAGTCAGCGGCACGTGCTCGCCGCCCAAAGTAGCGCGGTGCTGGGCCATGTCCAGGGAAAGCCGTCCGACGGTGATGGTGCCGGTGGACGGCATGGCGGCGGTCGGGCGCATGGCGGCGCGGCGCAGGTGGGCCTCGATGTGCATCATCAGCTCGCGTGGGTCGAAGGGCTTGACCATATAGTCGTCGCCCCCGGCTGCGAACCCGACGCCCTTGTCCACGATGTCCCCTTTGGCCGACAGGAAGATGACCGGTACCGTGACGCCCCGGGCGCGCAGTTCGCGGCAGGCGGTGAAGCCGTCCATCTTCGGCATCATGACGTCCATGATGATGAGATCGGGAGCCTCGCGAGCGACGGCGTCCAGCGCATCGGCGCCGTTGTCGGCGTAAGCGAATTGCCACTCGGCGCCTTCCACCATGTCGCGCACCACCCGGGCAATGCGCGGTTCATCGTCCACGAGCAGAATCTTCGCCATCGTCGTCCTCCTTCGCGGTTGTCAGCGGTTGCGCCTCGGCGCCGCCGCGGCCTTTACGATTCCTCGTCCTCTTCCTCGATCACGGGAACGTAGGGAATGCGCACGGTGAACGTGCTGCCTTCCTTCACCCGGCTTTCCACGGTCACGGTGCCGCCATGCAGCTCGGCAAGATCGCGCACTACGGCCAGCCCCAGCCCCGTGCCCCGATAGCGGCGGTTGGCCGACTGCCCGGCCTGCTTGTACAGCTCGAAGATCTGGTCCAGCTCCTCGGGTGCGATGCCCATGCCGTCGTCGGCGACCCGCATGACGATCCAGCCGGTGGGGGCGGTGTCTCCGCCGTCGGGGGCGTGCGTGTCAGTAGGGTTGCCGCGGTCGCGGTCCGCTGCTTCGCCGCTTTCGAACCCTATCGTCAGGCGCACGAAGCCGCCCCGATGGGTGTACTTGATGGCATTGTTCACCAGGTTCTCCAGAATGCGCCGCAGCTTCTCCCAATCGGCCATGGAAAGGGGCACATCCGGCGCCACCGTGCAGGTGAGCCGCACGTCTTTGCCCTCCGCGATGGGGGCGAGCGATTTGCGCACGAACTGGGCCAGATCGACGAAATCCACGGGTTCGGGCAAAAGCTCGTCCTTTTTAGCAGCGTGCTTGGAAATGACGAGGATGTTGTTCACCATGTTCAGCAAAAGGGTGGCATTCGACTCGATTTCGCCCACGGCCTCGCGGGTCTTGGGCGCTAGGCTGTCGTCCGCGTTCAGGATGCGCGCGTAGGCCAAAATGCTGGTGAGCGGCGTGCGCAGCTCGTGGCTGACGATGGCAAAGAACTCGTTCTTGTAGGCCACCTCGTCGCCGAGACGGTCGAGCGCCGCCTTCAGCTCGCGCTTCTGGTAGTTCAGCATATCGTTCAGCACCATGAGATCGTCGGTCTTGGAACGCACCTGTCCTTCCAAGTCGGCGTACAGTTTCTCCAGGTCGCGGGCCATGCGGTCGAATTCACCGGTGAGCTCGGACAGCTCGTCGCGGGGCCGCTCGCCAGGGTTGGGCACCGTCAGCGTGTAGTTGAAATCGCCCTTGCCGACGGCGCCCGCCGCCGTGCGCAGCTCATCGATGGGCCTCAGCACCAGCCGGCTGGTGACGAAGTACAGCCCGGCGAAGGCGGCCGCCATCACGCAGAGCACCATGACCACCTGCTGCATAACACTGTTCTGGATACCGTCGGCGTAAATGTCCATGGGCTCGATAATGGACATTGCCCCGCCCACCTGGCCCACCTGCATGCCCTCCTTCGGGTAGCCGTACTGGTCCGGCTCGCCCACCGGATCGCCGTGGCATTCCAGGCACGATTCGGTCACGTACAAAGGCTCGGTATAGCGAAACACCCGCGTGCCGTCGCCGGCGTCTACCACGCGCCAGAACGCCTTGCGTTCCGGGTCGGCGTTGAAGGCGGCCAGAGCCTCCTGCTCGAACTCGTCCGGCGCGTTGGCGGCCTGACGAGGGGTGTCGTTGGTGAAGCGGATGGAGTAGTCGGTCTCCGTGGTAAACAGCATGGAGATAGACTTCGCCGCCACCACGCACACGAGGTGCTTCGTGCGGAAGGTGCCGTCCTCGGCGCGGTTGATGACGTCTTGGTTCATATCGACGAAATCCCATGCCGCGCGCATTTCGGCGGCTAGCACCTCGGCCTTCTCGCGGGCCTCGTTTTCGGCTTGGGCGTTCTGCAGCGACAGGTTCCACAGAACGTCGACGGCCATGAGCGCAACCATAATGACGCCGATGGAGACGGCGATCTTGAAGCGTATGCCATAGCGGAACGGGCGCCCCGGGTGATCGGTCGACATGGTGTCCCCTCCTCGTCAATCTTCATATTATGCCCGATGGAGCTGCATGCAGGAGACTTCGGTGGGGAAGGTAATTCTTTTTTAATATTTGCCCCGAAGTCTTAATGAAAAGTTCCGCTGACCGCCATTGAAGTGACGTTGAGTCAACGGCAGAATAATAGCCAGCGAGTGCGAGGGTTTCGGCCGAGGAGGGCCGCCCGATGCGACAGCAAGGCGGTAGGAGATCCGCCGAGAGCGGGGGTTCAAACGTCTTTTCGCCGCAGCTCGCGAGAAAATCCTATCTGAGGGAGGAGAGTTCTATGACGAAGAACAGCGAACGCGCCATTGACGCCAAGCTCACCCGTCGCGCCTTCGTGGGCGCTGCCGCGGCTACGGCTGCTGTGGGCCTGGCCGGATGCGCCCCGGCGGCCACCGACGAGGCGCCCGCCAAGGACGAGGACCTGCCCGTCACAGGGGAGGATCCCTATGCGAATGCGGAGATCTTCTACTCTACGTGCCCGCCGGAGTGTCAGCACCATAACCTCAAGGGCTATGTGGTGGATGGCAAGCTGGTGAAAGTGGAGTCCTCCGAGCTGAACGACTGCGCCGCCTGCGCTCGGGGCATCGCCCGCGGCCTTATGTGCAACGACCCCAACCGACTGACGGTGCCGCTTTTGCGTGACGGCGACAAGGGTTCGGGCAAGTTCAAGGAGATTACCTGGGACGAGGCCTTCGACCTTATTCAGCAGAAGTTCGACGAGGCCATCGCGACCGATGGCAACCAGTCGATTTGCTACGCGACCGGCTCGGGCAACTTCGGAGCCATGCACGGCCCAGTGGCCAGCGCCTTCTTCGCGCACCTCGGTGGTGCCACCACGACGGTGGGCAAGCTTTGCTGCGCCGGCGTGTACGAGTCCGTCGTGTACATTTACGGCAAGCGCTTCCTGGATTGCCGCAACCAGATTGAGAACAGCACCTACTGCATCATCTGGGGCAATAATCCCGCCATCACCAAGCAGGGCTACTTCCAGCGTTTCGAGAACATGGTGGACAACGGCGGCAAGCTCGTGGTGATCGATCCTATTTACACCGAGTCGGCCGCCAAGGCTACCGATTGGATCGCTCCCTGGCCCGGCACCGATGCGGCCTTGGGGCTTGCCATGCTGAAGACCATCGTAGATGAGAAGCTCTATGATGAGGAGTTCCTGCTGGCCCACACCTGCGCTCCCTGTCTGGTTGACAAGGCCACGGGAGAGCCGGTGATGGAAGATCCCGAGGATCCGGCCTCCTTCGTGGTACTCGATACCGCAACAGGCAACGTGGTGCGCCATGATACCGCCAATATCACGGCCGCCCTCACCCTGGAGGGGACGCCCCAGGCCGAGCGGTACAACACCGAGTTCGAGCTTATCTACGCCAACGCCGCCCCCTGGACGGCCGAGGCTGCCGAGGTCGAATGCGGGGTGCCCGCAGCTGACATTCAGCGTATCGCCCGCGAGTACGCGACCGCCGAGCATGCCATGATCGTCCACAACATGGGCGGATTCATGCGCACCGAGAACGGCACCTATGCCGTGGCCGTGGGCGCCTACTTGGCGGCGTTCTGCGGGCAGATCGGCCATGAGGGCGAGGGCTATTCGGATGCCGGCGGCGTGTGCGAGGTGAAAACCGGTGCGCCGATCGAGGTTCCCAATTTGCTCGAGAAGATGCCCGCAATTCCGTGCTTCAAGTTCGGCGAGTCCATTCTGAACGAAGATCCCTGCAAGGTGAACGTGTTCTGGTCCATGACCGGCAGCCCCATGACCCAGTGGCCCAATACCAACATGGTGCGCAAGGCCCTGGAGAAGATCCCCTTCGTCATTACCGTCGACGAATACCTGACCTCTACCGCCCTCTACTCCGATTTGGTTCTGCCCTGCGCAGGCATCTTCGAGATGGATGGCGTGCTGGCCCAGAACCGCTCCCATTGGATTCAGCTGATGGAGAAGGCGGTGGATGCGCCCGGCGAGGCCAAGAGCGACTTGGAGATCTTCACTGAGCTCGCTCGCCGTTACGACTTCGGCGATGCCTTCGATGTGCCCATGGAGACGCTCATCGGCAACGTCATTGAGCCGGCGGGTATCACCTATGAGGAGCTGAAGGAGAAGAAGGCCATCGACGTGGTGGGCCCCGACTACATTCCCTACAAGGACGGCAAGTTCCTCACGCCCTCCGAGAAGGCCGAGTTCTGGGTACGCTCCTGGAAGGAGGAGGGCTTCGATCCCATTGCCTCTTACGCGCGGGCCGAGGAGGACGCTCGCAACGACAACGAGCTGGCTCGCAAGTACCCGCTCTTCAGCGTTCAGCAGAAGACCTACCGCAGCGTGCATTCCACCTTCAACAACCTCGAGTGGATGGATGAGGTTTGCGACCAGAAGCCGGTGATCCTCATGAACCTCGCCGACGCCGCGGCGCGCGGCATCCAGGACGGCGATGCGGTGGTCGTGTTCAACGACCGCGGCGAGCACCATGGCGTTGCCCTCGTCAATGACCTTATCAAGCCCGGTGTGGTGGGGCTGCAGAATGGTTGGTGGGAACAGCAGGGCGGCTCGTCCAGCCATGTGACCAACGACAAGTGGAAGACCCTCGGAGGCACCCACTGCTGCAACCAGACCCTCGTTGATGTGAAGAAGGAGGCGTAAGGCCATGGCTATCGGATTTTGGATGAACAACAAGAACTGCTACGGCTGCAAGACCTGCTCCATCGCCTGCAAGAGCGAGAAGCAGTTGGACAAGGGCGTGTTGCTGCGGCATGTGACGGCAATTCGCCAGGATGCTCCGCGAGCCTTCGCCTACCTCTCCATGGCCTGCAACCACTGCGAAGAGCCTGCCTGTGTGGCGAATTGCCCGGTAGGGGCCTACAGCAAGCTGGAAGACGGTACGGTGATTCAAGATCACTCCGTGTGCATCGGCTGCAAGACCTGCATCTCGGCCTGCCCCTACGGTGCGCCCAGCTACGACGAGGCGTCGAGCACCACGTTCAAGTGCGACGGCTGCTATGATCGGCGCCAGCGCGGTGAGCTGCCTGCGTGCGTGGCCGCCTGCCCCGGTGCAAATCTGGCCCTCGATGACATGGAGTCTCTGCAGGGCGCGCACGCGGCCGACATCGTGTCCGACGAGAGCTCCGGTACCAAGCCCAACTTCGTCATCACGGTGGATGCGGCCTTGGCCGAAGAGCCTGACGACATCGTGGTCGAGAACCATACGGCGTAATTTTCCTGAGGGCGCCCTTGTCCGCGAGGGCGCAAGAACGGCACGAAGCGCTCCCTCCCCTCCGCTTCGTGCCGTCCCCTTTTGGAAGGAGGACGAGCAATGTTTTCCCTAGCTTGGAAGAACATCATCCGGCGCTTGGGCGGATCCCTCATGACCGCCCTCATTGCCTTCATCGCCGTTTTTGTCCTGGCCACCTCGCTGGCTGTTGTGGCATCGCTCGAAAATGGACTGAGGCTCTCGCGGGAGCGACTCGGGGCCGACATCATGGTCCTTCCCGCAGGGGCCTCGGGCAACGCCTCGGAAGTGCTCTTTTGCGCCGAGCCGGTCAACGTGTACTTGCCGGCCGACGTCGAGCGAACCGTTGCCGAAACCGCCGGTGTGGAACAGGCAACGCCCCAATTCTTCACGCAAACGGTCAACCAGAGCTGCTGCTCGGTGATCGGGGTGACGCGCGTGGTGGGTATTGACATGGAGACAGATTTCATCGTGGGCCCCTGGCTGGTCGGCGGGGCCCTTGAAGGGGGAGCGCTGCCGCCGGACGGCATTATCTTGGGGGCCGCAGCGCCACCCATCGAAGGCGGCCAAGCATCCATTCTCGGATCGGTGTTTCACTGTGTGGGCACCCTTGAGCCAACGGGATCGAGCGTCGACGAGACCATCTTCATGGATGTGAATGCTGCGCGAACCATTGCGGCCGAAAGTCCGTATCTTGAGAGCGTCTGGCTTAACGTCGATCCCTTCGATGCTATCTCGTGCGTTATGGTGAAGGTGAAAGAGGGAGCGCAGCCCTCGGCTGTGGCAGCTGCCATTATCGAACAGGTGCCGGGCGCTGCAGCGGTATGCACCTCCGATCTTATTGCCAGCGTAACATCCCAACTGGTCGTGTTGGAATCAATGACCCTTGCGTTTCTGGCGGCCATTGTGCTTTTGGCGGCTCTGGCGTTGGCGGGGCGGTTCTCGTCGCTCGTGTCGAGTCGTATGGGCGAGCTCGGCCTGCTGAGGACGATGGGAGTTGGCCGCCTTAAGGTTGCTTTGAGCTTCGTGGTCGAGGTGGGGGTTGTCACGATGGCCGCGGCTGCGGCAGCGACGGCCTGCGCGTGCTTGGCGTCGTCGGCCATTATCGGGCAGCTCCATACCTCGTTTGATTTGCCGGGAGCCCTGTTGGCTCCCTCTGCTTACGGGTGGGTTGTCTGCGCGGCCCTCCTGTTCGCGGTGCTCCTCAGCTTGGTGGCGCTCGTTCAGCCCATGATCGCCCTGATGCGCCAGGATCCCCAGGAAACGCTTGCCAAAGGAGGGTTGTGATGGAACCGTTGTTAGAGCTTTCCGACGTCGTAAAGGAATTCTCATCCCGTCCCCCGGTGCGCCCCCTCGATGGCCTGAGCATGGTTGTGCCGCCCTCGACGATGATTGCGGTTACGGGCGTCTCTGGCAAAGGGAAATCGACGCTGCTCAACGTGATGGGCGGTCTGTTGCGCCCCGAAGCTGGCAGTGTACGGTATCGGAAGATCGACTTGACGCAGGCGACGGCCGCTCAGATCGACGACATTCATCGGCGGGGCATCGGCTTCGTTTTCCAAACGCCCTATTTGTTCCAGGCGCTGACGGCCTATGAGAATTTGGAGCTGGCATTGCGGGCCTCTGGCGAGAAGGTGGTGCGAGACCGCATTTTCGAGATGCTGGAGAAGCTGGGCCTCAGCGAGCGGGCCGAGCATCTTCCCTCGGCGCTATCCGCTGGTCAGAAGCGCCGACTGGTGCTCGGCCGTGCGCTTCTCTCCCATCACGATGTGCTGCTGGCGGACGAGCCGACGAATGACCTGGATGCGGAATGGTCGGAGCGCGTCTTCGAGTTGCTGCGCGGCTTCTGTGCCACCGAGGGGCGGTCGGTGGTTCTGGTGACCCATGACCGCTCCTATGCTGCCCAGGCCGACAAGGTATACCTTTTGGAAGGCGGAAAGCTTCGGGAGGAGGTGACGCTGTGATCACGCGCAGGAGCTTTGTGATGTTAGCGGGTATTGGGGCCATGGGGCTGCTGGGCACACCAGGGTGTGCCGCTCTGACTGAGGAGTCGCCAAGAGATGTAGCCGAAGAGGGAGGGCCGCGTGAGAGTTCGTCGCCGACTCCCCAAAAGGAGCCGATCAATGCCGGCGAGCCATTTTCGGGGGAGATTGCTCCCGGGATGCTGTGCGTTGCGGAGTACGCGACGAACGCTCTTGCAGTTGTCGACGCGAGGGCGGGAGAAGTAGTTGGGCGCATTCCCGTCGGCCGCAATCCGGCTTCGGTTCTAGTTATGCAGGGTATCGTTTTCGTGGGATGCAGCGGTACTGGCGAGGTGACGGCGGTCCCGGTAGCAAATCCGGCCGCTGCGGCCCCCATTCCCGTGGGACATCAGATTCTCGGGCTGTGTCGCGACGAGGCCCGGGGGCTTATCTATGCTGGCGACTACTTTGCCAACGGCGTCCATGCAATCGATGCGGCGCTGCAATCGCTTGTGAGTACGATGGATCTGAGCTCCTCGGGGTTCAGCGGCCGTACCGACCCGCCGCCTTGCTGCACCATTGAGCCGGGGGCCGGCCGCCGCACGGTGGCGTTGGCCCTGGCGCCTGAGGGGGACGTGCTGTACGCGGCCAACTACGGCACCTACGACGTGGCTCGCATCGATCTTGCGACGGGCGAGGAGCTCGATGCCTTCGACGGCGTGGTGGGTCCGCGGCAGATTCTCGTGTCGGCCGATGGCGGCCAGCTCATTTTGGCCGGCGTGGGCGGTGAGGGCGAGCAGCAGGTGAGCGCGCTGTACGTGCTCGACCGCGCCACGGGCAAGCGGGTGCTCGAGGTGCCTGTGGGGCTCTCCGTGGCCGGAGTGGCGCTTGCCGCCGATGGGCGGCGGGCGTGGGCTATCGCCCGGGACGACGGCGAGCTCGTGGCCTTCGACGCGGCCGATTGGACGGAGACGGGGCGGCTCTCACTGGGCGTGGGCATCGACACGCTGGTGCTCTCGCCCGACGGGGAGACGCTCTTTGTGGGAAACAGCATTGGTGGTCAGGTGCATGCCGTTGACGCGGAGACGCTGGCGCTGCGCACGACCGTGGAAGGATTGGCGGCGCCTAAGGGCCTCGCCGTCATTGCTTGAAAGGGAGCAGAATGAAGAACGTGAAGCTGATCGTGCCGATCATCTCGCTGGTGTGCGCCGCCGTGGTGTGTGGGGCGGTGCTTCTATGGGCACCCGTCTGCGCGGGAACCCTCGAGCTGGCCAACGGCAACATGGTGCCCATGCGCTGCGCCTACACGGGCAAAGTGGCCGTGCTGCTGGCGCTGGTGCTGGCCGCGGTGGCGGTGGCGGCGCTCGTGACGAAGCGCCCCATGACGGTGGCGCTGGTGCTGTTGTCGTGCGCCATCGTGCTCATGACTTTCGACACGCCGCTGTCCGTCGGCGTGTGCAAGAGCGCCGACATGGCCTGCCAGGCCACGGCCCTCTGGCTGCGCATCGCCGGAGGCGTGTCAGCGGTAGCCGCCCTGGCCGGCGCCCTCCTCAACCCCGACCGCAAGCGCGTAGCGGAGTAGGGCGTCCCTCGCGCTCGGGCCGCAAGCCTGCCCAGGTGCTCTAGGTTGACGATAACCCTCTTCTTCGATATCCTTCTCTATCACTTTGGTGATAGAGAAGGAGTTGTTATGAGCGAGTCCATGCGCCTTTACCATGGGTCGCCTATCCGGGTGCCAAGGCCGTTGTTCGGGGTGGGCAACCCCTATAACGACTACGGCCTGGGCTTCTACTGCACCGAGTCGCTCGAGCTGGCCTGTGAATGGGCGTGCCCGAAGGCGAGGGACGGGTTCGCGAACGCCTACGACCTCGCTCTCGACGGCCTCGATGTCTTCGATTTGGATGCCGAGCCTAACGGCACCATCGAATGGCTCGCCGTGCTCTTTGCCAACCGACAGTTCGACGTGGCAACAAATCTCATGGAGGCCGCCAAGTCCTACGTGGCGGCTCGTTATCCGGCAGAGCTGGGCAAGGCGGATGTGATCATCGGCTACCGGGCCGATGACTCCTACTTCTCGTTCGCTCGGGCTTTCCTGGAAAACCGCATCAGCCTCGCGCAGCTTGAGCGGGCTATGAAGCTCGGCGGCCTGGGCCGCCAGGTGGTCGCGGTGAGCGAGGCCGCTTTCGGAGCCCTCACGTTCGCGGGTGCCGAAACGGCCCCGGCATCCCAGTGGCACGAGAGGCGCATGCGGCGGGACGAGAGGGCCCGGCGCGATTTCGATCGCATTCTGCACGAAGAGCCCTTCGATCCCGCCGGCGTGTACATGCTCGACCTGATGAGGGAGGGCTGAGAGGTGGGGGAATATCGCTACGCGGTCATCGAGCTGCCGTCTTCGCCCTATGCGCACGACTTGCAGGAGGTGCTGGCGTTCGTCTTCGATATCGGCGTGAACCTCGCCGGGTGCACGGGCGATCAGGTGGCCCACGCGTTTCTGGCATCGGGCCTCGCTGAGGAATTCGAGAAGCAGAACCCGGTATATGTGGCCGGGAAGTCATCCTACGACCTGCTGCGCATCATGCTGCCGCTGCTTCCCTGCGAGGAGCTGCCTGCGCCAGAGCTCCGCTACGACCGCACGCCGGACTTTTGGGTCGGGTGGGTGCTCGCGCACTACCAAATGACCACGGGGTGCTCGTACCAATCGATATTCGCGACGGCCCCTTACAACGAGATACGCTCCATGTACTGGCCGCTGCACGAAGCCCCCGAGAGCAAGTTCGTCGCCGTTTTCGACGAGATACGCACCGAGCGCGCAAGGGCCACTAACCTCCGTATGCTGCGGGAGGCGGCCGGCCTTTCCCAGTCGCAGCTGGCGAAGGCGTCCGGCGTGGGCCTGCGATCCATTCAGCTGTACGAGCAGCGCCAGAAGGACATCAACAAGGCCCAGGCCATGGCCCTCTACCAGCTGTCCCGCGCCCTCCGCTGCACCATGGAGCAGCTGTTGGAACGGTAGAAGGGGACGCACGCTGGCAGCTCCTGGCGATTCTGCACTCACTGCGTTCAGAATCGCCTCTGCTCTTACCGTCCCTCGGGCGCGAGCGTCCTCGCTTTCGCCGCACTCTTCCTCATGCGCTTCACCTTCTACATGAGCCACCTCACCGTGGGCCTCGGCGTCTAATCTGACAAAAATATTTACAGTTTACGGAAAAAATCTGTTAAAAATTTTGACAGATTGCCCGCAAGGAGAGCGAGTGAGATCGCCTAAGCCTCCAGCAGGACTTTGCCGTCCAGGTTCTCCACCCAGGTGTGCAGGATGCGGCCGGCCTCTACATCCATCTTTGCGATGGTGCGGCCGAAATCGCTGCGGGGGCGGTACACGGCGCCGGGGCACAGGTAGAGGCCCGCGGGCCGCGCGTCGGGGCTCGTTTTCAGCTCGGGCACGTGGGTGTGGCCGTGAATGATGACGTCGGGCAGGGGGTCGCCGGGCGCGAGTGCCGCCGAGCCGGCGAAGCTCACGCGCACGTCGCCCGGCTTGTGGCCCACGAGGAAGCGCACGCCTTCCAAAACCGGGTGCGCGAAATGGCCCACGGCGCTGCCGTACTCGTCGAAGTCGTTGTTGCCAAGCACCGCCGTGACTGGCGCCAGTGTTTCCAGCTCGCGCAGAACGGACGGCCCGCCGATGTCCCCGGCGTGAATGATGTGGTCGCAATCCGCCAGGGCCGCATAGGCGCGCGGGTCCAGCGAGCCGTGGGTGTCCGAGATGATGCCGATGCGCACAGCCGGGCTCCTTTCGAGAAATGCCATGGCCCTCCATCGCTCTTTTGCCTATCCAGCGAGCGATAGGTGCGGGCGCGAAGGCCGGTTCCTCCCTATAATAGCGCGTGGAAGATGTGACGCGCCCGACGCGCAGAGGAATCGCACGAGGAAAGAGATCCGTCGCTTATGGAAACTGTTGCCCGCCTATTCGAGGAGAGCCGCGAGAATCGTTCGGCCGACGCCCGGTGCTGTGGGGTGGCCGATAAGGAAGGCGCCGCGGGGCGCATTCCTTATCGGCAGAGATGTTCCCGCCGAAAGGCCAGCTCACGTTAGATGCGGCCCGAAAGGTTGTGGAAGGTTTGCGCGCGGCGTCGCCGGACTTCATCTCGGTGACCTGCTCGGCTGGCGGCAGCGGCAACGGCAGCGGCGGTCAGACGGCGGCCATCGCCGAGCTCGTCCAGAAGGAGGCGGCCATACCCGCCGTCGCCCACTTCACCTGCGTGAGCGCCACCCGTGCTTCGGTGGACGATGCTGTGGAAGACCTGCGCGCCGCCGGCGTGAAAACAGTGCTCGCCCTGCGCGGCGACCTTGTGGATGGCCAGCAGCCGGCCGACTTCCGTTATGCCTGCGAGCTCATCCCGCGCCTGAAGGAGGCGGGGCTGTGCGTGGGCGCGGCGGCCTATCCCGAGGGGCACATCGACTGTCTGGATCCGCGCGAGAACATCCGCCATCTGCGCGCGAAGCAGGACGCCGGCGCCGACTTCTTCATCACCCAGTTGTTCTTCAGCAACGACGACTTCTACCGTTTCCGCGAGGCGGCCGAATCTGCGGGCGTCACCGCGCCCATCTCCTGCGGCATCATGCCCTTTCTAGGGAAGTCGCAGATCCAGCGCATGGTGTTCCTCTGCGGCAGCTCGCTGCCGGCGCCCATCATCAAGCTGCTGGCGAAATACGAGGACGACCCGGCCTCCCTGCGCCAAGCCGGCATCGAATACGCCTGCAACCAACTGGTCGACCTCGGCCGCCACGGCGTCGACGGCCTGCACGTGTACGCCATGAACCAGCCGGATATCGCCTGTGCCGCTGCCGAGGCGGTCGCCGCTGCCGGACTTCGGTGAACACCGTGGTTGTCTTTTACGCCATCTCGAGAGCCGTGCCGAAGGCGCTGTGCCTAAGAGCCTCCGACGTTGTTGGAGGATGGTGACGCCGTGGAACTGAAAACGCGCGTCGATAGGGAAGAGGCCCTGGCGTTTCTGGGCCATCGCGGCCAGGAGCTGGGGGATCTGCGCGAAAGGCTGGAACGCGCGGCTTGCTTGTGCGAAAAGGAGCTCGTCCCGCGCGGGGTGTACCGCGAGATGGACGCGTCGGAAGCCCTCGCCCTGTTGCCGGGCCGCGATATCGCCCGCCATGTGGAAGGCTGCGCGCGCGTGGTGCTGCTGGCGGTGACGCTGGGGACGCAAAGCGAGATGCTGCTGCGTCGCGAGCGCGCCCTCAGCGCGACGGACGGCCTGCTCGTGGATGCCTGCGCATCGTCACTCGTGGAACAGGCGACCAATGTGCTGAACGGGCATATCGTGGAAGAGGCCGCGGCGCGAGGTCTGGCCGCCACTACGCGCTTCAGCCCCGGCTATGGCGACCTGCCGCTGAGCTGCCAGCCGGTTTTTCTCGTCGCAAGTGGCGCCGATCGCGCCCTGGGAATCTGCGCCACGGCGGCTCACCTTCTCGTTCCCGCCAAATCCATCACGGCCGTCATCGGCCTGTACCCCGGTCGAGGTTTCGTCCGGGAAGGAGCGCGCTGCTCCACTTGCCCCGTTGCCGATACGTGCGCCCTGCGCGCCCAAGGAAGGACTTGCTATGGCAACCCCGCGTAAGCTCACCGTGACCGATGCCCATCTGGCCGAGGCCCTGGCCGGCCGCGCCTACCTGCTGTTCGATGGCGGCATGGGCACTCTCGTCCAAGCGGCCGGTCTCCATACCGTCCACGCGGTGCCGGACCTGCTGAACCTCACGCATCCTGAGGCCATCGTGGCCATCCAGCGCCAGTACGTGGAAGCCGGCGCCGACTGCATCACCACCAACACCTTCAGCGCCAACCGCCTGAAGCTCGCGAGCACCGATGCCACGGTGGCCGAGGTGTACGCGGCGGCTGCGGCCAACGCGCGGGCGGCCGGAGCGCCGCTCGTGGCCGGCGACATCGGACCGACCGGCGCCTTGCTCGAGCCTTTGGGCACCCTCACCTTCGACGAGGCCTTCGATATCTTCTCCGAACAGGCCTGCGCCGCCGAGGCGGCGGGCTGCGATCTCATCGTCGTGGAAACCATGGCCGACCTGCTGGAAGCCAAGGCTGCCGTGCTCGCTGCGGTGGAAAGCACGACGCTGCCGGTGTTCGCCACCATGACCTTCGGCGAGGACGGCCGGACCTTCCTCGGCACGACGCCGGCCATCGCCGCCACGACGCTGTCGGCTTTGGGCGCCTCGGCCGTGGGGCTCAACTGCTCGCTGGGGCCCGTGGAGTTGGCGCCGCTCGTGGAAGAGCTTGCGCCTCACAATCGCGCCCTCGTCATGGCCCAGCCCAACGCCGGACTGCCGCGCATCCAAGACGGCGAAACGGTCTTCGATGTGGGACCCGACGAGTTTGCCCGGGCCATGGAAGCGATCCTGGACGCCAGCGCTACCGTTGTCGGCGGCTGCTGTGGCACCACCCCAGCCCACATCGCCGCCCTCAGCGCCCTTCTCGACGCCCGCCCCCTTCCCGCAGTCGAGCCTTCCGCCCCCCGTGTCATCCTGAGCGAGCGAAGCGAGCCGAAGGATCTCCCCGCGCCCTCCATCCCCAATCCCCTCTATCGCCCCGCGTTCGCGGTGACCTCGGCGCAGCAGATGGTGTCGCTGCCGGCCGGCGAGCCCCGCATTGCCGTCATCGGCGAGCGCATCAACCCGACGGGGAAAAAGAAGCTGAAGGCCGCTCTGCAAGTGGGCGATGTAGACTACCTCGTGGCCGAGGCCGCCGCTCAGCAGCGCGCCGGCGCCGACATCCTCGATGTGAACGTGGGCGTGCCTGGCCTCGACGAGCCGACGCTCTTATCGCAGGTCACGCGCACGCTGCAAGCCACGGTGCCCCTGCCGCTGCAACTGGATTCCTCGGATCCGGTCGCTATCGAGGTCGCCGCCCGCGCCTACGCGGGTCGTCCCATGGTGAACTCCGTGAATGGCAAGGCCGACAACCTTGCCGCCGTGCTGCCCGTCGTGGCGCGCTACGGCTGCACGGTTGTGGGTCTCACCTTGGACGAAAACGACATCCCGCCCACGGCCGAGGAGCGCCTGGCCATCGCCGAGCGCATCGTGGCCGCCGCCGAGTCCTACGGCATCCCGCGCGAGGACGTGGCCATCGACTGCCTCGTCATGGCTGCCGCCACCAACCAGGATGAGGTGCGCGAGATTCTGCGCGCGGTAGCTCTGGTGAAAGAGCGCCTCGGCGTGCGCACGGTGCTCGGCGTGTCGAACGTCAGCTTCGGTCTGCCGGCGCGGCCGCTCGTGAACAGCACGTTCCTTGCTGCTGCGTTCGGGGCCGGCCTCGACATGCCCATTTTGAACCCCCTGAACGCCCGCTATCGCGACACCGTGGCGACGTTCCGCATCTTGAACGGCCAGGATGCGGGCTGCCGGGCGTTTTTGGAAGCCTACGCGAATACGGCCGACCCCTACGAGGTCGCCGCCAACCCCGCGGCCTCGAGCGCGGTCGCCTCTCGGGAAGGCGGCGCAAGCCCCGCCCCTACGGATGGGGCGCGCAACAACGACGTTGCTGCCGGAGTCTTTCCCGTAGGGGGCGACCTTGGTCGCCCCTCGGTCCCAAGCGGGTGTCCCATCCCGATAACGGAAACCTTCGCCGACGCGGCCGACGTCGTTTCCCACCTAGCCGAATGCGTGCTGGAGGGCCGCGGCACGCCGGTGGCGGCGGCCACGGAACGTCTGCTGGAGACCCACGACGGTCTGGCCGTCATCAACGACGTCTTCGTGCCCGTCCTCGACGTCGTCGGCCAGAAGTACGACGAGGGCACCTTCTTTTTGCCCCAGCTCATGGCCTCCGCCGAGGCCGTTAAGGCCGGTTTCGACCTCATCCGCGACCGCGCTCGGGCAGCCAGCGCGAACGCTACCCCTACGGAGGGCGATGCACACGTCCCCGGCGAAGCCGCTCGCGCCATTATCGTGGCCACGGTGCAGGGCGACATCCACGACATCGGCAAGAACATCGTGAAGATGCTTCTGGAAAACTACGGCTTCACCGTCATCGACCTCGGCCGCGACGTCGCCCCCGAGGCCGTCCTGGCCGCCGCTCGCGACACCCGCGCGCGCCTCATCGGGCTCTCGGCGCTCATGACCACCACGGTCGGCGCCATGGAGCGCACCATCCAACTCATTCACGAGCAGCTTCCCGGCACCGCGGTCATGGTGGGCGGCGCGGTCATCACCCAGGAGTTCGCCGACCAGATTGGCGCCGATTTCTACGCAAAGGACGCCGCCGCTTCCACCCGCGTCGCCTCGGCCTTCTTCGATGACTAATTCGCGTAGATGCCCCCACAGACCGCCGATCGCGCTATCATAAGGCCGTTCCAATTCCACCCTCACCGAAGCAAAGGAGCCTTAATGGGGAAGAAGGACGTTGAAGCCCTCGAGATCACCATCGACGAACTGCCCACTTATCTGCACACGAACCACGCCGTCTACATGGAAGTGGCCGATGGGCTGTATTACCTCACCGATGTGAATGACCGCTATTGGCGCGCCCAGGACACCAACCAGTTCAACGAGAAGGGCCACTACGTCGACGCGAGCCCCCTCGTCCCCACGATCGCCGAGTTCCTCGAGCTGCCCTTCTGCGACGGCAAGTCGGTGACGGATCTGTTCGCCGAGGCCACCTTCTACGCCTCCGGCGACGGCAAGGACATGCCCGAGGATTTCTGAGCGCCGGCGCGTGTTTTCCGAAGCGGTCTGTCTTTTGTTCTTACGACGTTCAAGAACCCCGAGGTGTCGAAAGGATGCCTCGGGGTTTGTGCTATGATGCCCTGCGAACTATCTTGGCTGCGAACAATGCGGCGACACGAGAAGAGAAAGAAGGAACCATGGCAGAAGAATGCTCGCACGAGTGCTCCAGCTGCGGCGTCTCCGGCTGCGGCGACCGCACCGCTGAGGCTGGTCCGTCCACCCTGGCGCCCAACAAGCGCACCAATGTCAAGCATGTGATCGGCGTCGTGTCCGGCAAGGGCGGCGTGGGCAAGTCCCTCGTCACCAGCCTGCTCGCCTCCGAGATGAACAAGCGCGGCCACAAGGTGGCCATCCTGGACGCCGACATCACTGGCCCGTCCATTCCGAAGTCCTTTGGCGTCGACAGCCGCCTTACCGCTGACGCTGACGGCATCAACCCGGCGAAGTCCGCCAGCGGCATCGAGGTCATGTCCGTGAACCTGATGCTCCCCGAGGGCGACATGCCCGTGGCCTGGCGCGGCCCTGTCGTCACCGGCGCCATCAAGCAGTTCTGGCAGGAGGTGAACTGGGGCGATGTGGACTACATGTTCGTCGACATGCCTCCGGGAACTTCCGACGTGTTCCTGACGGTTTTCCAGTCGCTGCCCGTGGATGGCATCGTCACCGTGTCGGCTCCCCAGGAGCTCGTAGCCATGATCGTCGGCAAAGCCGTGAATCTGGCGAAGTCGCTGGAGGTGCCGGTGGTGGGCCTCGTGGAGAACATGGCCTACTTCAAGTGCGACGAGTGCGGCAAGGAACACCACATCTTCGGCGAGCCTCAGGGGGCGGCCGTGGCCGAGAAGTACGACATCCCCGCCGTGGCCACGCTGCCGATGGACCCGACCTTCGCGCGCCTGGTGGACGAGGGCAAGGTGGAGGCCTACGAGGTGGAAGGCGCCCTGGACGGCATCATCGACCAGATCGTCGCCACCTGCGAGGCCGAGTAAAGCCAGCATTGCGATGGCGCGGGGCCGCACAGGGGCCGCTAGCGGGAATTTCCAAAATTCCTGAAAAAAGTTCTTGCGCGCCGCCACCGTTATGCTAATATAGTCCTCGCACTTTTTCGGGGCCTTAGCTCAGCTGGGAGAGCGCATGGCTGGCAGCCATGAGGTCAGGGGTTCGATCCCCCTAGGCTCCACCACACTATCAAGCCCGCCGTTAGGCGGGCTTTTTTGTTGATGCTGCGATTTCGACAGGCACCTGGAAAATGACCCTTCACCTCAGGTTTTAAGGAATCCTTTCAGGAACTTTACAGGTATGTGCGATTATTGTTGACACCGTGTGTGGACTAAGTAATTCGCTTTATACGGTGCGCACGCATTGAAATAATAGCTCCCTGACCTTACGAAACGGTAAAGAACGTTACGCTAGGGTTGCAACATTCAGTTAGCGCTCATGAAGGAAGGGCGGGAGTCCCGCGGAGGGAGCGGGAGTGCGCTCGATGAGCCTGCGCCGGCAATAGGTCTGACGCAATGTCATGAAAGGTTGAGGACACATGAAATTTGCCTCGTTCAAGAGCTCTGCTCTGAAGAGCGTGGGAGCGGTTTCGCTCTGCGTCGCTCTCGGTGCCGGGCTGGTGGGCTGCGGCGGCAACGGTGCCGGCGGCGGCGCGGTGGCCGCGACGGTCAACGGCCAGGAAATTATGGAGCAGACGGTCACCGACTACATCGCCAACTTCCGCACCTCCAGCTCGCTGGAGTCCGATGAGGCGTGGGGCGAGTGGATGGTCGCCAACGGCTACACCCCCGAGTCCGTGCGCGAAGAGGTCATCGACTACTACGTCAACCAGGATCTCTACGACCAGGCCGCCAAAGAGTACAACGTGACCGTGGAGCAGGCCGACATCGATTCCGCCATGGAGGAGACCAAGGCCATGTTCGAGTCTGATGAGGCCTTCCAGGAGGCTCTCGAGGCGTCCAGCATGACCGAGGAGTCCTACATCGAGGACGTCATTCGTCCGAATCTGCTTCAGACGAAGCTCGCCGAGGCCGTGGCCGCCCAGGATACCGAGGGTGAGGGCGACGACGCTACGCTCGCCCAGGCCCAGGCCATGAGCGAGCAGTTCAACGGCGCTAAGCGCTCGAGCCACATCCTGCTGACCGCCGAGGAAGGCGAGGACGACGCCGCTCTGGCCGCCCGCGCCCAGGAGCTGCTTGATCAGATCAACGCCGGCGAGATCTCCTTCGAGGATGCCGCTTCCCAGTACTCCACCGACACCGGCTCCGCTGCTAACGGCGGCGATGTGGGCTGGGACGCGCTGAGCACCTTCGTCACTGAGTACCAGGACGCTCTGGCCGGCCTCGAGAAGGATCAGATCGTTGCCGCTCCCGTCAAGAGCGAGTACGGCTACCACATCATCAAGGTGACCGATGTCTACGAGGTTCCCGAGGGCGGTATCACGTCGGTTGACCAGCTGCCGACCGAGTTCCAGGAGTATCTGACCTACATGGAGCAGAGCAACGCCTCCCAGAACTTCTCCACCTGGTTCGAGGAGTATCGCAACAACGCCGAGATCACCGTTAACCCGATGCCCGAGGGCCTGCCCTACGCCATCGACCTTGCTCCCTACGAGGAGGCTGCTGCCCAGAATGCCGAGGGCGACGCTGCCGCCACCGAGGGCACTGAGCAGCCTTCCGACGAGACCATGTCCGCCGAGGATCAGGCCGCTGCCGACGCCGCCGCTGCCGATGCGGCCGCCGACGAGGCCGCTGCCGGCGAGGCTGGTGCTGATGCCGCTGCCGACGATCAGGCTGGCGACGCTGCTGCCGCCGACCAGGCCGCCGATGAGGCCGCTGCCGATCAGACGGCCGCCGACCAGGCCGGTGCTGACGCTGCCGCCGACCAGGCCGCTGCCGATCAGGCCGCCGAGGGCGCCGAGGGTACCCAGCAGTAAGCTGCTCTCGACAACCCAGGCGTTTCCCAAGGACCCGCGCTCAGGCACGGGTCCTTTTTGTGGCAGCGAATGATGCTTCAAGAGGGAATTCCCCCCCCCGAGGACGCACTCTCGGCCACGCAGCCAGCAGCGAGCTTTGCCGACGAAGGGTTCGCTCTCTGCCGGCGGCATTCGGAAGTAGCCAAAGGTACCATGTCCATTTGTGGAAGAGGTCGCCGCGAAAACCGTTTCCGTCCGCGAAATGCGTTATGCTTCTTCCCTAGAACCCCGTTCCGCTCTCTTCGAAAGGCCTTCCATGCTCTTTGCCGATATCAATCTTCTCGACGCCGACTTCGCTATCAAGCACCACCAATGGGTGGGGGTGCGCGACGGCCGAATCGCCTATATCGGCTCGGTGCCTCCTGCGCCCGATGTGGCTGCCACCTTCGGCGAGACCTACGATGGCACGGGACGTCTGCTCATGCCCGCGCTCTACAACGCCCATGCCCATGCTCCCATGACGCTTCTGCGCGGTTACGCCGAGAACTTGCCGCTGCAGCGTTGGCTCGAGGAGAAGTGCTTCCCCTTCGAGGCCAAAATGACCGCCGAGGATTGCTATTGGGGCACGGTGCTCGCCTGCGCCGAGATGGCGCGCTTCGGCGTGGTCAGTTTTTCGGACATGTACTACGCGACCGAGGAGCGTGCCCGTGCGGTGCTCGAGGCCGGCATGAAGGCCAACATGTGCGAGGGACTCGTTGCCTTCGAGGAGAAGCCCTATGCGGAATATCCCATCTGCGCCCAGATGGAGGCCCTTGTGCGCGACTGGCACGGGGCCGGCGACGGACGCATTCGCATCGACTATAACATCCATTCGGAGTACCTGTCCACCGAGACGGTTTGCCGCGACATTCTGGACATCGTGCGTGGCACCGACCTGCGCCTGCACATCCACCTGTCCGAGACCGAGAAGGAAGTGCGCGAATGCCGCGAGCGCCACGGCGGCCTCTCGCCGGTGCAGTATTTCGAAAGCCTCGGGTTGTTCGACGTGCCGGTGACGGCGGCCCATTGCGTATGGGTCGATGACGCCGACCTGGATATCTTGCAAGCTCACGGTGTGTTCGTCGCCAACAACCCGGCCTCCAACATGAAGCTCGGCAGCGGGTTCGCGCCCATTCCCGAGATGCTGCGCCGCGGCATTCCCGTGTGCCTGGGCTCCGATGGTATGGCGTCGAACAACAATCACAACCTCTTCCATGACATGTACCTGCAGGCGCTCATCTACAAGGGCGCGACGCTTGATCCGACGGCGGTCACGCCCCAGCAGGCGCTGGCGGCGGCGACGCGCACCGGCGCGCTTTCCCAGGGCCGCGAGGATTGCGGTGTGGTGGCGGAAGGCGCCCGTGCTGACCTGTGCGTGCTGGACATTACGGGCCTGTCGTGGTGCCCGGCGCCCGACCCGGTGTACAACGTGGTTTATGCCGGCGATGGTGCCGACGTGGTGCTCACGATGTGCGATGGCGAGGTGATCTGCCGCGCCGGTGAATGGCCCACCATCGACGTCGAGCGCGCCAAGGCCGAATGCACCGCCCGCACCGCCCGCATCATCAGCGAGCTATAGCCATATCCCATGCGTCGAGCAGCCCAGCTGCTCCCAGTTTCGCGAGGCCGCGGTTCTTGCCGTGGCCTCACATGTCGCGGCCGTACCTTGGGGCCTCATTTTGCCATTTGGGTTTGGAGCCAACGGCATTTTGATCCTCGATCCGCAGCCCGAGGCATCTTTTTGTCGTTCGGTTCTGAAACGTGCGACATTTTAGGCTCTCGGGCTGCGGTGTTAACCATGAAAAACAAAGTCGCAGCAAGAGAAGTACCAGGTCACAGCTTCGTGCCTCCAAATCCTTCCTCGGCAACCCGCAGCCAGACCAGCAAAAATGTCAGAACAAGGAAGGACGCCTGACAAAAATCATCTTTGGGCTGCGGTTGTCAGGGTGCGTTATTGCCAGGAGGGGAGTCCCAGGACCTCTCGCAGATGCTTGTGCTTTGCATCGAAGTCGCCTATGCGGAATCGGATCGGTTTGCCAAGTGCGCGGGCAACAGAGAGCGCGATTTTCCTTGTTTCGCTGGTTGAGTTGAGCTGCAATCGTCCCACGGTGATGATCCGGTAGTTCATGGCTTGCAGCGTCATGCGTTTAACAGCGTCTTCCTGCAGCTGCTCGGACGTAAGGTGGCGTTCGTCGCTGTCGTACTCGAGAATGAGTCTTTGCGCGGGCCAGCAAACATCTGCAACATAGTACTCTTTTCGCGAAAGCGGGCGAGCGGCACCGGTGAGTTCGATGGAATGATTCAGCCTCGGTCGGGCGAAGTGATAGCCGCCGAGATGGTTGGGGAGCGTCATGAGAAGAGCGAGGGCTGCCTCTCTCGGCGAGGCGGCGTTATCGAGAATCCAAGGAGCGGCGCGTCTCGTCATGGCGCAGCCTCGTATGTCCCGGTGGGCCAAAAGAGCTTCTTGGATGCGCTCAGATGAAGTAAGAACGGGGCGATTGAAGACGGTGTCGAAAGGAGGCGTTAGACCGTAGGCGCCGCAAAGGGTGCTTCCTTTGAAGATCACTTCGGCAAGGTCGTGACTCCAGTTGCTTTGGAGAAAGGCGACCTCGGGGGAAGGAGCAAAGAGTCCTTGCGCAATGCGAAAATAGCGATCTTGCTGAATTGACGCCTCTGCGACATGGCAGCGCACATCTTTGAGATTGCGCTTTTGCTGGCGTGAAGGAACGATGATGCGAAAAGGCTTGCTCAGCCAGGGGAGCCTATCCTCCAGATACTGAACGGCGGCAGCGTTGGGGGTGATGTCCTCCTGGTGGGCGATATCAAGCCACAGAGTGAGGAGAGAGGTGAAATCGCCGTGCTGGTAGAAATCGAGGGCACTCGAGCCCCATAGTATTAGTTTCGACATTGACCGTCACTTTCCAATCGATAATGAAGCCATGCGGCGGTGAGGGATGGCGCGTATGGCTCCTGCGCCCTGCGCGCGTTCGAACAGGCTACTCTCTCCGAACCGTATTAATGACGCGAGAATGTCTCGGTTGGTTCCTCGCGCCAACCGTGGTGGCGTCCCATGGGGCGGTTGGGGGGGTGCGCGGGCCAACTCGCGGGCCAACTTGCGGTCCAGCTTGCGGGCCAACTCGCGGGCCAACTCGCGGGCCAACTCGCGGATCAAACCCTGAGAAGCTCCCCCTGAGAAAAAGCGCACGAACTTCGTCTCGCGAATTTTTCGCTGTACTCAGCGGACGCGGTGCCCTCTGCTAATATGGATGCCACGGAAAAGACGCCGTTCGTCGGCGCTGAAAGACCGCTCGCTGGCGATGCGCCAAGAGCTCGCGGGTCGTGGATCTGTCAGTTGGCGCGGCCCCGGCAGCGGGTGTTCGCGGCAACGGGAATTCAGCGTAGCGTTTGGCGAGAAGGCGCGCGACCGATGGGCGGCGCGTCTGGGTTAGACCCGCGCAAGGGGTGCGGGCGCCCTCTATCAGGAAGGCAGGTGGTCGCTCATGGCAGCTCCGGCTCCCGAACACGTCAGAAACATCGTCCTTGTGGGACAGGATGGCGCCGGCAAGACCTCGCTGGCCGAGGCTATGCTCTTCGTTTCCGGCAAGACGCCGCGCATGGGCACGACCCACGACGGCAAGTCGTACCTCGATTACGACCCCGAGGAGATCAAGCGCAAGTTCACTATCTCCACCTCCATTGCCCCCATCCCCTACAAGGACTACAAGATCAACGTGCTGGACACCTCCGGCCACCCCGACTTCATCGGCGACACGCTGGCCACCATGCAGGCGGCCGAGATGGCCCTGTTCGTGGTGGACGCCGTCGACGGTCCCCAGGTCATGACGACGAAGCTGTGGCGCGAGGCCGAGGATATGCGTCTGTCGCGCGCGGTGTACATCAACCACATCGATCGCGAGAACGCCAACTTCGACGCCGCCATGGCGCTGCTGCACGCCCGCTTCGGCGGTCGCCTCGGCGCGGTGACCATCCCCATCGGCCAGGGCCCCGATTTCGAGGGCGTCATCGACATCATCCGCATGGAGGCCCGCTATTTCGAGGACGGCGGCGAGCGCGTGGAAGCGGTGGAAACCCTGCCGGCGAAGTACCAGGAGGAGGCGCGCAACGCCCGCGACAAGCTGTGCGATCTGGTGGCCGAGGCCGACGACGAGCTTATGATGAAGTACCTCGAGGGCGAAGAGCAGCTCACCCAAGAGGAGCTGGAGGGGCTGCTGGACAAAGCCATCGCTCAGGAGCTCATCATTCCGGTGTTCGTGGGATCCACCATTATTATGCAGGGCGTTCAGGGCCTCATGGAGGACATCTGCACCTACTTCCCGCACCCGAAGAGCCACGGTCGCTTCCGCATGGCCGATGACGTGACGGTGCGCATCGACGAGACGAAGCCCCCCTGCGCCTTCGCCTTCAAGACGGTGTCCGACCCGTTCGTCGGACGCCTCACCTTCCTGAAGGTCATCTCCGGATACCTGGAGCCGGGGCTGGAGCTCGTCTGCGGACGCACCGGCAAGAAGGAGCGCCTCGGCAAGATCCAGGTCATGATGGGCAAAGAGGCCGTCGACGTGAAGAGCGCCAAGGCCGGCGACATCGTCGTGGTGCCGAAGCTTTCCGACGTGCGCGCGGGCGACACGCTCTCCTGCGAGGGCACCATCGCCATCGAGTCTTTGCCCCTGCCCGAGCCCTTGTACCCCGTGGCCATCGAGGCTGTGTCGAAGAAGGAGGAGGACAAGCTCGGCACCTTCCTCGCCCGCGCCGCCGAGGCTGACCCCACCATCCGCATCACGCGCGACGAGGACACGCATCAGACCATCATCCACGCCATGGGCGAGACCCAGGTAGACATGCTGATCGGGCGCTTGAAGGAGCAGTCCGGCGTAGAGGCGAAGCTCGTTCCCGTGCGCATTCCCTACCGCGAGACCATTACCAAGCAGGCCGAGGCCCAGGGCCGTCACAAGAAGCAGACCGGCGGCGCCGGCCAGTTCGGCGACTGCTGGTTGAGGTTGGCCCCCATCCCCGGCGAGGGCTACGAGTTCGTGGACGAGATCAAGGGCGGCGCCATTCCCAACGGCCTCATCCCGGCTGTGGATAAGGGCGTGCGCGAGGCCATGGAAGAGGGCTTCCTCGCGGGGTACCCCATGGTGGACATCAAGTGCACGGTGTTCGACGGCTCGTATCATTCCGTCGACTCCAACGAGATGGCCTTCAAGACCGCGGCGCGCATCGGCTTCCGCGCCTGCTGCGAGAACGCCGGCCCCATCATCTTGGAGCCCTGGGCCACTATGGAAGTGACCGTGGGCGAGGAGTACGCCGGCACCATCATGGGCGACATCTCCACGCGCCGCGGCCGCATTGTGGGCACCGACGCGGGCTTCGCCGCCGGTGAGACCGTCATCAAGATGCGCGCGCCCTATGCCGAGGTCATCAACTACACCAAGGATCTGCGCTCCATGACCCGCGGCTCCGGCTCCTACACGCTCACCCTGGAAGGCTACGAGCAGGCGCCGGCCGACGTGACGAAGAAGCTCGTGGAAGCCTACGAGGCCGCCCGCGCCGCCGGAAACTAACGGCATTCTCATAGCAGAATGGGACGGAGCGAAAACGCTCTGCCCCATCCCACAAGGGCGGACTTCGGTCCGCCCTTTTCGTTGCGCGAGAGCGTGGCGCTCCAATCCGTAGGGGCAGACCTTGGTCTGCCCTCCTCAAGCGCGGCGCCCTCACCTGAGGAGGGGCGACCAAGGTCGCCCCCTACGGAGGACGGAACGCAACAACGCCCAGCTCCGAGCCCTATTTTCCAGAAAATTTCCATGGCTCGTAAAAATTTTTCTTGACTCGGGCTTCACGCCGTAGTATTTTAGCGAATTGCAACTTTTTGCAGATTTGCGATGGACGTGAAGGAGGAACAGCCTCGTGGCAATGGATAAGAAATCCGCTCCCACCAGCCTTTACAGGGATCGCCGAAGCTTCGCGAAGATTCCCGACGTCATGGACGTCCCGAACCTGATCGCTATCCAGACGGAAAGCTTCGACTGGTTCAAGAACGAGGGCTTGGCCCAGGCGTTCGCCGATGTGTGCCCGATTGAGAACAACACCGGCGACATGTGCGTCGAATTCGGTAAGCACGAGTTCGGCGAGCCCAAGTACACGGTGGACGAATGCAAGGAGAAGGACGTCACCTACCAGGCGCCGCTCTTTGTGGAGATCCGCTTCATCAACCGTGAGACCGGCGAGATCAAGGAGCAGGAGGTGTTTATGGGCGACTTCCCGCTCATGACGCCGCGCGGCACCTTCATCATCAACGGCACCGAGCGCGTGGTCGTCTCCCAGCTCGTGCGCTCCCCGGGCGTGTACTTCGCCTCTGAGCGCGACAAGACCTCCGACAAGACCATCTACAACGCGAAGGTCATCCCTTCCCGCGGTGCGTGGCTCGAGTTCGAAACCGACAAGCGCGACCTGCTCTCCGTGCGCATAGACCGCAAGCGCAAGCAGCCGGCCACCCTGCTCGTGCGCGCCCTCGGCCTGGCCGAGACCCGCGAGGAGATCATCGAGCTTTTGGGCTCCTCCGAGATGGTGCTGCGCACGCTCGACCGCGACCCCGCCACCACCAAGGAAGAGTCGCTCATCGAGCTGTACAAGCGCTTCCGTCCCGGCGAGCCGCCGACGATCGATTCCGCCCGCACGCTGCTCGACGGCCTGTTCTTCAACCCGCAGCGCTATGACCTGGCCAAGGTCGGTCGCTACAAGATGGACAAGAAGCTCGGCTTCACCCCCGAGGAGAACGATTCCTCCACGCTGACCAATGAGGACATCATCCGCACGATGCGCTACATCATCGGTCTGCACAACGGCGATGAGGGCTTCGTCACCGACGACATCGACCACTTCGGCAACCGTCGCATCCGCAGCGTGGGCGAGCTGATCCAGAACCAGTTCCGCATCGGCCTGTCGCGTATGGAGCGCGTGGTGCGCGAGCGCATGTCCATGCAGGAGCCCGACGAGATCACGCCGCAGTCGCTCGTGAACATCCGCCCCATCGTGGCCGCCATCAAGGAGTTCTTCGGAAGCTCCCAGCTCTCGCAGTTCATGGATCAGTCCAACCCCGCCGCCGGCATTACGCATAAGCGCCGTCTGTCGGCTCTGGGCCCGGGCGGTCTGTCCCGCGAGCGCGCCGGCTTCGAGGTGCGCGACGTCCACACCTCCCACTACGGCCGCATGTGCCCCATCGAGACGCCTGAAGGTCCGAACATCGGCCTTATCGGCTCTCTGGCCACCTATGGCCGCATCAATCCCTACGGCTTCATCGAGACGCCCTACCGCCGCGTGATCGACGGCAAGGTGACTGACGAGATCGACTACCTGACCGCCGATGAGGAAGAGAACTTCACCATCGCCCAGGCCAACGACTTGTTCGATCTGGAAACCCGCGAGTTCGGCTACACCGACGAGGACGGCGTCTTCCACAAGTCCGCCCGCGTGCTCGCCCGTACCACCGACACCAACGGCGTGTTCGGCGAGGCCATGGACGTGCCGCCGGAGATGGTCAACTACATGGACGTGTCGCCGCGCCAGATGACCTCCGTGGCTACCTCGCTCATTCCGTTCCTCGAGCACGACGACGCCAACCGCGCCCTCATGGGCTCGAACATGCAGCGCCAGGCTGTGCCGCTGCTGCGTCCGAGCGCCCCGCTCGTGGGTACCGGCATCGAGCACCGCATCGCGGTGGACTCCGGCGAGATCCTCGTGGCCCAGCGCCCCGGCGTGGTCGATTACGTTGACGGCCAGACCATCATCATCCTGAACGACGACGGCGAGTACGACGAGTACCTCATTCCGAAGTTCCAGCGCTCCAACCAGTCCGGTTGTATCAACCACCGTCCCATCGTCCGCAAGGGCGACGAGGTGCAGGCCGGCGACGTGCTGGCCGACGGCCCGTCCTGCGATGGCGGCGAGCTGGCGCTCGGCCAGAACCTTATGATCGCCTACATGCCGTGGGAAGGCTACAACTACGAGGACGCTATCATCGTGTCCGAGCGCGTCGTGGCCGAGGACCTGCTGACCTCCATCCACATCTCCGAGTACGAGGTGGACGCCCGCGACACGAAGCTGGGCCCCGAGGAGATCACCCGCGAGATCCCGAACATCTCCGAAGACATGATCTCCGACCTGGACGCCGATGGCATCATCCGCGTGGGCGCCGAGGTGTTCCCGGGCGATGTCCTGGTGGGCAAGGTCACCCCGAAGGGCGAGACCGAGCTCACGGCCGAGGAGCGCCTGCTGCGCGCCATCTTCGGCGAGAAGGCCCGCGAGGTGCGCGACACCTCGCTCAAGGTGCCCCATGGCTCCGGCGGCCGCGTCATCGGCATCTACCGCTCCTCCCGCGAGGCCGGCGACGATCTGGCCCCCGGCGTGAACGAGCTCGTGCGCATCTACGTCGCTCAGAAGCGCAAGGTGCAGCAGGGCGACAAGCTGTCCGGCCGTCACGGCAACAAGGGCGTTATCTCCCGCGTGCTGCCGGTCGAGGACATGCCCTACCTCGCCGATGGCACCCCGATCGACGTCATCCTGAACCCCCTGGGCGTTCCGTCCCGTATGAACGTCGGCCAGCTGCTCGAGAACCACCTCGGCTGGGCCGCCAAGTGGGGCTGGTCGGACGCCGAGGAGACCGACGAGGTCGTGGAGGGGCCGATGTACGTGGCCACGCCCGTGTTCGACGGCGCCACTGAGGAAGAGATCTCGGACGCCATCGAGAAGGCCAACCGCAACCTCATCAACATGAACCATGCGAAGTACGGCGACATGGCCCGCGACGAGCTGGTGCCCCAGCTGACGCGCACCGGCAAGACGTGGCTGTACGACGGCCGCACCGGCGAGAAGTTCCGCGAGCCCATCACTGTCGGCCAGACCTACATCCTGAAGCTCGGCCACATGGTGGACGACAAGATTCACGCCCGCTCGACCGGCCCCTACAGCCTCATCACCCAGCAGCCCCTCGGCGGCAAGGCCCAGTTCGGCGGCCAGCGCTTCGGCGAGATGGAGGTGTGGGCGCTGTACGCTTACGGCGCCTCCAACGTGCTGCAGGAGATCCTCACGGTGAAGTCCGACGACACGTCGGGCCGCGTGAAGAGCTACGAGGCCATCGTGAAGGGCGAGAACATCCCGGCGCCGGAGGTGCCCGAGTCCTTCAAGGTGCTCGTGAAGGAAATGAAGTCCCTGTGCTTGAACGTCGAGCTCGAGGGCCACGATATGCAACCCATCAGCGAGGACGAGATCGAGGACTACAGTGCCGACCAGGCGCTTTACGCCGCACTTGCCGCTGATGCCAAGAAGACCGAAGACGAAGAGGCCAACGCCATCGATGCCCTGGCTGCCGAGCTGGGCGACCTGATGAGCGGTCTTGAGTCCGACCTGAACACCGACCTCATCGGTGGCGGAGAGGAGGCCTAACCCCATGACGGAATTCGACGTCAACAACTTCGACGCCCTGCGCATTTCGCTCGCTTCCGCCGAGGACGTGCGCAGCTGGTCTCGCGGCGAGGTAAAGAAGCCCGAGACCATCAACTACCGTACCTTGAAGCCCGAGAAGGACGGCCTGTACTGCGAGAAGATCTTCGGTCCCACCAAGGACTGGGAGTGCGCCTGCGGCAAGTACAAGCGCGTTCGCTTCAAGGGCATCGTCTGCGAGCGCTGCGGCGTGGAGGTCACCCGCTCCAAGGTGCGCCGCGAGCGCATGGGCCACATCGAGCTGGCTGCGCCCGTGAGCCACATCTGGTACTTCAAGGGCTCCCCGTCGCGTCTGGGCTACCTTTTGGACATTCCGCCGAAGGAGCTCGAGAAGGTTCTGTACTTCGCCAGCTCCATCATCACCTCGGTGGATAAAGAGGCCCGCGAGGAGGACATCGACGACTTGCGCGACGAGCTTGCCGCCGACATGGAAGAGCTGGACGCCGAGCGCGACCGCCTCATCGAGGCCACCCGCAAGCTGTCCACCGACTACGTGCCCGAGGAGGACGATTTCGTCGACGATCTCGATGACGATGAGCGCTTGACCCCCGAAGAGGTGGAAGAGGAGATCGCCGACATCTACGAGGAGTTCAACGAGCGCAAGGCCCTGCGCCAGGACGCGTTCGACGCCTTCCTGAAGATCGAGCCGAAGCAGCTCATCGGCGACGAGGCCCTTTACCGCGAGATGCGCGCGAACTACCGCGACTACTTCACTGGCGGCATGGGCGCCGAGTCGGTGCGCGACCTTCTGGACGCCATGGATCTGGAGGCGACCTCTGAAGAGCTGCGCGAGGTCATCGCCACGGGCAAGGGCCAGAAGCGCGCCAAGGCCGTGAAGCGCCTGAAGGTGGTGGATGCGTTCCTCAAGTCGGACAACAAGCCTTCCGACATGATCCTGGACGTCATCCCGGTTATTCCGCCCGATCTGCGCCCCATGGTGCAGCTCGACGGCGGCCGCTTCGCCACGTCGGATCTGAACGATCTGTACCGCCGCGTCATCAACCGCAACAACCGCCTGAAGCGCCTGCTCGATCTCGGTGCTCCCGAGATCATCATCAACAACGAGAAGCGCATGCTGCAGGAGGCCGTGGACTCGCTGTTCGACAACGGTCGTCGCGGTCGCCCCGTGACCGGCCCTGGCAACCGTCCGCTGAAGTCCATCTCCGATATGCTCAAGGGCAAGCAGGGCCGCTTCCGCCAGAACCTGCTCGGCAAGCGCGTCGACTACTCCGGCCGTTCCGTTATCGTCGTCGGCCCGTCGCTGAAGCTGCACCAGTGCGGCCTGCCTCAGCAGATGGCGCTGGAGCTGTTCAAGCCCTTCGTCATGAAGCGCCTGGTCGAGCTTGAGTACGCCGCCAACATCAAGGCCGCCAAGCGTGCCGTCGATCGCGGTGCCAGCTACGTGTGGGACGTGCTGGAAGAGGTCATCGTCGACCATCCGGTGCTGCTGAACCGCGCACCAACCCTGCACCGTCTGGGTATCCAGGCCTTCGAGCCGGTGCTCGTCGAGGGCAAGGCCATCAAGCTGCATCCGCTCGTCTGCACCGCCTTCAACGCCGACTTCGACGGCGACCAGATGGCTGTGCACGTGCCGCTGGGCGCCGAGGCTCAGGCCGAGGCCCGCGTGCTGATGCTGTCCTCTAACAACATCAAGTCCCCGGCCCACGGCCATCCGCTGACCGTGCCGACCCAGGACATGATCATCGGCCTGTACTACCTGACGGCCATGCGCGACGGCTTCCCCGGCGAGGGTCGCATGTTCATCGATTTCGATGACGCCCTGAACGCCTACGACGCCCGCGCCGATCTGGACCTGCAGGCCAAGATCCAGGTGCGTCTGCCCTACAACACGAAGGTGGCCACCGCCTTCGGCGTGTTCGAGGACCACAAGGAAGGCGAGCGCATCGAGACCTCGGTCGGCCGCATCATCTTCAACGATGTGCTGCCGCCGGACTATCCCTTCCTGAACTACGAGATGAACAAGAAGGAGATCAGCCGCCTGGTCGAGGACGTCACCAACACCTACGATCTGTCCGAGGTGCCGCCGATTCTCGACGGTCTGAAGGACGCCGGTTTCCACTACGCCACCCGCGCCGGTGTTACCGTGTCGGTGTACGACGCCACCATCCCGCCGTCCAAGCCGGCCATTCTGGCCCAGGCCGATGAGCGCGTCGCCGCCATCGACGAGGACTACGAGATGGGCCTCATGTCCAACGAGGAGCGCCACAAGCAGGTCGTCGACATCTGGAACGATGCCAACGAGGAAGTCGGCGAGGCCATGGCGGAGAACTTCGACAAGTTCAACCCCATCTACATGATGGCCTTCTCCGGCGCTCGAGGCAACATCAAGCAGATTCGTCAGCTCGCCGGCATGCGCGGTCTGATGTCCGACCCGAAGGGCGAGATCATCGACCGTCCGATTAAGGCGAACTTCCGCGAGGGTCTGTCCGTTCTGGAATACTTCATTTCCACCCATGGCGCCCGCAAGGGCCTGGCCGACACGGCGCTTCGTACCGCCGACTCGGGTTACCTGACCCGGCGTCTGGTGGACGTGGCCCAGGACGTCATCATCCGCGAGATCGACTGCGGTACCACCGAGGGCGTGCCCTACCGCGTGCGCAACGAGAAGAACGAGGTGGACGAGAACCTCATCGGTCGCTGCCTTCTGGAGGATGCCGTCTCTCCCGAGACCGGCGAGATCCTCGCCGAGGCCGGCACCTACCTGCATTCCATGGCCCAGCTGCGCGAGCTTGATGCGGCCGGCATCGAGGAGGTCACGATCCGCACGATCATGACCTGCCATGCCGAGCACGGCGTCTGCCAGAAGTGCTACGGGTGGGATCTGGCCACGGCCCGTCCGGTGAACATCGGCACGGCGGTGGGCATCATCGCCGCCCAGTCCATCGGCGAGCCCGGCACCCAGCTGACGATGCGTACGTTCCACACCGGCGGCGTTGCCGGCGAGGACATCACCCATGGTCTGCCCCGTGTTCAGGAGCTGTTCGAGGCCCGCAAGCCCAAGGGCCAGGCGGTGCTCGCGGAAATCTCCGGCACCATGCAGGTCACCGGCGACAAGATGTCGAAGACCATCACCATCCACGACCAGGAGGGCAACTACCGCGAGTACGTGGTGAGCGCCCGCGCCCAGCTTCTGCCGGGCGTGTTCGACGGGTGCGAGGTGCGCGTGGGCCAGCAGCTGACCAAGGGCTCCGTGAACCCCCACGACCTGTTGCGTCTCACCGATCCGAACACGACGCTGCGCTACATCGTGGGCCAGGTCCAGGACGTGTACGTGTCCCAGGGCGTGGATATCAACGACAAGCACATCGAGGTCATCGCGCGCCAGATGCTGCGCAAGGTGGCCGTGCTCGATGCCGGCGATTCCGACTTCCTGCCGGGCCGTCAGGTGAACCGCTTCGAGTTCGAGAAGGTGGCCAACGAGCTGATCGCCGAGGGCAAGGAGCCGCCGGTGGGCCAGCCGCTGCTGCTCGGCATCACCAAGGCGTCGCTGGCAACGGATTCGTGGCTGTCCGCCGCGTCGTTCCAGGAGACCACCAAGGTGCTCACCGACGCCGCTATCGAGGGCAAGACTGATCACTTGGCCAGCCTGAAGGAGAACGTCATCATCGGCAAGCCCATTCCCGCCGGCACGGGTCTGCGTCGCTACCGCGATGTGGGTCTCACCTACAAGGGCCGTCCGGTGGAGAAGGTCACCGGGGACGCGCTGCCCGACTTCGCGCCGGATGCGCTGCGCGAGATCGAGGATCTGCTGCCCCAGCCTCAGGATTGGTCGCTCGACAGCGACGGCTACTTCAACTCCTCGGGCTCGTTCGGTGGCTACTACAGCGCTCTTTCGGGGCACCGCGGCCACAACCTGTCCGACGAGGACGCGCGCCTGTACATCTACGACGATCTGGGCGTGTCCCAGCGCTGGGCGAACAAGTTCTCCGAGGCGGGCATCGAGACCGTGGCCGACCTGCTGGGTCATACCGAGGAGGATCTGCTGCGCATCGAGGGCATCGGCGTGAAGGCCATCGAGGAGCTGAAGGAGGGCTTGGCGGCTCGCGACCTCATGCACGTCATCGAGGACGACCTGGCGGCTTCCTCCGACGACATGAGCCAGCTCTTGGACATGGTGTTCTCGCCTGACGACACCATCCTCATCGGCGGCGACGAGCCCCCGACGTTCAACACCGACGGCGAGGAGATGCTCGGCGAGGCGCTGCCTCCGCGCTCCTACCAGCGCAACCTTGAGGAGCTGGACGCGCTACTCGGTAACATGGGCGGCTTGAGCTCCCTCGGCTTCGGCTTCACCAGTGCCGAGGACGAAGCGGCTTCCAACCAGGCCATGGAAGACGGCGAGGAGTAAATTGGTTTCGCCTGTCCTTGCGAAGCATCACTGACTTCCTTGGACGAACTCGGGAGTTTTCTATTGGGGCGACCTTCGGGCCGCCCCTTTTTTGTGTTTGCTGTTCCCGCGGGGCGCCAAATGGCCAAAAAGTAGCTGCCAGCTGGCAGCTAGGTACCTGTTTTTGACCATGGAGGCTATAGCGACGAAATCAGGCTGGCTGCTCGGAAAGTATTCCCAGGTCAGTGCGTCGAAGAATATTGGTACAAAGCAAGCTGCCTTTTCGGTTTGCAGCTAACGACCGATAATTGACCAAAACGTCGCTTCAAGCTCTTCGAACTTGCAGCTGGCATTCGGAATTTGGCCACTGAGCGCAGCTTTCCTTTGTGCGCGGCTACTCGCTGTCGACTAGGGTGCCGCCTTTGCCATGGTTGAGGATGATCTTGCGGGCGCGGGTGTAGGCGTCCAGGGCCGGCCGCACGCGTTCGTAGTTGTCCTTCTTGTAGATGGCGTACAGTCGGAAGGCCGCATCGTCGTCGGTTACGGGAAGCACCGTCACACGGGAGAAGTCCGACAGGTAGCGCAGCTGGGGCATGGATGCCTGCAGGATCATGACGTCTTCCACACCCAGCGGAATAGCGCAGTAGTTCATGTAGGTGCGCCCGAGTACCGCCCGGGTGCGGGGCGTGTAGCCGTGCTCTTGGCAGACGCGTTCGATGTTGGTCCAGCCCGACAAGGCATAGCCGTCGGCGAATTTCACGAAGCGGTAGCTGCGCAGATCGTCCATGGTCACCGACTTCATAGAGGCCAGGGGGCTGTCCATAGAGACCATGGCAACGAAGGGCGAACGAATGAGCGGAATGTAGGCAAGTCCCAAATTATCGAGCTTGTCCAGTTCGGCATAGGCCAGCAAGATGTCGGCATCGCCTTCCACCAATTGCTCCAGGTAGTTCGTATCGTTCAGGCTGTTGTAGCTGGCAGGAGCCTCGCCCTCGGCGTCGAGCACGGCGGCGGCTGCGCTCCCTATGACTCCTGGGACGACTTCGTGGCCGCCTACCAGGAGCACGGCACCTGGAACATGAAGGAAGTGTTCCCGGACGACTGGGGCTCCTACCGCCGCTACGAGATCGGCCAGGCCTACCGCAAGGCGCCGCATCAGCAGCCGACGAAGCTGAACATCAACATTCCCGGCTTCCCCACGCCGACCATGAAGCACGAGCTGTGGGCCACCACCATCGAGTCCCACTTCCCCGAGGGCTCCGACGGCCCCGAGGTGACGCCGGGCTTCCACACCGAGGCTCTGCCCTACTACGTGGAGGGCATCCACTCCCGGGTGCGCGACGCGGAAACCTACGAGGAGTACCCGATCCTCTGCATCACCGGCCGCCGCATCCCCGTGTACTTCCACAGCGAGCATCGCCAGCTGCCGTGGTGTCGCGAGCTGTGGCCGGTGCCCCGCATGGAGATCAACCCGGAAACAGCCGCCGAGCTCGGCCTGGAGCAGGGCGATTGGGCCTGGATCGAGAGCCCCTGGGGCAAGGTGCGCCAGACCGTGGACCTCTACTACGGTATCGCGCCTGGCACTATCAACTGCGAGCACCAGTGGTGGTACCCGGAGCTGGCCCAGGCCGACAAGGGCTTCAAACTGTCCTGCATCAACTGCATCACCGACCGCACGGCCCAGGACAAGTACAACGGCTCGTCCACGGTACGCGGCTATCCGGTGAAGGTGTACAAGGCCACGCCCGAGAACAGCCCCTTCGGCAACCCCATCCCCTGCGGCAACGACGGCACCGAGATCATCCACGACTCGTCCGATCCGCGCCTGAAGCTGTGGGCCATCGGCGCCGAGGGCATTCACCCCGACAAGTTCGACGCGTAAGAGAAAGGAGTGGGAGAAATGACACAGCTTGCTATTTGCACCGACCTCGACCGGTGCGTGGGATGCCTCGCTTGCAGCGTGTCCTGCAAAGTGGTCAACGGTGTGCCCATCGGCAACTTCTGGAACAAGACCCTGCGCGTGGGCCCCACCCCCAAGGAGGGCGGTTCCGGCCAGTACCCGGATGTCGAAACCTACTTTTTGAACGTGCAGTGCCAGCACTGCGAGAACCCCCAGTGCGTGTCGGTGTGTCCCACCGAGGCGTCGCACAAGCTGCCCGACGGCACCATTCAGATTGACAAGTCGAAGTGCATCGGCTGCCAGTTCTGCGTCATGAGCTGCCCCTACGGCGTGCGCTACCTCAACGAGGAGGAGGGCGTCGTGGAGAAGTGCACGCTGTGCCAGCAGCGCACGGCTCAGGGCGAGCTGCCCCAGTGCGTGAGCCAGTGCTGCGGCATGGCCCGCTGGTACGGCGATGCCGAGCAGGGTATCGAGTCCTTCGAGGGCCCGCGCGGCGAGCGGTTGGGCGACTTCGTGAACGACTTCACCGAGGATCAGGTGTACAAGCTCACCGATGTGGGCAACGGACCGAGCATGTTCTACATCATGCGCAACATCAAGTGGCAGGGGGTCGAGTAGCCCATGGAAATTCAAATCCCGCTCGTCATCTTCACGAGCTTTCTGGCCTGGGCCGCGGGCATCTTCGGCACCCAGTGCATCCTCGCGCTGCAGAAGCGCGGCGGCGCGGTGCAGCTGCCGGCGCTCATCTGCTCGGCCGTGGTGCTCGTGGTGGGCGGCATAGCCGTCGTGTTCCACCTGACCCATCCGTTCAACCTGTTCAACGGGCTCGGGCACATCACCTCGGGCATTACCCAGGAGCTCATCGCCATTGTGCTTCTGGCGGTGGTTATGGTGCTGTTCTTCCTGATGCTGCGCCGCTCCGAGGATGACACGGTGCCCCAGTGGCTGGCCGTGGTGGGCATCGTGGTGGTGCTCGTGCTCATCGTGGCCATGGGCCACAGCTACATGATGCCGTCGCTGCCCGCCTGGGACACGGTGCTGCAGCTGCTGTCGCTTCTGGGCGCGGCCTGCGTCATGGGCCCGGCCACCGTGGCCTTCATCGGTGCCGTGAAGGGCGTCGAGATCGAGGGCATCGGCCTTCTTACGGTCATCGGCGCGGCCGTGAATGCCGTGCTCTCGGCGGCCTACATGTTCGCCATGGAGGCCTCGAGCGCCACCTTCCAGTCCTTCCAGTACTACTTCGACCCGACGCACCCGAACGTGGCTATGGCCAATCCGGCCAACGTGTCCCTGTTCACCGGCGACTCGCTGGCGGCCCTTGTGGTGGCGATCATCGCCCTGGTGGTCGCCCTCGTCGGCGCGCTTTTGGGCAAGAAGCAGGGAGCGTGGAAGGTATGGGGCGCCGTGGTCGCCATCGCCGGTTTGGTGTGCGCCGTGGCTCTGCGCATCATGATGTACACCATGGGCGAGACCCTGTTCATGCTGTACTAGCGGGCTTCGGGGAGGCCGCGTGCGCGTGCGCCTCCCCGCCCTTCGAGAAATGAGACAAGGAGGTTCTCATGCGAGGAATATACAAGCGGGCTGGCCTGGCGCTTGCCGCCGGAGCGCTCGCACTTGGCCTCGCCGGATGCGCTACGGAAAGCGCGCCGGTGAGCGACCCTTCCAAGGGCGACAACACCCAACTGGCCTATACCGGTGCCGAGTCCGCCGACGAGCAGAGCTTCGATACGGTCACTTTCGGCAGCTACCAGGGTCAGGACATCACGTGGCTTGCGCTTGCCGAGGAGAACGGCAAGACGCTGCTCATCAGCGAGTCGGTGCTGGATGCCGTGCCCTACGACAACACGGCCGAGCCGTACCAGTGGTCGGTGCAGTCGCCGCGCCCCCAGAAGGACGTGGAATGGGCGACGAGCTCGATTCGCACGTGGCTGAACGGCGAGTTTTTGAATGCGGCCTTCAGCGCCGATGAGAAGGGCGCCATCGCTGCCACGACGCTCGCCGATACGAAGAACAACGTGTCCCATACGGCGGCCACGGCGGCCGACCCTTCGGTGCATGCGGCCGAAGAGACGACTGACCAGGTCTTCCTGCTGAGCCTGGCCGAGGCGAAGCAGTACTTCGCCAACAACGCGGCTCGCGTGGCCCATCCCACCGACTATGCCGTGAAGCAGGGCGTCTACGTGGGCGTGGCGAGCAACGACGAGCAGCCTGACGGCGCGGCGGCCTGGTGGCTGCGCTCCAACGGCTACTACGCCGGCTACGCCTCGGTGGTGACCGACGACGGCTACGTGCACGGCGACGGCTACCGCATGGCCGGCGAGCTGCACGACGGCTTCGACGACCACGGAAGCGAGCTTAAGAGCACGCTCGGCGGCAACATTGGCGTGCGTCCCGCCATCTGGGTGGAGACGAGCGCGCTTTCCTAGAAGCGCTTGGAACGGGAGCGGCTGGTTGATCGGTCGCTCCCATTCCTGTTGATAAGTCCGAGAGAGGAGGATGAGCATGGCTGGTGGAAATCCGTTGACGCGGCGGACGTTGTGTATTGGCGTGGGCGCTACCGTGGCCATGGCCGGGCTGGGGGCGCTACGCTATGTGGGCAGCGAGCCGCTCGTGCGACCGCCGGGAGGACAGGACGAGGAGAACCTGGTGTCCCGCTGCGTGCACTGCTACCGCTGCATCGAGGCGTGCCCCGAGAAGGTGATCGTGGCTGCCTCTCTTGATGCGGGCGTGCTGAATATGCGCACGCCGCGCATGGAGTTCTCCGACTGCTACCCCGGTCAGCTGGACGATTTCCGCTACTGCGATTTCTGCGCTGAGCGCAACGGAGGCGTGCCCCTCTGCGCGGCTGTGTGCCCTTCCGGGGCTTTGCAGCTGCCGGTCGATTACGCACCCGAAACCGAGGTCATTGGCGTGGCGGTACTGAATACCGAAACGTGCATCGCCTACCGCAGCAGCTTCTGCGCTTTCTGCCACGACGTGTGCATCCAGGTGCGTGGCGAGGAGAATGCGGCCATCTACTACCAGAACGCCGATGCGGCGGATGCCCTGGACACGCGGCTGCCCGTGGTGGATGCCGAGAAGTGCAACGGTTGCGGCGCCTGCGAGGCCGTGTGCGTGTCGGCCCAGGCCGGCTCCACCATGAACGCCTCGGAGCGTGCCATTGTCGTGAAGCCGCTGGAAGGGTAGGGGGTCGTCATGAAGTTCAAGAATGCGCGCACTGCGGTGGCCGCTGTGGCTTTTGCGGCGCTGGCCGTCTGCCTTATTGCCGGCGTGGCCACGGGAACCTGGTGCGGATTCGGGGCGAACGACATCGCGGTTCTGTGCCCGGTGGGCGCGCTGCTATCCATGGTGGCGGCCAAGACCCTCATCCCGCGTGCGGTGCTGAGCATCGTGGTGGCCATCGCCCTCGTGCTGCTTTTGGGCCGCCTGTTCTGCGGCTGGATCTGCCCCGTGACCCTGTGGCGCCGAGTGAAGGAGTTCTTCAAGCCCGTGAAGAAACGCGAGCAGGAGGCGGAGGCCCTCTCTCAAGCGAACCAGGCCCTCGCCGCCGAGGAGATCGCAGCGCTGAAAGAGGCGTCGGCGACTCACGACTGCGCCGCCTGCGGAGCCTGCCACGCCAAGCGCAACGCGCCTTTCGACTCGCGCCATGCGGTGCTCGGCGGTGCGCTGCTGACGATGGCTGTGTTCGGGTTCCCCGTGTTCTGCCTCGTGTGCCCCGTGGGCCTCACTTTCGCAGCGGTGGCCTTGCTGGTGAGCCTGTTCGGCGCGGGCGACTTGAATTGGTCGCTTCTGTTCGTGCCGGCCATGCTTGTCATTGAGCGGGTATTCTTGCGCAAATGGTGCGGCCGGTTCTGCCCCATCTCGGCGTTCATGAGCCTCATCTCCCGCTTCAGCCGCACGGGCATGCCGGTCATCGACAACGAGCGCTGCCTGGAGACGGCCAAGGGTACGGCCTGCAGCCGCTGCGCCACGGCCTGCACCTTCGACGTGAACCTGCGTCACCCCGACTTGGGCGAGCTGCCCCTGCACGACTGCGCCCGCTGCGGCGACTGCGTCGATGCTTGTCCCACAAGTGCCATCGCCTTCCGCGTCGTCAGCGGCAAGCCCGTTCCCTTCGCCAATGCCCTCTCCTCGGTTCGCGGTGGCGGGAAGGCGAAAACGTCTGCCGCACCGGCTTTGGACGATTTGGAACCCGAAGAAGCGTAAGGCGGTGGGGGCCGACGGCTCGCGCCATCTTCTCGAAACCTGTGATTTTTATCAGGGGCGGCTTTCGGGCCGCCCCTGCTTTTTGCGGTTGGGTATCATGGAGAGAAATATCATGGTGGCTGCCCGAGAGAAAGTGCTGCATTCAATGGTCAACAAGACGTTCATCCCCGAAGGCGAGGCGGCTCCGGCCTCGCAGATTGGCGCGACGTTGGAGGCGCTCGCCGCCACTATCGCCGCGCGTCGCGACGCCGACGAGGCGAGCTACACCTACCGGCTTCTGACTGGCAACGTCGACGGCGTGCTGAAGAAGGTCATGGAAGAGTCCGGGGAGGTGGCCCTGGCCGCCAAGGACGTAGAGGGCTGGGCGACGTCCTCGCTCGCGGCGGCTGTGGCGTTGGAGGCGACTGAGGCTGGCGGGACGACTACCGGCGCGGAGACGGCTGACGGCGGCGCCGACTTCCCCCTTTCCGTCCAGCTGCCCCCGGAGTACGGCGAGGCGGTCGATCATTTGCGCTACGAGGCCGCCGATGTGGTGTATCATCTTCTCGTCGTGCTGGAGCGCTACGGCATCACGCTCGACGAGTTTGCTGCCGAGCTGAACAATCGCATGACCGAAGGAGAGCGGCCGCACGGCGCCGTTCGCTTGCACGACGAGTTCGTACGACGCGGAAAGTAGCGTTCAGCTGCAGGTCTTGTGCGGGGAAGAGACGGGAATCTCGCGGCAGCCTGAGCGAGCGAAACGATATGAAGAACTTCGGGGGAGCCCCCGAGTTGAAGGAAAGAAGGATTTCATGGCCCGACTGTTTGGAACTGATGGCGTGCGCGGTATCGCAAATGTGGAGCTGACCTGCGAGATGGCCTATCGTCTTGGCCAGGCCGCCGCCATCTATCTCGGCAAGACTATCGTTGTGGGTCGCGACACGCGCCGCTCCGGCGACATGCTGGGCGCCGCCCTTTCCGCGGGCATCATGAGTGCCGGTGGTACCGTGCTCGAGGCAGGCATCATCCCCACGCCGGGCGTGGCCCTGCTCGTGCGCGAAATGCGCGCGGCGGGCGGCGCGGTCATCTCCGCCTCTCACAATCCGCCGGAGTACAACGGCATCAAGTTCTTCGACGCCCAGGGTTTCAAGCTGCCCGACGCCGTGGAAGACGAGATCGAGGCCTTCATCGTCAACGGTGGATTGGAAGGCGAGGTCGCTGCCGCCGAGGAGGCTGCCTGGAACGCCGCTCAAGCCGCTGCGCCCGATGCTCCCGCCGATGCGACGAGCTATCTGGCTTCCGAAATCAAGATGCCTGCTGGTGCCGAGGTGGGCGTGGTCATTCCGCTGGAAAACGCTTGCGACATTTACATCGATCATGCAGCCCGTTCCATCGAGGAGCAGGGCATTTCCTTCAAGGGCCTGCGCATCGCTTTGGATACGGGTCACGGTGCTTCCTCGCTCACGTCCCCGGAGGCTCTGCGGCGGTTGGGCGCCGAGGTGAGCGTCATCAACGATGATTTCGACGGCATGGACATCAACGTGCGGTGCGGCTCCACTCATCTCGAGCCCCTGCGCGCGCTTATGGCCGAGACGGGTGCCGATGTGGGTATTGCGCATGATGGCGATGCTGACCGCGTCATGCTCATGGCGCCCGATGGCACCGAGATCGACGGCGATATGGTGGAAGCGGTCTGCGCGCTCGATATGCGCGAACGCGGCGTGCTGGCCGGCGACACGGTTGTGTCCACGGTGATGTGCAACTTCGGTTTCGTGCGCGCCATGAAAGAGATGGGCATCAACGTGGTGCAGACCAAGGTAGGCGACCGCTACGTTCTGGAGGCCATGCGCGAGCACGGCTACTCCATCGGCGGCGAGCAGTCCGGCCACATGATTCTGCTCGATCACAACTCCACGGGCGACGGCCTCATGACGGCCTGCCAGTTCTTGGCGGCGGTCATCCGTTCCGGCAAGCCCGTGGCCGAGGCCATCCAGGTCATGGAGAAGATGCCGCAGACCCTGATTAACGTGCGTGTGAACGACAAGCATGCTGTGGAGGACAGCGCCGAGGTGGCCGCTGCCGTGGCCTCCGCTGAGGAGGCACTCGGCGAGGACGGCCGCGTGCTTCTGCGCCCGAGTGGCACCGAGCCGGTGGTGCGCGTGATGGTGGAGGCGGTTGATCCGGCCGCCGCGCAAGCGCACGCCGAGGCCATCGCCGCCGTGGTGGAAGCCTGCGTGTAAGGCGAAGGCGACCGACAGGTTCCGTTTTTCGGAAACAATGCAGTAAATGCCAGTTCGACCCCGTAATGGCAAGGTGTGCATCCCCGATTCTTACCATTTCGAGGTCGAACTGGCATTTTCGGCTCCCCACGGAAGTTCATTCTTGCCATTACGGGGTCGAACTGGCATTTACTTGGGAGATTTCGAAAATGACTATGTTCGATGGAGTCGCAAGGTTTGTTCGGCGGTGATGTTTTCTAAGCGAACAGCTCATGGATTTCGCTTTGGTAACAGAACATGGCAATACTGTTAACCTGGGGTTATTTACAAGGAGTCACCGTTACGCTGCAGTTACTTGTTTGGTGGTGATCGGTGCAAGAGCTTCCTGTCCTCGGTCCTGCTTCGAATGGTGACGAAAGGACGGACGGCATGAAAACGCGAACCCTTGCTCCCGGGGCCTATCTGGCAAGAAGCGGCCAGAGCGTTTCCCTGTACGATGCCGAGGGCAAGTGCTTCGCCATGAACAAGATGGGAGGCTCCATTCTCGCGCTGGCTCTCACGGGGCTTTCCGCCGAGGGTATTGCCGACGCGTTGCGCCATTATTTCAACGGGACCCCCACCCAGTCCCGCGACGAGGTGGCCGCCTGGCTCGACGAAATGGAAGCGAGTGGTTTTCTGAGTTCCTAGCAGTTGGCCACTGACATTGTTGCCTCATGTCGGCCATTGCTCAAAAGTATGCAGGATTTTGCGATTAGGAGAGTCATGCACGTCCTTTCAGTCGCTGCAGGCTCTCCCTATCGCAAAATCCTGCACAAATAGCGCTCGGGGACTCTCTTAATCGCAAAATCCTGCACGAAAGGAGGGGAAGCGCGTGCGAGATTTGTTCCTCTGACCAGAACCTGCTTGTTCGCGCCGCGCCTTTCGCTATGATGGAAGGCACGGAAATTCAAGGAGGGCGCTGTGGCGAACCGGAGCGACAATATCATTGCGGAAGAGGCGCGGGCCATCGAGGTCGGCGAGGAGACGGGCGGTGCAGGCGCGCCCGGCGGCAAGGGCGGCAAGGGCGGCCGCGCGCGCGACACCTGGGCCACCCACACCGGGTTCATCCTCGCCTGCGTGGGCAGTGCGGTGGGCATGGCCAATATCTGGTTGTTCCCCTACCGTGTGGCCCAGCTGGGCGGCGCGGCCTTCCTCATTCCGTACCTCATCTTCGTGGCCCTGCTCGGCTTCACTGGCGTGATCGGGGAGATGGCCTTCGGCCGCGCCATGGGCACCGGCCCCATGGGAGCTTTCGGGCGCGCCATGGAGATGCGCGGCGTGCGGCATGGCGAGCGCATCGGCAAGATCATCGGGCTAATTCCCACGCTGGGGTCGCTCGCCTTGGCCATCGGGTATGCCGTGGTGCTGGGCTGGGCTTGCCATTACCTGTTCTCGGCGATGACCGGCGAGCTTATGGCCCAAACCGATACGGGCGCCTTCTTCGGAGCCATGGCGTCGGACTTCGGTAACGTGGGTTTCCACTTGCTGGGGCTGGCCATCACCTTCGGCATCATGATCCTCGGCGTGTCCCGGGGCATCGAGAAGGCGAACAAGGTGCTCATGCCCACCTTCTTCGTGCTGTTCGTCATCATCGCCATCCGCGTGGCCACGCTGCCGGGGGCGGAAGCGGGCTATCTGTACCTGCTCGTGCCCCGCTGGGAGGCGCTGCTGAATCCCACTACCTGGGTGTACGCGCTCGGCCAGGCATTCTTCAGCCTGTCGTTGGCCGGCTGCGGCACGCTGGTGTACGGCAGCTACCTGAAGCGAGACGTGGACGTGGTGGACGCGGCGAAGAACGTCGCCATCTTCGACACCATCGCGGGGCTCGTGTCCGCGTGCGTGGTGGTGCCGGCGGTGTTCGCCTTCGGGTTGGACGTGTCCTCTGGGCCGCCGCTTCTGTTCATCACGCTGGCCCAGGTGTTTCAGGAGATGCCTTTCGGCGGCGTTTTCGCGGTCATCCTGTTCGTGGCCGTGGTGTTCGCCGCCATCACGAGCCTCATGAATTTGTTCGAGGCACCGGTGGAGGCGCTTCAGAAACAGCTGGGACTGTCGCGGTTGGCGTCGGTGGGCATTATCGCCGTGGCTGCCGTGGCCGTGGGCCTGTTTATCGAAGGCGGCAGCTCGATGAGCGACTGGATGGACGTCATCTCCATCTACGTCATCCCTGTGGGCGCGTTCCTGGCGGCCATCATGTTCTTCTGGGTGTGCCCGGCGGGCTTCGCGAAGAGCCAGGCGGAGCTGGGGCGCAAGAAGCCTTTGGGAGCGTGGTTCAACGTGTTCACCCGCTACGTGTTCGTGGGCATCACCGCGCTGGTCATCGTGCTCGGCATCTTCTACGGCGGCATCGGGTAGAAGATGCGACTCTAGTGCGACTCCGTTGCGGTTGGCGCGAGGAATAGAACGGGACTTTCCCGCGTCATTGCTACGGTCGTGCTCTGGCAGAATGTCCCTCCATCGACTTGTCGCTGATCGAAGAGGGTTCATGATGACAAAGAGAAAACTGGGGTTCCAGGACCGCTGGATGTTTAATCGAGTACTGTGCGAGAAGGATGTTTGCCGCAAGATTCTGCGCGCTGCGCTTGGGATAGAGGCGGGCGAGATATCCTACTTGAACGCCGAGCAGTGCTTCGAGCCGCTGACGTCAGGGCGGGGCGTGCGCCTGGATGTGTTCGCCAGAGGGGGCGGGCGGGTCTATGACATCGAGATGCAAGTCGCAAAGGAACGCGACCTAGGGCGTCGCATGCGCTACTACCAGGCCGCCATGGACGTGGGCGAGCTGGGCGCGGGGGCGGACTTCGGTGATCTGCCTGAGAGCTACGTGATGTTCGTCTGCACCTTCGACGCCTATGGCAAAGGCTCCCCATTGTACGTGATTGAGCGGCAGTGCATTGATTATCGAGATCTTGATGTAGGGGACGGCTCTCCCTGGGTGGTGCTCAATGCCACAGCGTGGGAGACGGCTGCTGATCCCGGCTTGCGGGATGTGCTACGATACCTCCAGACTGGAGAGGCCTTGGGGCCGTTGTCGGAAGAGATCGACGCTCTGGTCGATGCGTTCAACGAAGATCGAGAGTGGGTGAATCGCGTGCTGACCTATGAGCAGGAGACCGAGATGCGCTGTCGCCGGGCCAGGGAAGAGGCTCTGGAGCAGGGCATCGAGCAGGGCATCGAGCAGGGCATCGAGCAGGGTATCGAGCAGGGCATCGAGCAGGGTATCGAGCAGGGTATCGAGCAGGGTATCGAGCAGGGCATGGATCGCTTAGGAGCTCTCGTCGGTCGTCTTATTGACACGGGCCGCCTCGACGACGCAAAGCGCGTCTCCGAGGACGCTGCCTACCGCGAAGCGCTGCTCGTGGAGTTCGGTCTCTGAAAATGCCAAACTGGATATAGCCGCTGCCATCGTGCTATCATGGAGCCAGCTTAAAGCACATAGCCTGCCGCCGGGTAGGCACGAAGCGCTCGCAGCGCGGACATCGTTAGGCCTTTGAAGATGTTCGCCCCGCGGGCGCTTTTTCGTTGGAGAAGGTCGTCGCGTTTGTGCTGGCACGCGAAGCCGAGGGCTTTGCGGGCGCGACGGCCGTCGAGAAAGGAAGACCTATGAAGCAGTTCGTGACGGAAGAGTCGTTTTGGGAGCTGTTCCCCGAGGCTCAGATCGGCATCGTCGTGGCTCACAACATGAAGCCGACTGAAGAGGTGGCGCCCGAAGACGCCGCCGCCATCGCGCGCGCTCTTGCCGAGGCCAACGGAAAGGCCGATCAGCACCTGGAGAGCAACACCATCTCGCAGAACGAGGTGGTGGCCGTATGGCGCGACGCCTACCAGAAGTTCAGGACGAAGAAGGGCGCGCGCTGCTCCATCGAGAACCTGCTCAAGCGCGTGCTGAAGGGCAATCCCGTGGGCTCCATCACGCCGTCGGTGGACATCTACAACACGGTGTCGCTTACGCACGCGCTGCCCGTGGGCGGTGAGGACATCGATGCCATGGCCGGCGACATCCGCCTCGGCATCACCGAGGGCGGCGATGCGTTCCGTCCGCTCGGCGAGGAGGAGGACGCGCCCACGTTGGAAGGCGAGCTGTGCTATCGCGACGATGCCGGTGCCATCTGCCGCTGCTGGAACTGGCGCGACGGCGAGCGCACGGCCCTGACCGACGATTCGAAGAAGGCCTTCCTCATCATCGAGTCCGTCGATCCGGCCCGTGCTGACGATCTGGCTGCCGCCACCGACCAGCTGGCCGCCATGGTGCAGCGCTACCTGGGCGCCGACATCTTCGCCAAGCAGATCGTCACCCGCGACAATCCGACCATGGTGATCGACGAATAATGAGTTGGCTTGTGCTTGTGGCCTCGGGCTGCATGGAATCGGTGTGGGCCATAGCCCTCGGCAAGTCCGAGGGCTTCACCCACGTCGGCCCCACCATTGTGTTCGTTGTGGCCCTGGTGCTTTCCATGCTGGGGCTCTCTTTCGCCGTGAAGACGCTGCCGACGGGAACCGCCTACGCCGTGTGGGTCGGCATCGGCGCGGCGCTCACGGTCATCTACGGCATGGTCACAGGGTCGGAGCCCGCAAGCCTCGCCCGCATCCTACTCATCGCGGGCCTCGTCGGCTGCGTCATCGGCCTCAAGCTCGTCGACGGCGCAGCTGATTGATCTTTACACCCCCTGCATCAGATCCTCCACGGAGCAGCCGAGGACGCAGGCCAGGGCGATCGCCACGGTGACCCCGTTCTAATTATCGGCGGAACGATAGTCAGAACGGGGATTGCACTAGGCCGCTTGTATATGCATGTAAAAGTAGGTATAATGCATGCAATGATTGCTCTGGAAGAGAGGACAAGAGATGCCTGCGCTTCAGGTAAGGGATTTTCCGGCGACGCTTTACGATGAGCTGAAGGAATACGCGGCGCGCAACCATCGCTCTATTGCCCAGCAGACGATCATCGCCGTGGAGGAAATGCTGGCCGAGGCATCGGCGCTGCGGCAGGAACCCTTTCCGTTTGATGCAGATCGTCTGTCACGCCTTGCGCCGCGCAATGGTGATATTCAGCTCGCTTCTGCGGGGGTCGCAAAGGGAAGCTTCTGGCAGGAAAGAGGGGCAATCGAGGAGTCCCGAGCGCAGAGGCGTCAGCAGATTTTCGCCAATTTCGATGAACTGAACTGGAAGTGCAAGACGCTGACGACTGATGAGATCGTTGCATTGGTAAGAGAGGGAAGGGAAGAGCGCACCGATCGCATTATGGCATCCCTTGATCCTTTTGCCGACATCGAAGACGAGGGGGGGCGTCAATGATCGTTCTGGATGCTAATGCCGCCGTGGCGATGGCCCAAGGCGGAGAAGCGGGGCAGGCGCTCAGAATGCTTGTGGGCAATGGGGAGGCGATCATTGCTCCACGATGCTTCGTAACCGAAATGGGCAATGTGGCTTGGAAGTACATACGGATAGGGGGTCTTTCCGAGGAGGAAGGCATCGAGCTCTTCCAGAATGCGCTTGATTTGATAGACGGTTATGCGGATGACGAATCGCTTCTGCTGGAGGCGCTTCATGAGGCTGCGCGGAACAACCACCCTGTTTACGATATGCTTTATCTCGCCCTCGCTCGGCGCAATGCTGCTACGCTCTTCACGTTCGACAAGAAGCTGAGAGCCATCTGCGAGGCCAATGGGGTGAACTGTCTCGGGGCGGCGAGCTTGTAGGGTGGGCGGTTTTGGCGAGGATCCCAGGAGCGGTCTGACACATCGGACTGCTTTCTCCAGGGCCGTTGACATCCCGTTGCCAAATTTCGGCTAATCGTCCAAAGAATGATAAAATACATAGGTCGCGCGCGTTCCGGTGCGCGGCTTGATTTTTTCGGCCAGCGACTATACAAGAGGGAGAAGGCTAGGCCCATGAACGCACAGGCATCGAAGGATACCGCGGCAACGACGACGATTGTGAAGCCGCCTTATATGCAGAACCGCGAGCTTTCGTGGCTCGATTTCAACAAGCGCGTGCTCGACCAGGGCGCCGATCCCACGGTGCCGCTGCTTGAGCGTTTGAACTTCATCTCCATCTTCTGGAGCAACTTGCAGGAGTTCTTCATGGTGCGCGTCGGCTCGCTCACCGACCTGTCGCTTTTGAAGAAGTCCATCATCGACCCGAAGTCCGGCATGACGCCGGCCCAGCAGCTGGAGGCCATCTACGCCCGCTGCCACGAGCTGTACCCCTACTACGAGGAAACCTATAAAACGGTCCGCAGCCTCCTTGCCGAACAGGGCATTCGCGGTTTGCACAAGGAAGACCTCACGGCCGAGCAGCGCGATTATCTGCGCGGCTACATGGAAGACAACGTGCTGCCCTTCCTCTCGCCGCAGATCATCAACGCGCGGCACCCTTTCCCGCACCTGGAAAACGGCGGCCTGTACATCGTCGTGCGCCTCGATGAGGAGGCGCGTCCCAAGGCGAAGAAGTCGAAGGAGGAGCGCGCCCGCGACAAGGCCGAGGCGAAGGCCACGAAGAATCTGGGAGCCGAGGGCGTGACGCTGGGCATCATCCCGCTACCGCGCCAGACGAGCCGCGTCATCGAACTGCCCGGCGATGGCTTGCAGTTCATCCTGGTGGAGCGCGCCATCGAGATGTTCGCTGCCGAGGTCTTCTCCATGTACACGGTCAAGCACACCAACATCATCTGCGTGACCCGCAACGCCGATTTGGATGCCACGGAAGGCGCCGAGGAGCAGGGCGAGGACTACCGCGAGCACATGAAGCGCATTCTGAAGAAGCGCAGCCGCTTGGCCCCGGTGCGTCTGGAAAGCGAGCGGCCGCTCTCGCGCACGGTGAAGGGGCTTCTGCTGGAGAAGCTGGGTCTGGCTGAGCACCAGCTGTTCGTCACCCGTGTGCCGCTGAACATGGGCTACACCTGGGGGCTGGGCAGCCGTCTGTCCGCCGAGGCGCGCGCCGCGCTCACTCAGGCGCCGTTCACGCCCCAGTGGCCCGCCTGCCTCGACCGCAAGCGCTCCATCATCGAGCAGGTGAGCGAGCACGAGGTGCTCTTGTCCTACCCCTACCAGTCCATGGACGCCTTCGTGCAGCTTTTGCGCGAGGCCTCGGTGGATCCGGCCGTCGTTTCCATCAAGATCACGCTGTACCGCCTGGCGAGCCAGTCGCATCTGGCCGAGGCCCTCATCAACGCCGCCGAGAACGGCAAGGAGGTCACGGCGCTGTTCGAGCTGCGCGCCCGCTTCGACGAGTCCAACAACATCGAATGGTCCCAGCGCTTCGAGGCCGCCGGCTGCCACGTCATTTACGGCTTCCGCAACTTCAAGGTGCACTCGAAGATCTGCACCATCACGCGCCAAACGGAAAACGGCCTGCAGCACATCACCCAGCTGGGCACGGGCAACTACAACGAGAAGACGGCGAAGCTCTACACCGACTTCTCGTTCATCACCTGCGACTCACAGATCGGCCACGACGCCGCCGACTTCTTCCGCAACATGGCGCTGGAGAACACCTCAGACAACTACGACATCCTGTGGGTCGCGCCGCTCATGATCAAGCAGAACATCTTGCGCAACATCGACGAGCAGATCGAGCGCGCGCGCCGCGGCGAGAAGTGTGGGCTGTTCTTCAAGACGAACTCCATCACCGATAAGGAGGTCATCGACAAGCTGGTGGAGGCCTCCCAGGCGGGGGTGCCCATCGACCTGTTCGTGCGCGGCATCTCCTGCATCCTGCCGGGCGTGGAGGGCTATACCGACCGCGTACGCGAAGTGTCCATCGTCGGCCAGCTGCTCGAGCACAGCCGCATCTACGGCTTCGGCCCGCGCGACGACTGCAAGCTGTACCTGTCCAGCGCCGACCTCATGACCCGCAACATGGACAAGCGCATCGAGATCGCCTGGCCCATTTTGAACGATACGCTGCGCAACCAGGTGCTGGGGTATTTGGGCATCTGCTACTCCGACACCGCCAAGCTGCGCGAGCTTCTGCCCGACGGCTCCTACACGGCGCTCGGCGCTTTCGCCGAACGTGACGAGAACGGGGAGGTAGAGCTGTTCGATTCCCAGAAGTACCTCATTGCCGAGGCTCAGCGCATGAAGCTCGTGTCGGCCGAGCTGGCCGCCCGTCAGGAGGCCAACAACGGCGGCAGTGCGCGCATGGTGTTTCCGCTCGGGGAGGTGGCGACCGCAGGGAGCGCCCCGGCCGGTGCCGACGAGGTGGTGACGGAAGAGGGGTCGGAGTTTATCGCCCATCGCTCGCCGGAGTTGGAGGCGGCCGAGGCCAAGGCCGTGCGCGATGCGGCCGATGCCATGGCCGCGGCGGCGACGGCTACGGCGGCGTCGGTTTTGGAGGCGGTGACCAAGGGCGTGGCCCAGGAGGTGGCCGCTCTGCAGGCCCGTGAGGCCCAAGGGACGCCGGCGCCCGCGGAGAATGTTCCCGCTGCCGACTCTGGTTCGGCCGTGGCCGACCCGGCCTCGGCTGATCCGGCCACGAGCACTCCGGCCGAGGCGGCTTCGGCCGCCGAGGGGCCCGTGGCCGAGCGCGCGGAGCTGGACGCCGCCGTGGTGGCAGCCGCGGAAGGGGCTCATCCGCGGCCCGATACCGCGCCGACCGCTGCTGCGGTAACGGCACCGGTCCCCGCTCCGGCTCCTGCAGCCGAGGTCGTGGATGCCGCTCGTGCCGACGACGGCCGCGCCATCGTGCCGGCCGCCGTGGTGGAGCCGGCGCCCCAGGGCAGTGCCATCGCGCGGTTCTTTCGCCGCCTGTTCGGCAAATAGGCCAACGCCGCAGCGCCCGGTCATCGCAGAAGACGAACACCTAAGGATAGGGGAAAGGAAAGCCATGCTCGAGAAGGTCAAGTTCAACAAGAAGCCCATGAAGAAGGCCGCCTACAAGGAGCAGTGGGACGAACTTCTGGCCAAGCTCGTGGTGCTCCAGCAGCAGGCCCACAACGAGGGCGTGGGGCTCGTGGTGCTGTTCGAGGGCTGGAACGGCGCCGGCAAGGGCAGTCGTATCTCCGATCTCATGTATCACTTAGACGCCCGCTCCACCGGGGTTTACGTGGGGCTCGACCTCGATCCGGACACCGAGCGCGAGTTCGTCGGCCGCGAGTGCGGCGTGACGGGCTTCTACCCCATTATGCAGCCCTTCTGGAAGGCCTTAGGCGAGCGGAACTCCATCACGTTCTACGATCGTGGTTGGTATACGGCGGTCATTCAGCATATGCTCTACAACGCGCCGGCCAAGTTGCTGCTTCCCAAGAAGGAGGAGCGCCACTACTTGGATTCCGTTCACGACTTCGAGCAGCAGCTTGTGGCCGATGGCTACGTGGTGGTGAAGTTCTTCGTGCATATGACCAAGAAAGCCCAAGTCGAACGCTTGCAGCGGCTGCACGACGACCCGGTGACCCGCTGGCGCGTGACCGAGAAGAAGCTCGAGAGCCATCACGGCTACGAGACCGCCTACGAGCTGTACGACCGTCTGCTCGAGCGCAGCGACTACGACTTCGCTCCCTGGGTGCTGCTCAACGGCGAGGACAAGCGCCGCACGAACCTCGCCATCGCCAGCACGCTGGTGGACGCCCTGGAGCGCGCGCTCGCCCGCAAGGAGGCCGATGACGTGCTGAAAGCGTCGCTGGCGGCCCGCGAGAGGGCCGATGCGCTTCTCGCGGAAGAGCGCGCCGTGGAAGAGGCCGCCGCTGCCGAGGCAGCCGGTGCGGTGCCGGCGCCGGCGACCCAGCCTGGACGCGGCATGTTAGCCGGTGTGGCTTTGGCCCGCGCCGAGGCCCAGGCGGCCGCGGCCCACGATTTGGCCCCCAAGAAGTCCCGCTTCGACATCGTGAAGCACTACCCCCAGGTGGACACGATCGACCACAGCCTGGCGCTCACCTTGGAGGAATATAAAACCGAGCGCAAGCGCCTGCAGGATCGCCTGTTCCGCCTGGAGAACATCATGTTCCAGCGCCGGGTCCCCCTCATTCTCATGTACGAGGGGTGGGACGCGGCCGGCAAGGGCGGCAACATCAAGCGTGTCGCCCAGGCCCTCGACGCTCGCGCCTACACCATCTTCCCGTCGCCGGCGCCCACCAAGCCCGAGCTGGCGCACCCGTTCCTCTGGCGCTACTGGACGCGCCTGCCCAAAGCGGGGCACGTGGGCATGTACGATCGCAGCTGGTACGGGCGCGTGCTGGTGGAGCGCGTGGAGGGTTTCGCCACGCCGGCCGAGTGGTCGCGGGCCTACGACGAAATCAACGAGTTCGAGCACGATCTGGTCGATTGGGGTGCCATCTTGCTGAAGTTCTGGGTCGATGTGAGCCCCGAGGAGCAGCTGCGCCGCTTCCAGGACCGCGAGGACGACCCGGCCAAGCAGTGGAAGATCACCGAGGACGATTGGCGCAATCGCGAGAAGTACCCCCAGTACAAGGCCGCCATCGACGATATGTTCCGCTTGACGTCGACCACGTTCGCTCCCTGGGTGGTGCTGGAGTCCGATGACAAGCGCTACGCCCGCATCAAGGCCCTGCGCATCATCGTTGAAGCCCTGGAGAAGCGCTTGGGCGAGTGTCCCGCCTCGTGATGCCCTCCAAGAGGACAGTTCGCCGTCGTCGCGGGGTTTTTCCTTGCGCCAACCCGGGGTTCAGGGTACTATGAACCCAACATCAGCAAGTTGGCGGGTGCGCAGAAGACGGGCCCGTTGCATAGAAGGAGTCCGCTATGTCTTTGTTCGGTTTCGAAGTGCCCATGGAGGCCATCTGGGTCGTTGTGGCCATCATCGTGCTCGTCATCGTGGTGTTCATCGCCAAGGGCTTCATGGACGAGATGAAGAAGTAGCAGCTCGCCCGCTCGACGGGGTGAGCTCAGGGCCCCTGCGGGGGCCCTTTTGTTTTCCGCCGGCGCAGGGCCGGGGAAGGCGAGAGCGCCGGCACGGAACCGGCGAGGACGTCGTGGGCGGCACGGTCAGGAGGCTGACCCCAGCCCCGCCGTCATGCAGAGAGATCGATATCGAAGGGGGAGGCCTCATGGCTACCGCTCAGAATACCGATACCAAGAAGAAAAAGAAGCGCGGGTGCTTTTGGCGCATCGTGTTCTGGCTGGCGCTCATCGTGTTCATCGGCTCGGTGGGCACGCTGGGCTATCTGTTCTACACCTATTGGCAGGGTCAGAACGAGTACGAGGAGATTGCCAGCCGTGTCGTTGAAGTGCCCGAGGACGGCCATGTCGCGAACTTGGCCGATCTGGTGGTCGATTGGGACGCCCTGCGCGAGATCAATCCGGACATCGTCGCGTGGGTGTACATGCCCGGCACCATCATCAACTACCCGGTGGCTCACAAAGACGGCGACTCGGAGTACTACCTGCACCACAACTTCAGCTTGGGCGAGGGCTCTTTCGGCGCCGAGTTCGGCTCCATCATGCTGTCGGGCGAGAACGCCGGCGACTTCTCCGACGAGGTGAACATCCTTTACGGCCACCACATGCGCAACGGCTCCATGTTCGCCCTCTTTGCCGAGTTCCGCGACTCCGCCATCTTCAACGAGCATCGCACCATCTACCTGCTCACTCCCGAGGGCAACTACCACTTGCAAACTTTCGCTGTGGAGCATGTGCCCATGACTCATTCCTCCATCGCCACGCCGAACTACCCGACCGACGAGGAATTCACGGCCTTCAAGGACTGGCTCGTGGAGGAGTCCGTGGTCACGCCCGACCCCGATACCACCGACACCCTCGCCGATGCGACGAAGCTCTTTGGGTTCTGTACGTGCGATGGAGCCGACAACACCTGGCGCTATATCACCTTCGCTGATGTGGCCGAATTCGTGCCCATCGATTACGTCGGCACGGGCACCTACCAGGGCGACACGGCGGTGGAAGACGATGCGGCCGGCGAGATTGCCGCCGATGCGCAAGAGCGAGCGGAGGGCTAGTGGCTGACAGCGTATTTCCCGGCGAGCAGCCGGATCGATTGGAAGAGGAGTGCGGCGTCTTCGGCGTCTACGCGCCGGGGGAGGACGTGGCGCGCCTGACCTGCTACGGGCTGCAGGCCCTGCAGCATCGCGGCCAGGAGAGCGCGGGCATCGCCGTGGGCGACGGTTCCACGGTCATCGAGGCGAAGGACTTGGGGCTTGTGACCCAGGTCTTCGACGAGGCAACGCTGGCGGGCCTTGGCGAGGGCGTGGTGGCCATCGGGCACGTGCGCTACTCCACCAGCGGCGGAAAGGCCTCCTGGGAGGCGGCGCAACCGCATATTTCCGCCATCGACGACACGCTCATCGCGCTCGCCCACAACGGCACGCTGGTGAACACGAACCACCTGCGGGCGCAGCTCATCGACGAGGGCGAGCATTTGCGCGCCGGCACCGATTCCGAGGTGGCGGCCAAGGCCATCGGTCACCTCACGCGCCAGACCCATCATCTGCGCGAGGGCATCCGCTACGCCATGGAGAATCTGGAGGGCGCCTATGCCATGGTGCTCGCGAGCCCCGAGGCGCTCTACGCCTTCCGCGATCCCCACGGCATCCGACCCCTGTGCATCGGGCAGCTGCCCGAGGGCCGCGGGTGGGTCGTGTCCTCGGAAACCTGCGGCCTCGACATCGTCGGCGCCGAGTACGTGCGCGATGTGGAGCCCGGCGAGATGGTGCGCTTCACCGCCGAGGGCATGGTAAGCGAGCAGGCTGTGCCGCCGCGCCCCCGGGCCGCCTGTATCTTCGAGTACGTGTACTTCGCCCGGCGCGACTCGGTGCTCGACGGGCAATCGGTCTACCAGGCGCGCCGCGCCATGGGCCGCATTCTGGCCGACGAGGCGCCCGTGGAGGCCGACCTCGTGCTCGGCGTGCCCGACTCCGGCGTGCCGGCGGCCCTGGGCTATTCCGAGGCCTCGGGCATTCCGTTCACCGACGGTATCGTGAAGAACCGCTACGTGGGCCGCACTTTCATCCAGCCCACCCAAGCCATGCGCCAGCTGGGCATTCGCCTGAAGTTGAACCCGCTGCCGAGCGTGATTTCGGGCAAGCGCCTCGTGGTCATCGACGATTCCATCGTGCGCGGCAACACTTCCAAGAAGCTCGTTCAGATGCTGCGCGATGCCGGGGCGGCCGAGGTGCACCTGCGCATCGTGAGCCCCGAGGTGCTCTGGCCCTGCTTCTACGGCATCGACACCGACACCCGCGAGCAGCTCATCGCCGCGAACATGACGCTTGAGGAGATGAACGACTGGATCGGCTCCGACTCGCTCGCGTTCATCACGCTGGACGGCCTGCGCGCGTCGCTCGCCGATGCGGGCCACGACGGCTTCTGCACGGCCTGCTTCACCGGTGACTACCCGGTGCCCATTCCCGACGATGTGGCAAAAAAGAGCTTTCTTACCCGCAAGGACTTCGAGGCGGTGTACGCCGGCGAGGTTTCGTAGACACTGAAAGGAACCCCATGGAAAACCAGAACAGCGTGACCTATGCCGAGGCCGGCGTCGATATCGTGGAGGGCGCCCGTGCCGTGGACGCCATCAAGGACACGGTGCATTCCACCTATCGCCCCGAAGTGGTGGGCGACATCGGCGGCTTCGGCGGCCTGTTCTCCATCGCGGCGGCCAAGGACATGGCCGATCCGCTTTTGGTGTCGGGCACCGATGGCGTGGGCACGAAGCTCAAGGTCGCTCAGCGTCTTGGCGTGCACGATACGGTGGGCATCGATCTGGTGGCCATGTGCGTGAACGACATTCTTGCCACCGGCGCGGAGCCTTTGTTCTTCCTCGACTACGTGGCCGTGGGCAAGCTGGATTCCGGGGCCATGGCCAAAATCGTCGGGGGCATCGGCGAGGGCTGCCGCCAATCCGGCTGCGCGCTCATCGGCGGCGAGATGGCCGAGCATCCCGGTGTGATGGATCCGGACGACTACGATCTGTCGGGTTTCTGCGTGGGGCTGGTCGACCGGCCGCGCATGTTGGATCCCGAGAGCGTGCGTGAGGGCGACGTGCTCATCGGCCTCGCCTCGTCCGGCCTGCATTCCAACGGCTACTCGCTGGCCCGCAAAGTGTGCGTCGAGGGCCGCAGCGAAGAGGAGCTCCGCGAGGGGCGCGAGGAGCTCGCCGGCCAGTCCATTTTGGAGGCGCTGCTCACAACGACGCGCATCTACGTGAAGCCGGTGCGCGCCGTTATGGAAGCGGTGCCCGGCGCTGTTCGCGCGCTCGCCCACATCACTGGCGGCGGCATCACCGAGAACCTGAACCGCGCCCTGCCGGCCACCGTGAACGCCGAGGTCGACTTGGGCACCTGGTCCATCCCGCCTGTGGTGCGTTTCGCCTGCGAGCAGGCGAACCTCTCCGAGGCCGAGGCGCTCAAGACCTTCAACATGGGCCTCGGCATGATTCTCATCGTGAATCCGGACGAGGCTGAGGCCGTGGAGGCCGCCCTGGCCGATGCCGGCGAGCAGACCTTCCGCGTCGGCCGCATCGTCGCTGGCGGGGGCGAGGTCCACTACGCCAACGAGGGCGGCTTGTTCGCGTAGTCCCTGCGACCGAGAGAAGGGAAATGAGATGGAGAAGCTGAAGATCGGCGTGCTGCTCTCCGGTAGCGGAACGAACTTGCAGGCCATCATCGACGAGATTGCCGAGGATCTGCCGGTTGAGATTGTGCATGTGCTGTCCTCGCGCCCCGATGCCTACGGCATCGAACGCGCTCGGGCGGCCGGCATTCCCGTGACGGTGTTCGACCGCTCCTGCTACGAGGATCCCACGGCCGCCGACGGGCGCATCGCCGCCATCATGGATAAGGCTGGGGCTGAGTACCTGGTCATGGCCGGCTATATGCGCAAGCTCACCCCGGTAGTGCTCGACGCCTTCCCCGATCGCGTGCTGAATCTGCACCCGGCGCTATTGCCCTCCTTCAAGGGCGCCCATGCTATTCAAGATGCATGGGATGCCGGTGTGAAGGTGACGGGCGTGACGGTGCATCTGGCCAACGAGGACTACGACAAGGGGCCCATCGTGGCTCAGCGCGCGGTGCCGGTGCTGGAAGGTGACGATATCGACGCTTTGGAGGCGCGCATCCACGAGACCGAGCACGTCATTTACCCCGAGGTGCTGCGCGCCATCGCCGAGGGCCGCATGACCCTGGATGCCGACCGCAAGATTCATATTCAACCGCTCGGTTAAAAGCGCGCTCGGTGACACAAATTTAGGATTTTTTGGTCAAAAACCTGAGAAGTGAGTCTTGCGACGTTGGTTTTGGGCTCGAAACAATCGAAAATGTGTCCCGTTGCGCATCATTTTGGCGTGAATAGCGTCTTGTTGGTCAAAATATAGACTCATTTCTCGACTTTTTGACCATTTTTGAGAAAAATATTGCGGAGGAACCCATGAAACGAGAGACCATCGAAACCATTGTCGCTGATTTGCGAGCCGGTCGTGTGCCCGAGCTGGCCGTCGAGGATTTCCCGGCGTTCTCGGAAGAGGCGACGGCGGGCGATGCGCACATCGGCCCCGCGACGCTGGAGGCTATCGCCGCCACGCTAACTGAGGCCGATATCCCCACGTTCGAGCGCGCCTTGCGCGCTATGGACGAGGGCGATTTGGCGTGGCTCGGCTTCAAGGTCGTCTACGACGGGGCTGCTGCCCAGGGCAATGTGGACAATGAGGTCACGAAGAAGTACGGCGAGCAGGGTTCCGCCGACGGAGAGCCGCTTGTGTTCTTCTGCAACGATGCCAAGGAAATTGTCGCCTCCCGCGAGCTGTCGCCCCGCGATATCTTCCAGGCGAAGGACGTCACCCGCGGCCCCTCGATGCACAACGATCAGTTCGACGGTCTCACTTGGGCCAGCGAGCCTTTATTCGGGAAGGTGCGCGTCTGGCTGCTTGGAGCGTCCGATGCTGCCGTGGAGGTGGCGCGGCTGGCCGACCGCGTGGGCTTCCATGTGGTGGCCGTCGATTACGACCCGGCGTTTTTGAACGAGGAACGTTTCCCGACTGCCGAGCGCATCATGCTGCATGGGGGCAACTTCGACGAGCTGGCTAACATGCCGGGGCGCCCTGAGGACTATGTGTGCGTGCTGACTCGCGGGCATATGTTCGACCCGGAAAGCTGCGTCTGGGCGCTGCAGAACGGCGTGCACTATGTGGGCATGATGGGGTGCGCGGGCAAGAACTCCACGGTGCACGACCTCGTCATCAATGCGGGCATTTCCGAGTCCGATTGGGATCGCGTGAAGCGGCCCATCGGTCTTAGCTTCGGCGCGAAGACCCCGGCGGAGCTGGCCATCGCCATTGTCGGCGAGCTGGTGGACGTGCGCTACAAGCAGCGCTACAGCGAAGAGGCGCAGGCCCGCCACGAGAAGAGCCTGGGGCGGGAATAGCCGCTCTGGCCGCGCTTGCGCCGCCGACGGAAAAGCCGTGGGAAAACGAGGAGCGCTCTTCCGCAGACGGCTCCTTCCGTGATAACCTGCTTTTCGAAGCGAACGCGCTGTGACTGACGGGTACGCGTGGGGAACCACGGGGGAGCAGCGCGCATATCCTGCCGACCGTCTGGGCAAGCCTTCTCGCAGGAGGGGCTTGCCCTTTTTAGTTGGGTGGGGCGCGGAAGATGCCGACGCGTCGAGAGCCGATGCGGAAAGCGCACCGGTCGCGGCAACGTCGGAGAGCCGAAGAGAAAGGGAACGCCCGTGCAAGACCTCGTCGAACTGCTGGAAAACAATCCCTACCCGGGCCGCGGTATCGTGGTGGGCAAGGACACCGTGTACTACTTCATCATGGGCCGCTCGGTGAACAGCCGCAATCGCATCTTCGCCGCAGAACCCGACGGCATCCGCACCGAGGCCCACGATCCCGCGCTTCTGGAAGATCCGAGCCTCATCATCTACCACCCCGTGCGCACGATGGGCGACGCGCTCGTGGTCACCAACGGCGATCAAACCGACACTATCGTGGAGGCGGGCGATTTCCGCGCTGGCTGCATGCAGCGCGAGTACGAGCCCGACGCGCCGAACTTCACGCCGCGCATCTCGGCCATTGTGAACCCCGACGGCTCGTTTGAGATGTCCATCTTGAAGCACGCCGATGGCGACCGCTGTATCCGCGAGTTCTTCGCCTACGAAGGTGCCGACGAGGGGCAAGGCTACTTCATCAGCACCTATCAGGGCGACGGCAATCCGCTGCCTACCTTCGCCGGCGAGCCCATCCCGGTGACGCTGCCGACTCCCGATGAGCTGTGGGCCGCGCTGAACGATGACAACAAGGTGAGCCTCTACGCCAATGTCGGCGGCGAAGTGACCCTCTACAACAAGAACCTCGGGGATTAATCGCGCCCATCTTCAACTACGGTTGAGCTTGGCGGGATGCGGGGCGCCGCTCACCAAGCGAGTTCCGCAGCGAGCGCAACTGCGCACTCTCAACTACGGCTGAGCTTAGCGAAGATACGGGGTGTTCTGACCGAGCGAGTTCCGCAGCGACTGGAAATGCCCAGTGGGCATTTCCACAAAGCGAGGACTGTCTGAGCGAATCAGAATACCGCGTAGCTTCGCCCCCCGAGGACCCAGAAACATCATAGATAGGAGACTCATGAACGAACTGGAACTCAAGTACGGCTGCAACCCGAACCAGAAGCCGTCCCGCATCTTCATGAAGGACGGCAGCGACCTGCCCATTCGGGTGCTGAACGGCAAGCCCGGCTTCATCAACTTCCTCGACGCCTTCAACTCTTGGCAGCTCGTGAAGGAGCTGAAGGAGGCCACGGGGCTGCCGGCGGCCGCTTCCTTCAAGCACGTGTCCCCGGCTGGGGCCGCCGTGGGCCATCCCCTCACCGAGACCGACCGCGCCATGTACTTCGTGGAAGACGCGGGCGAGCTTTCTCCCATCGCTTGTGCCTACATCCGCGCCCGCGGTGCCGACCGTCTGTGCTCTTATGGCGACTGGGCGGCGCTGTCTGATGTGTGCGATGCCGATGTGGCCCGCTATCTGGCGCGTGAGGTGTCCGACGGCATCATCGCGCCGGGCTACACCGACGAGGCGCTGGAGATTCTGAAGACCAAGCGCAAGGGCTCCTACAACGTGGTGCAGATCGATCCGGACTACGTGCCGGCCGAGACCGAGCTGAAGGACGTCTTCGGCATCACCTTCGAGCAGGGCCACAACAACTTCGAGATCAACGAGGCGCTGCTGGAAAACGTGGTGACCGAGAACAAGGAAATTCCGGAATCGGCAAAGATCGATATGATTGTAGCGCTCATCACGCTGAAGTACACCCAGAGCAATTCCGTGTGCTACGTGAAGGACGGCCAGGCCATCGGTGTGGGCGCCGGCCAGCAAAGTCGCATCCACTGCACGCGCCTGGCGGGCAACAAGGCCGATCAGTGGTGGCTGCGCCAGATGCCCGAGGTGCTGAACCTCCCCTTCAAGGCCGACATTCGTCGCCCCGACCGCGACAATGCCATCGACGTGTACCTGTCCGACGACGAGTGCGACGACGTGCTGCGCGACGGCGAGTGGCAGCGCGTGTTCACCGAGCAGCCCAAGGCCCTGACCCGCGAGCAGAAGAAGGCCTGGATCGCGCAGATGAGCGGCGTGACCGTGGGGTCGGACGCCTTCTTCCCCTTCGGTGACAACGTGGAGCGCGCCCGCAAGTCCGGCGTGGACTACATCGCCGAGCCCGGCGGCTCCATCCGCGACGACAACGTCATCGAGGTGGCCAACAAGTACGGCATCGCCATGGCCTTCACCGGCATGCGCCTGTTCCATCACTAATCGGACGATTGGGGCCTTGCTTGGGGCCTAAAGTGTCGGTTGTCGAACCCTTTGCGGCCGCTCTTTCGAGGGCGGCCGTTTTGCGCCATAATGGGTAGGTCAATGGCCCGTCGGGCCGCGCGTGGGAGCGCGGTGCGCGCCGTGGATGAGAATGCGGCAATGCGCGTCTCGGGAAATGTGGGTGGAAAGCCCGCGCTATGCCAGTAACCGTAAGGTTCGCCGTTGTGCCGAAGGGCGCGGCGGCGGCGAAGTCGGAACACCGAGCCGAACAACAGGGCCCTGGAAGAAAGGATAAGGAACTATGAACAAATTCGACATCACGGAGCTTCCCAAGCAGTGGCTCGTGGCCTTGGTGGCCCTGGCCTTCACCTTCTTGCTGGTGGTGCCGGGCTGCGCCGGGGAGGCGGCCGATAACGGCGGCAACGGCGAGAACGCGGCCGAGCAGGCGGCCCAAGTGGCCGAGGAGGAAGGCCCCATCGAGGCCGGCCAGGCGGCGGAGGACATCGTTGTTCCCGTCTCCATCACGATGCCGGAAAGCGCCGGCGCCGAGCCCAAGACCATCGAGGTGACGGTGCCCGATGGCGCCACGGTGCTGCAGGCGACCGAGGCTGCGGGCTGGGATGTGCAGGTGGAGGACAGCGACTACGGCAAGTTCGTCACCTCCATCAACGGCATCGCCAACGGTTCTGAAGGCGAGGCCTCCGGCTGGGTGTACACGGTGAACGACGAGACGGTCATGGAAGCCTGCGACGTGCGCCAGCTGGCCGCCGGCGACTCCGTGCAGTGGTCGTTCTACGCCGGCTAGCCACCCCTCCGCGCCAAGCGCGCAATCCGGCGGGCTCCTCCAAGCGAGGGGCCCGTTTTGCAAGTCCCCTATGCGAAGGAGCTTTCCATGATCATTCTCGATGAACCCTACGCCTCCGTTCCGCTGCTCGACTGGATGGAGGCCTCGGCGCATCCCGTGCTCGCCAACGGGTTCACCAAGAAGCTCGTGGCGGGCGGCCGCACGTTGAACCTGGTGGACGCCGACGAGTGCGCCCGGCGCCTGGAGGCGGGGGAGCGCATTTACACAAACTCCGAGAACGCTCTGGCCTGGATTCTCGACCACGTGGACAACCCCACGCTCACCGATGCCATTCGCCTGTTCAAGGACAAGGCGGCCATGCGCGAGAAGCTCGCGCCTCTAAGCCCTGGCCTGTTCCATAAGACCGTCGATCGTGCGGGATTGGAAGCGGTAAACGTCGCCGATCTGCCGTTGCCGGTGGTGCTTAAGCCGGCGGTGGGCTTCTGTTCCATGGGCGTCTACGTCATCGAAGAGCCCGAGGATTGGGCGGCGGCCGTGGCCGACATCGCCCGGCGCGAGGACGGCTGGCATGAGCGCTATCCGGAAAGCGTCGTCGGCGGCAGCGAATACCTTATCGAAGGCTACCTCGCTGGTACGGAATACGCCCTGGACGCCTACTTCGACGAGGATGGCGCTCCCCATATCCTGAACATCCTGCGTCACGATTTCGCCGGGCCCGAGGATACCTCCGACAGGATGTATCTCACCGACGGCACCATTGTGGATGCGTGGAATGACCGCTTCACGGCGTGGCTGGCGGCTGTGAACGAGGTGGTGGGCGCCCGCAGCATCCCCGTTCACGTGGAGCTGCGCGTCGACGGCGGCGCCATTGCTCCCATCGAGTTCAACCCCTTGCGCTTCGCGGGCCTCGGCGGCACGGACGTGGCCTTCTACGGGGTGGGCCTGCGCACCTACGAGGCGTTCCTGGAAGATACGCCGGTCGATCTGGCGGCGCTGTACGCGGCGCACCCGGGCAAGGTTTACTCCATGTCGCTGCTGAATCCGGCGCCCGAGGCCGATCTGGCGCGCCCCTTCGACGGTGCGGCGCTCTGCGAGCGGTTCAGCCATGTGCTCGCCTACCATGTTTTCGATCCGGTGACGGTGGGCTTCTACGGGTTCCTGTTCCTGGAAACCGATGCGGAAGGCACGGGGGCTGACGAGCGCGATTGGCTTTTGCGCAGCGATCTCATGGAGTTTGTGGGCGGCGCGTTATAATGATGCACCTACCCCTGTCTCCTACCACGACGGAGGTGCGCTGATGCGCGGCAATTTGCAGAAGATCATGATCGGCCTGGTGGTCGTTATCGTGCTCGCATTCATATTCTTTTCCGGCGACTCGCTGGTGAAGCTTGTCGACACCATCAAGCAGGGCACGCCCTTTTTCATCATTGCGGCGGTAGTGGCCCAGCTGTGCAAGTACCTGGCCCAGGGCCGCGGCTTTCAGGCCTGCTTCAACACCGTGAACGGGCACATCAGCTACCGCACGGGCCTGTCGCTGGTGTTCGGTACCTTCTTCATGAACACGGTGGCGCCTTCGATGAACCTGGCCGGCACGTCGCTTGTCATGGCCACGGCCACGCGCAACGGCATGCAGGCGGGCAAGGGCACCACGGCGGCGCTGCTCATGCAGCTATCCATCGATTCCGGTTTCGTCATCATCATGCTCACCACCTTCGGCGTGCTCACCTTCACGGTGGGGCTGCAACCGGGGTGGCTGGCGCTCGGGCTGGTGGCCGTGGCGCTCGTGGGCGGCCTCGTGTTCGTCATCGCCGTGGGCGGGCTGAAGCCCCAGCTGGTGCTGAAGGTGCTGCGTCCGTTCGTGAAGCTCGCCGACAAGATCCTCGCGAAGTTCAAGAAGCCGGCCATTGACGAGTCCGTGGAGCGCACGATCCACAACTTCTCCAGCGCCGCGCACCTCATCACGAAGAACCCGCGCAAGACGGTGCAATCGTTTTTGTGGACGACCCTCTCCAGCATCTGCGAGATGAGCTGCTTTGTGCTCGTTGGCTTCGCGTTCGGCGTGCACCACCCAGAAGCGCTCATTTGCGGGTATGTTGTGGCCACGCTGTTCGCTATGATTTCCTTTGTGCCCCAGGGTGTCGGCGTTGTGGAGGCGGCGGTAACCGTGGCCTTCGCGCTGTTCGGCATCGGCTCGGCCACGGGTCTTGCCGTGGTCATCGTCTATCGCGGCATTGTGTTCTGGCTGCCGTTCCTTGTGGGCGCAGTGGTCATCCAGCGCATAAAGGCGTTCATGCCGCTGGGCTCGCGCGATTTGAAGGGCAAGGCCGAAGCCATGGAGCACGAGCTGCCCGACAAGGTGGAGGCCGTGAAGCAGGTGGAGGCCGACGAGGCCGCCAAGTGGGAGACGGCTGAGGGCCGGTCCGAGCCCGAGAAGGTGCCGGTGGCCCCGAAGGCTTTGCCGGCGGCTGGGTCGGGGAAGCCTTCGAAGGAGACGAAATAGGCGGGTGCCGCGAGGGCGCCCGACGTGAAAGGAAGCGGAAGCGATGACGGAGACGAATCTGACGGGCGCGGCCCTGGATGTGGCGCAGAAGCGCGAGGCGCAGGGGCTCAACCATACGCTGGGCATCCACTTCACCAAGGTGGAACCGGGCCTGGTGGAAGCGGAGATGTCCATCACCCCGGCGCTTCTGCAGCCGTTCGGCTTTTTGCACGGGGGCGCCACCATCGCGCTTCTGGAATCGGTCGCTTCGGCCGGCGGCGAGCTGGCATGCGACTTGGAGACCGAGCAGCCCTTCGGCGTGGAGGTGACCATCCGTCACAAGAAGAGCGGTCGGGAAGGCGATGTGGCTCGCGGCGTGGCGAAGCTCGCCGAGCGCAAACCGTCGTCGAAGGCCGGCTACAAGCTGTACTGGGACGTGGCCGCCTACGACGGGGACGGCGACGTCATCAGCGACGGCGTCATCGTGGTGAAGGTGGTGCCGAAGGACTACCTCGCCCAAAAGCTCGCCGAGCGCGGGCAGGCGTAAAATTCCGCCGACTTTTCTCTTGCGCTGGGCGGGCTCTGTGGTATCATAGCGTTCGCTGTCCGCAAGGCAGCATTTCGGGTTGTGGCTCAGTTTGGTAGAGCGCTGCGTTCGGGACGCAGAGGCCGCAGGTTCAAATCCTGTCAACCCGACCATCGAATTCAAGAGCCGGCCCCGCGCCGGCTCTTCTTGTATGGAAGGGAAATGCTCATGCGCATACTGGTCGTGAATGCGGGTTCGTCGTCGCTGAAGAGCCAGCTTATCGAGACTGACGGCAAGGTTTCGCTCATGAAGTGCCTGGCCGAGAAGGTGGGCACGCCTGACGCTTACATGAACGTGGCCTTCGCGCCCGATTTCCAGAAGGTCACCTATCATGTGGCAAACATGACCGTGGCCGAGTGCCTGAAGAAGCTTTTGGAGGTGCTCGTCGACGATCCGGAGAGCCCCATCAGCGACCTCTCGCAGATCGACGCCATCGGCAACCGCATCGTGGCCGGCGGCGAGTACTTCACCAAGTCCGTCATCATCGACGAGCCGGCCCGCGAGAAGCTCACCTTGTGTGAGGAGCTGGCGCCGCTGCACAACCCGCCGGCCGACGCTTGCATCGACATGATGGCCGCGCTCATGCCGGATACGCCCCAGGTCGCCGTTTTCGACACCGCCTTCCACGCCACCATGCCCGCGAAGGCCTACATGTACCCGTTGCCGGCCCGCTACTACGACGACTACCGCATCCGCCGCTACGGCGCTCACGGCACGAGCCACCGCTACGCGGCCCAGCAGGCGGCGAACCTGCTCGGCCGTCCGCTGCGCGACTTGGGCCTCATCACGTGCCACCTTGGCAACGGCGGCTCCATTACGGCGGTCAACCATGGGAAGTCCATCGATACCACCATGGGCTTCACGCCGCTGGAGGGTCTCATGATGGGCACGCGAAGCGGCTCCATCGACCCGGCCATCCTCACCTACATCATGCGCCGCGAGGGCATCTCCTTCGACGAGATGGACGCCGTGCTGAACCGCGAGAGCGGCGTGCTCGGCGTGTCGGGGCTGTCGGCCGACATGCGCGACGTGCTGGCGGCGGCCGATGAGGGCGACGAGCAGGCGCGGCTGGCCATCGACATGTACGTGTACCGGGTGCAGAAGGCCATCGGCGGCTTCTACGCGGCCATGACCCGCACCGACGCCGTGGTGATGACCGCCGGCATCGGCGAGAACTCCGCCGAGCTGCGCGAGCTCATCTTCGAGGGGCTGGCCCACATGGGCATGATCCTCGATCGCGAGCGCAACCACGTGGTGGGCCAGATCGGCGTGAACCGCATCATCTCCATCGACGACAGCCCCATCAAGATCTGCGTGGTCACCACCGACGAGGAGATGCGCATCGCCCGCGAGACCGACAACCTCGTAAGCCAGCTGGGATAGAGCATTTTCCGAAATCTTCCGACAAAACACCTTCCCCAATCGTGTTAGAGGAAAGGGAAGGAGAAACCGTGGCCTCGCAAACCGAGATGGAAGCTGTGTACCCCCTCCACATTGGGGTGGTGTACCGGCTGTGCTACTCCTATTTGGGAAGCGCCGCCAAGGCCGAGGATGCCGCCCAGGCAGTGTTTCTCTCGCTGGTAGAGCATCCCCGCACGTTCAACGACGCCGAGCATGAGAAGGCGTGGCTGATCGTCTGCGCCCAAAACCGCTGCCGCGATGTGATGAGAAGCGCTCGCTGGGGTGGCTGAGCCCCGACGAGTACCGCCGCAGCGAGGGCTGGGCGGTGTAGGAAGGTACGAAAAGACGTCCGCACCCCCGGCCCTTCACCTTGGTGGCTTCGTTAGTGATGACGCCGCCGTTGTTCTGCTCGGCGCCGGTGCCGGAGAGCGTGACCACGCACCCCAGCGGGATGAAGGCGGTCGGCGTCTTGTCCTGCACGTGCTCGAAATCGTCGATGTCCTCGTCGAGCAGCGCCTGAGCGGAGACGATCTTGCAGCAATCGAACACCGAACCGCCGCCCACGGCGAGGATGAAGTCGACCCCTTCCTCACGGGCGATGCGGGCCCCTTCCTGCACCTTCTCGTAGGTGGGGTTAGGCATGATGCCCGGGAATTCCACGACGGTCTTCCCCCGCATCTTGAAGCGCCGCCACGATTTCGTCGTAGAGGCCCGTGCGCTTGATGGAGCCTCCGCCGTAAGCGAGCATGACCTTCTCGCCCATGGCGGGCAGCTCGGCGGCGAGCGCGGTGTGCAGAGCGCCTTCGCCGAAGTAGTTCTTGACGGGGTACTGGTAAGTGAACGAGTTCATGGGAATCCTTTCTTGTCAGGATGTCTTTCAGCTGCTAAAGTGCGACTCTATCAACCGGTAGTTACTACCGCAAAAGGGCAGTGGCAGCGAAAGCAAGGAGCATTCACAAACATGACGCAGCTTTACTCCATGAAGCAGGTGTGCGAGACGACGGGCCTCACCTACGAGACGCTGAAGTTCTACTGCAACCAGGGGCTCGTGCCCAATGTGAAGCGAGACGCGAACAACCGCCGCGTTTTCGACGAGCGCGATGTCGAGTGGGTCAAAAGTCTGACGTGCCTTAAGCGCTGCGATATGAGCATCCAGGAAATGAAGGAGTACCTAGCGCTGTGCTTGCAGGGGGCCGCCAGCATTCCCGAGCGCAAAACGATGCTCGCGGCCAAGCGCGCGCGACTTGCGGAGCTACTCGTCGAGGTGCAAAAGAGCATCGACTATATCGATTGGAAACAGGGCTTCTACGACGATGTTCTGGCGGGAAGGACGGAGTACACAAGCAACCTGCTGCCTCGATAGGGCCGCACGCTCTCTTTCGCTCAAGGGGTTGCATGGCTCGGCGCGGGGCGATCCTGCCCCCTTACTCGTACCCCATGGCCGCAAGCTGGTCCTCGTTAAGGCCGAAGTAGTGGCCCAGCTCGTGGATGATGGTCTTGCCGACCTCTTCCACGATTTCCTCGCGGCTGTTGAAGCAGCGCTCGTGTGGGCCTTTGAAGATGGTGATGACGTCGGGGATGTCGTCGTCGTAGCCGTTGGCCCGTTCCACGATGGACAGCCCGTCGAACAGCCCGAGAAGGTCGTCGAATTCGTCCTCGTCGTCCTCCGCCTCGTATTCGCCGCCTGCGTCTTCCGCTGCTGCGTCGTCTTTTGCATCGCGTTCCGCAGGCGTATACGATTCGGGGCCATCTTCGTCTTCGACAAACGCTGGTTCGATGTCCCATTCCTCGTCATAGCCCACATGGTAGGCGCTTGGCTCTTCTTCCCATACGATGGCCACGTTGTTCAGCGCTTCCATGAACTGCTCGGGCATCGCATCAAGGGCCTCGGCGATGGCGGTTTCGAATTCCTCATCGGTCATGCGGTACATAGCTGCTCCTTCTGGATGCGAATGCTGAACACCCATTTTATCCCATCGAGGTTGCGGCGAACCGTAGCCCGAGGCGTGTTTTTGTCACGACGCAGCAAGCATCGCGTCATTATCCTGCCCCAGGCTACGGTGTATCGTGTGGATAACATATCGATTTCTGGCATATCGCCTGGTCGTAGCCCCGGGGCGATTTGTTGTATCAGGATAACACCGTAGCCAGACAAGGAAAAATGCCTGGCTCTTCGAACCGGGGTGGCAAAAATTTGTTTCTGGCTACGGTCGCCGCTTTTCTTTCGCGCCTTTTGCGAGAGGTGGAGGCTGAACGGCGGCCGTCGTTGAAGTATTTGTGCGAAACACGGCGCGGTGAGGGGGTTTGTGTTACCATTGCCCGCGCATTCAAAGGCGCGCGGAGGGTCCGGGCGCACTGCTCGTCGGAAACGAGACAACGGCGGGCGATCATCGATAAGGCAAGGCGACCCCTTGCCCGACCTTATGGAGGAATTGCATGAAGATTCTGGGCATGGGAGTTCCCGAGCTCCTCATCATCCTGGTCGTTATCCTGCTCATCTTCGGCCCGAAGAACCTGCCCAAACTCGGCAGCGCGCTCGGCAAGACGGTGAAGAACCTGCGCGAGGGCATGGGCGCCGGCGAAAAGGACGTCGAGGAAGCCGCCGACGACGAGGAAGTCGTCGAAGTGGTGGAAGAGGTCGTGGAAGAGCCTGCTGCCGCTCCGAAGAAGACGGTGAAGAAGGTCGTCAAGAAGAAGGCCGAGTAACCTCGCTCCTTCGACAACATCAGGTAAGAACGGTGGTGCGCCCGCTGCGTTAGGCGGGCGCACCACCGATGTATAAGAGAGAAAACAGGAATCATCATGGCTAACGACAACTACGTGCTGACCGAAGAAGGCAAGAAGAAGCTCGAGGAGGAGCTGCACTACCTCGAGAACGAGAAGCGCGCCGAAATCGGCGAGCGCATCAAGGTCGCTCGCGAGTTCGGCGACATCTCCGAGAACTCCGAGTACGACGACGCCAAAAACGAGCAGGGCATGATGGAGGCGCGCATCGCCGAGATCAGCCGCATCCTCTCCGAGGCCACCGTCGTGAACGCGCCGAAGCGCTCGAGCAAGGTGAATATCGGCTCCACGGTGACCGTGGACATGAACGGCCGCGAGCGCGTGTTCACCATCGTGGGCGGCGCCGAGTCCGACGCCCACGAGGGCAAGATCTCCAACGAGTCGCCGGTGGGTCAGGCGCTGCTCGGCTGCAAGAAGGGCGACGAAGTGACGACGACCGGCCCCACTGGTCGCGACATCAAGCTGACCGTTATCAAGATCGAGCACTAGGAGACCGGAATGGCCGAAGCGGTAGAAATCATCGAAGACGATCCCATCGAGGTGCGCCGCGCCAAGCGCGAGGCGCTGATTGCCGCGGGCATCGATCCCTATGGGCACTCGGTCAAGCGCAGCCATACGGTGGGCGAGCTGAACGAGAAGTACGCGCACTTGGAAGACGGCGAGTCCACTGAGGACGCGGTGCTCATCGCCGGCCGTGTCATGGCCAAGCGCGTCCAGGGCAAGATCGCGTTTCTGGAGCTGCGCGAGTCCGGCTGCGACATTCAGCTGTTCTGCCGCATCAACGCGCTGGGCGAGGAAGCTTTCGCGGCGCTGTGCGATTTGGACGTGGGCGACTGGATTGCCGTGCATGGCACCATGATGCGCACGAAGCGCGGGCAGCTGTCCGTGGCGGTGGATTCCTTCGAGCTGATGAGCAAGTCGCTGCGCCCTCTGCCTGAGAAGTTCCACGGCCTGACGGACAAGGAGACCCGCTATCGCCAGCGCTACGTGGATCTCGTCATGAACCCCGAGGTGCGCACCACCTTCGAGCGCCGCTTCAAGATCGTCTCGGCTATCCGCCGCTACATGGAGGGCCAGGGCTACTACGAGGTGGAGACGCCGTTTCTGCATGCCATCATCGGCGGCGCGAACGCGAAGCCCTTCATCACGCACTTCAACGCGCTTGATCGCGACTACTACCTGCGCATCGCCACGGAGCTGCCGCTGAAGCGTCTGCTCGTGGGCGGTTTCGAGAAGGTGTTCGAGATCGGTCGCCAGTTCCGCAACGAGGGCATGGATCCGTACCACAACCCCGAGTTCACCACCATGGAGGCCTACGAGGCCTTCGGCGACCTCGACTCCATGATGGATCTCACCGAGGGCTGCATCAAGGCCGCGGCCGAGGCGGCCTGCGGCACCCTTAAGATCGAGTACCAGGGAACGCCGGTAGACCTGTCCGGCGACTGGCGCCGCGCCTCCATGATGGAGCTGGCCAGCGAGCACGCCGGCGAGGAGGTGTCCTTCGACCGCACTCGCGACGAGCTGGTGGCCATTCTGGAAAAAAACGGCGGCCATGCCGAGGCGGCCTGGGGCAAGGGCAAGCTCATCTCCGAGATCTTCGAGGCCGTGGCGGAGGAGAAGCTCATCCAGCCCACCTTCGTCGTCGACCACCCGCTGGAGATCTCGCCCCTGGCGAAGAAGCATCCGGAGAACCCCGAGCTCACTCAGCGCTTCGAGCTGTTCATCCTGGGCCACGAGTACGGCAACGCCTTCACCGAGCTGAACGACCCGGTGGATCAGGCCGAGCGCTTCCGCGCCCAGGTGGCGGCCAAGGACATGGGCGACGACGAGGCCATGGGCTTCGACGCCGACTACATCCGCGCGCTGGAGTACGGCATGCCGCCGGCCGGTGGCGTGGGCATCGGCATCGACCGCTTGGTCATGTTGCTCACCGATGCGCCGTCCATTCGCGACGTGCTGCTGTTCCCGCACATGAAGGACGAGGTGCTCGGGGACGGGAGGCCGGTGTGCGCGACTGAGAAGGCGCCGGCCGAGGGTGCGCCGGCTGAGGGTGCGCCGGTTGCAACTTGCGCGGCTGAGGCCACCAGTGCCGAGCCCTCCGAGCCCATCGATTTCTCCAACGTCGTCATCGAGCCCCTCTTCGAAGACGAGGTGGATTTCGACACGTTCAGCAAGTCGGACTTCCGCGCCGTGAAGGTGAAGGAGTGCGTCGCGGTGCCGAAGTCGAAGAAGCTTTTGCAGTTCACCCTGGACGATGGCACGGGCACCGACCGCACCATCCTGTCGGGCATCCATGCCTACTACGAGCCGGAGGAACTTGTGGGGCGTACGCTCATCGCCATCACCAACCTGCCGCCGCGCAAGATGATGGGCGTGGCCTCCGAGGGCATGCTCATGTCGGCCATCCACGAGGTGCCCGGCGACGACGGCGAGCCCGAGGAGCGCCTGAACCTCCTCATGGTAGACGACCACATCCCCGCCGGTGCCAAGCTGTACTAGGCGCTTGCGCTGACGACTCCAGGACGGCCCCCTTCGCAACTGCGGCGAAGGGGGCCGTCCTTTGTATCCAGCTTCTTGACGGCTGGTGGATGGCGACGCGTTGTGGGGCGTCCTCTGCTTAGAATGGGAGGGGAGAGGAGGTGCCCCATGAGCGCCACAGATGACGAACGGCAACGCGACGAAGACGACGAGCGCGCTGCCCGCGAGCGGCGGGAGCGCCGCGAGGAGCGCCGGCGGCGCAAGGAGCGCACGCGCCGCGAGAGCCTGCGTCGGCGCTTGGGCGACTCCTCCACGTTCAAACGGGAAACCTTCTACGCTTTGGAGAACCTGAATCGGGCGAACTGGCCGGCGAAGATCGTCGGAGGTGCGCTGTTCGCGCTCATCCTCCTGAATGCCGTGGTAGTGTTCGTCTCCGCTCAGCCGGGGCTCGATCCGGTGGCGGCCAATATCATCCAGGGCTTCTACCGATTCTCCACGGTGTGCTTTTTCGTGGAATATATCGCTCGTATCTGGATTGCCGATTTGGCCTACGGTAACTGCACTCTGGCTCGTGCTCGGCTGCGCTATATCTTCTCGCCGTGGGGTATCATTGACCTCTTGTCCTTCGGGCCGAATATGGCGGCATGGTTTTTGCCCGTCACGCCCGCGCTGCAGAACGTCATTAGCGTGGTGCGGTTGGTGCGCCTGATAAAGATCTCCCGCTATATGCGCGGGCTGCGCACGATCGGTCGCGTCATTTCGAAACACTACCATGAAATCGTGGCGTCGTTTCTGGTCATTGCCATGCTCGTGGTGGTGGCCAGTGTGGTGATGTACGAGATTGAGCATCCGGCTCAGCCCGACAAGTTCAACAACCTTTTGTCCGGCATCTACTGGGCCGTGACCACTGTCACAAGCACCGGCTATGGCGACTTGGTGCCCATCACGCCGGCGGGGCGCATCGTGGGCTCGGTCATCATGTTCCTCTCGGTGGCGCTCGTGGCCATTCCCGGCGGCATCTTCTCGGCCGGCTTCGTGGCCGAGTTCCAAAACGCCAACCTCCGCAAGATCGAGCGCGACGTCCGCCGCGAGGACGCTCGTCAAGACAACCGCGACGAGGAGGAGCGCGCCGCCGACGAGGAGGTCGAACGCGCAGTTGGCGAAGAGCCTGAAAAGGAAGCTCCCTCGCGGAATTCTTCTGCGGATCCCTCACAACGTGCCCACAAATAGGGGGTTTCCAAGACCCAGGTTTAGCAATTCAAGATAGGGAGTGCTAAACTGCACGGGAACTATTTGCCGTGCCCGACGTGTCAGTTTTACCAGAGAGAAAGCATTCGCAGAAGGGCACCAACCCAAGGAACGAGGCAACCATGTCATTCGAGAAATTCACGGACAAGGCGCGCAAAGTGCTTGTCCTGGCTCAGGATGAGGCGCGCTCGCTTCACCAGCCCTACGTGGGCACCGAGCACATCCTGCTCGGCCTCATCCAGGAGAAGGACGGTCTCGCCGCCCAGGCACTCAACCGCTTGAACGTCAGCTACGACGGAGTGGTGCAGGCCATCCGCCAGGTGGTCACTATTGATGAGGACACCGATGTCTCGGGGCACCTCTCCTTCACGCCGCGCGTCAAGCGCGTGCTGGAGAACTCGCTGCGCGAGGCCATGCAGATGGGGCAGTCCTACATCTCCACGGAGCACTTGCTGCTCGGCATCGTGCGCGAGGGCGAGGGCACGGCGCTCGAGGTGCTGGGCCGCCTGAACGTCTCCGGCGACGACGTGCGCGGGGCGCTGAACGATCTTGTGGGCCAATCGCCGGTCTACGCCGGGCGCGCGGGCTTCGATGGCCCGGCGAGCTCGTCGGATTCCATGCTCACCGAGTTCGGCACCGATCTCACCAAGAAGGCCCGCGAGGGCAAGCTGGATCCGGTCATCGGCCGCGCTTCGGAAATCGAGCGCGTCATGCAGATCCTCTCGCGGCGCCAGAAGAACAACCCGCTCATCTTGGGCGAGCCCGGCGTGGGCAAAACCGCCATCGCCGAGGGCCTGGCCCAGCTCATCGTGGCCAACCAGGTGCCCGACATCCTGCGCAACAAGCGCCTCATCACGCTGGACGTCTCCGCGCTCGTGGCCGGCTCGAAGTACCGCGGCGAGTTCGAGGAGCGCCTGAAGAAGGTCATCAAGGAGGTCATGGACGCCGGCGATGTGCTGCTGTTCATCGACGAGATCCACACCATCATCGGCGCCGGCTCCGCCGAGGGCTCCATCGACGCGGCGGCCATTCTGAAGCCCCCGCTGTCGCGCGGCGAGATCCAGATCATCGGCGCCACCACCCTGGAGGAGTTCCGCAAGCACCTGGAGAAGGACTCTGCGCTGGAGCGCCGCTTCCAACCGCTTACCATCAACGAGCCCAACGAGGAGCAGGCCGTGCGCATCATGGAGGGCCTGCGCGACAAGTACGAGGCGCACCATGGCGTGCACTTCACCGACGAGGCGCTGACCGCCGCGGTGCAGCTGGCCAACCGCTACATCCAGGATCGCTACCTGCCCGACAAGGCCATCGACGTCATGGACGAGGCCGGCGCCCGCATGCGCATCCGCAACATGACGCTGCCCAAGGAGCTGCGCGATTTGGACGAGAAGCTGCGGAAGTGCCGCGCCGAGAAGGACCGCGCCATCGGCGACCAGAACTTCGAGCGCGCCGCCGAGCTGCGCGACGAGGAAGAGGCTCTGAAGAAGGAGCGCGAAGAGGCCGAGAAGCAATGGGAAGAGGACACCTCTAAGACGGTGCAGAACGTCACGGTTGAGGACATCGCCGACGTGGTGTCCATGTCCACCGGCGTGCCCGTCAGCAACCTCACCGAGGCCGAGACTGAGAAGCTGCTGCGCATGGAAGGCGTGCTGCACGAGCGCATCATCGGCCAGGACGAGGCCGTCACCGCGCTTTCCAAGGCTATCCGTCGTTCCCGTTCGGGCTTGAAGGATCCGAAGCGCCCCGCGGGTTCGTTCATCTTCCTGGGCCCCTCGGGTGTGGGCAAGACCGAGCTTTCCAAGGCGCTGGCCGAGTTCCTGTTCAACTCCGAGGATGCGCTTCTGTCTTTCGACATGTCCGAGTACATGGAGAAGCACACGGTGTCGCGCCTGGTGGGTTCGCCTCCGGGCTATGTGGGCTTCGACGAGGGCGGCCAGCTCACCAAGGCCGTGCGGCAGCGCCCGTACTCGGTGGTGCTCTTCGACGAGATTGAGAAGGCGCATCCGGATGTGTTCAACATCCTGCTGCAAATTCTGGAGGAGGGGCGCCTCACGGACGCCCAGGGCCGCACCGTGGACTTCCGCAACACCGTCATCATCATGACCTCGAACGTGGGCGCCCGCGACATCACCACCACGACCACGCTGGGCTTCTCGAACTCGGGGCAGAACGGGCTTTCCGACAAGGAAATCAAGAGCCGCGTCATGCACGAGCTGAAGAACGCCTTCCGTCCGGAATTCTTGAACCGCATCGACGAGATCATCGTGTTCAAGAGCCTGACCGAGGACGAGATCGTGCAGATCGTCGACCTCATGGTGGCCGAGCTGCGCGAGCGCATGATCGCCCAGAACATGACCATCAACCTGGACGACGCCGCCAAACGCCTCGTGGCCAAAGAGGGCACTGACACCGCCTTCGGTGCCCGGCCCTTGCGTCGCGCCATCCAGCGCATGCTGGAGGATCCGCTGTCCGAGCAGATCCTTGAGGGCCGCTGGACAAGCGGTTCGGTGGTGGACGTCACCGTGTCCGAGGACGGCGAGGAGCTGGTGTTCTCCGAGGGAACCGGTTCCATCCCGGCGCCTCGCAAGCGCGACTCCATCGCCCGTGACGCCGAGCTGCTGCTGACGAACTACGACCTGGGCCACGCTGGCGTGGGAAGCGGCCGTGGCGCCGGCACCCCCGCTGGTTCTCTGGCGGGAGGGGAGTAGGGGCGGCCTTTCGGCGCTAGCGGGGCTGTCCTTCGGTTCCGCCCCGGCTGCGTTTCGGTGCCAACTGAGGCCGCGCCTCGGCTCCGACGCAGCTGCGCCCAGTCGTAATTCGAGCGTATTCTAACCGCGTCTACAAGGAGGCTCCCCGGAGCCTCCTTCTTCATGTCTGAACCGCGATTGGGGACGATTTCGATTTTCCCTTCCCGAATGCCAGTTCGACCCCGGAATGGTAAGGGCGCAAGACCTCTGGAGCTCGAAATCTTACCAAAGCGGGCTTCAACTGGCATTTTTCGTCCTCGCGCCTTACCAAAGCGGGCCTGAAGTGGCATTTGCGGAAGAAAACCGAAAATGCGCGCGATGGCTTATACTATGTCCCAACATTCCACGAGCCCTCAGGGGGTACTTATGCCGAACATCATCGATCCCGTCACCGAGCCCTCGGTTCTTCGCGAGCCGTCCTTTTGCATGGATGAGCTCGATTTCGATGCCCTGAGCTCGCCGCTTCTGCAGCTGCAGGGCAAAGTGGACAAAAAGCCCCAGACGGCGGCCATCATTCTGGCCGGTGGCACAGGGGAGCGCTTCGGCAAAGAAGGTGGCAAGCAGCTGGTGGAGATTGCCGGCAAGCCCATCCTTACGTGGTCGGCCGAGGCCTTCGACGCGGTAGGAGATGTGGGGCTCATCGTCATCGTGTGCCCCGAGGAGCGCATGCACGAGTACTTGTCCCGCGCCATCGACCCGTTCCCCTTCGTCACGCCCGTGGTGCTCGCGCCCTCGGGGGCCATTCGCCAGGAGTCGGCGTTTTCGGGGCTCGAGATGGTGGGCGACGAGTACGAATACGTGGTGCTGCACGATGGCGCCCGACCGCTCGTGTCGCCGGATCTCATCGAGCACACCATCAACATGGTCAAGGGCAACTTCGATGCCGACGGCGCCATTGTGGCACATCCGGCGGTGGATACGCTGAAGGTCGTGGAAGACGGCGTGGTGGTGGGCACCCCCGACCGTTCGGTCTTCTGGAACGCCCAGACGCCCCAGGTCTTCCGCGCGGGCATCTACCGCCGCGCCCATGCGAGCGCGCTGTCCGACGGCTTCGTGGGAACCGACGACTCGTCGCTCATCGAGCGACTGGGCGGCAAAGTGCTGATCGTGGAAGGGAAGCGCGACAACATTAAGCTTACGGTGCCCGAGGACTATGTGCTTCTCGCCAGTGCCGTTCGAACCATGCTTTTGAACTCCGAGCATCGGTAACGGTTAGCGAAGAGGGCCATTTCTGCAGCAAATCGCGAGTTATAAGCGTCTGGAGCTTTCTTCGTTCGAGACATTCAAAAGCTGCGAATTTCTGACCTGGGGTTTTGCTGGGCGGAAAACCTGGAATGCGGTGAAGCGCATCGCTCAGACGCTTATAACTCGCGATTTGCTGCAGAAACGAGTCTTTTCGATGACCGAGAAGGAAATGAGAAGGGTTTTCAGAGGCGATATGCGTGATGGAAGAAGGCGGAAGGAGCCGGTATGAACGACCTGCGCAATCTTCGGACGGGGCTGGGAATGGATGTGCATGCTTTTGCTCCGGGCCGCAAGCTCATCTTGGGCGGGGTGGACATTCCGCACCATCAGGGGCTCGACGGGCACTCCGATGCCGACGTGCTAGCCCACGCTATCTCCGACGCGCTTTTGGGCGCCGTGCGCGGGGGCGACATCGGGAAGCTGTTTCCCGACACCGACCCGGCCTACAAGGATGCCGACTCGCTTAAGCTGCTCGCCGAGGTGGCTCGCTTCGTGCGCGAGCGCGGTTTCGAGATCATCGACGTGGACAGCGTCATTGCCGCCCAGGCTCCGAAGCTCTCTCCCTACCGCGAGCAGATGCGCGAGAACCTGGCCCGTGCCATGGGGCTGCCGGTGGAAAACGTCGGCGTGAAGGCCACCACCACCGAGCACTTGGGTCCCGAAGGCCGCGAAGAGGGCATCACCGCCTACGCCACCTGTCTTGTGTGCCGCATTTAACGACAACCAGAACCTCACCTGGACCTTCGATTACACGCCGGAGAAGGCGGGCTTCTACGTGCTGCGCGTGCGCTCGGTGAACGATGCCGGCGAGCACAGCCCCGAAAGCGCCTTCGTCGAGCTGCAGGTGGACGATTAGGGAGACCCACCTGCTCGGCCGACTCGCTGCCGAGCTGGATGACGCGGCGTGCGCCGTTGTAGGGGGAGTGCTGGCCTCAATGAGGCTGCTTCCTCAGTCTTCCGGGTGCGACTGCAGGAGGTCGATCAGGGCCTGGCGGGAGGAGACCTCGCACTTCTCGTAGATGTGGCGGATGTGGGTCTTCACGGTGCTCTTGGAAAGCACGAGCTCCTGCTCGATGTAGGGAACGTCGCGGCCCTTCGAGATGAGCCCTAGGATCTCCCGCTCGCGGGGCGAGAGGCGGTGGGCGCTGGCGAAGGCGTCCAGGTGCGCTTCGGCCAGCTCCTCGCGTTGAAGGGAAACCGCCGCCGCGCTTTCGGCTCCTTCGTCGGTATTTTCGGCATTGTTCCCTGCGGCTTCCGAGCGGCATGCCCCCCGGCGCACGACCTCGTAGACATGGGGCATGGGCCCCAGCAGCAGTGCCACCAGAACCAGGACGCCAACGCCGCCGAAGATGGTGCGGTTGGTGAAGTCGAACAGGTCGAGGGCCGGGTTCAGGTACAGCGTCATGACAAGCACGTCGGCCACGGCCATGGCCAGGGCGCACAGGCACGCGAGCCGGGCGAGGGGGATGAGCCACGCCTGCGGCGGGCAGCCCTGGTAGTAGCGCAGAAGCGCCATGATGATGAAGACGAGAATGATGACGCGCCCGGCTTCGGCGACGCCGATGGGTGCTCCGCCGGGAAGGTGGTAGGGGAAGGTGACGAACCCCACGGCCACGGCGAAAAATCCCACGGAGCACACGAGCGGAAGCTTGAGGCGTTCGCGTTCTTCAAGCAGAAGGGCGATGCCCGAGGACAGAGCGATAAGCAGCGCGGCGATAAGGGCCGGCTCGGTGAGATTGCCGAGGGTCGCAGCGGCCGGGTCGCCGGTCAGCGGCGCGAAAAGCGGGCTGGCCTCCGAGAAGAGCGATACGGGGAACAAGCTGAGCAGAAGATCCGCCACGAATACCGAGATGACGATAGAAAGTTGGAGTACGCGGGGCAGGGGCGCGGTTTCAGGCGCGGGGCGGGTGGTCTCTGTTGTGTCGGCGGAGGCTTCGGGGCGTTCGTCGCGGGCGTCGTCGCAAGGAGAGTCGTCCGCGTCCGCCTGTGGTTCGGCAAGTTGCATTGCCAGCCCCAGACCTATGGCGACGGGCGACACCAGGCAGGCGCCGAGCAACAGAATGCCGCGCGGCGCCAGGCTAAGCACAACAAAGGCGATACTGGCCCCAAGCAGCGCTCGCACGACTCGAAGAAGCGCGACGTGCGGCGACTCTCCGGAAAAGGCAAGCCACCAGAGGTATCCGGCCGCAGCCAATGAGGCGCCGAGCAGCACGTCGCCAGCGATCATGGGCACTGTCGCCTCTTCGAAAAGCATCCCCGTCCGCAGCAGGATAGCAACGCTTGTGGTGAAGGCCGGCAAAAGCGGCAGCATGGTTGCTGCGAAGGTGCGGCCGGCCCCCGCAAGGAGCGGCATCCCGAAGGCGCGCCCGCCGCGTTTCGCCACCGCAAGGCATCCTGCAAAGCCTAAAAGAAGCCCTGCGTCGCACGACAGTGTCAGCGGTATCTGACAAGCGGTGCCCACCTCCAGCGCGGGGTACAGCGCGCCCGACAGCAGCGTGCACAGCGCCAGCCAGAAATAGCAGCCAAGGCCGATTTCCACCACCAGCGGTTTCGCGGAATCGAATGTCACGGGCCCCTCCTTTCTCTCTAGATTATAGACGCTCACCCCGCCTCGTTCCTATCGTACTAACGGGTCGATGCTGGAAATATTTTCGCAATTACCTCCATCGGGTCGATGCGTTGAACTGGGCTTCCGTCCTACAGTGCCCTCATCCCCGCCGTGAGAGCCCACGGGATCCTTCGCCAAAGCGGCGAGAAGCGCCGGCAAGTGCGCTGATCCCAATGGCATCGGGTGGGGCGGCAAAACGGAACGGAAACGTGCCGAAGGAGAGAAAGGGAGGCTCGCATGAGCACGATGGAAGAGACGAAAACAGCAGCAACGGTAAGCCGCCGCGGGTTTTTGGGCGGCATAGGCGCGGCGGCCCTGGGTGCAAGCGCGCTTGGGCTTGGGCTTCTGGGCGGGTGCGCCCCGCAGCCTCGTGCGGCTGAGGCCGGCGGCGAGGCAGCGGCGTCCGGTGATGCGACGTCCCCGGCGTTGTCGCAGACGGGAAGCGCCGCTTCGCCCTACGCGCAGATCAATCCCCAGGACTGGGACTTTACGACCAACAGCATCGAGGACTTCGCCAACACCACTATGTTCTCCGAGCTGAAGATCGGTTCGCTCACGCTGAAGAACCGCCTCATCAAGTCGGCGGCCAGCTCCATGGTGCCCAACGAGGAGCAGAAGGCCGTGGCCTATCACGGCCGCATCGCCGCCGGCGGCATGGGCGCGGTGCTCGTCGAGGGCAGCTATATCATGCTCGAGCGGCTGGACAAGCGCGTGAATGTGGCCGACAACGATATGCGCATGACCATCGAGGAAAGCCCGCTTGCGGCTATCTGCGCCGAAGTGCACAGCTATGACGTGCCTTGCCTCGTCCAGATGAAGACGGCCACTCCCGGCATCGTGTATCTGTGGGAGAACATGGGCGAAGAGGGCGAGACCCACAAGGCCAGCCTGCTATCGGCCGCCGACATCCAGACGTACATCGAGGACACCATTGACGGGGCCGCCCGCCTTCAGGCCATCGGCTTCGACGGCATCGATCTGAATGCCGCCGGCGACAACCTGCCCGCACGGTTCTTCTCGCGCTTCGGCAACGACCGTGCCGCCGACGACCCCTACGGGCCGGCCACTATTGAGAACCGCACCCGCATCGCCTGCGACATCATTCGCGGTATCAAGGAGCGCTGCGGTGCGGACTTCGTGGTGCAGGTGCTCGTGAACGGCGCCGAGGAGAACGACGGCGCCCTCGGCGACAACGCGCTGGTGAACACCCCCGAGGAGACCGCGGCCATCTGCCAGGCCCTTGAGGCTGCCGGCGCCGATGCCCTGGAGCTGCGCCTGGGTACCTTCGCCTTCCACGAGGCCCAGTTTGTCAACGACGGCGTCTTCGCCGGCTACGGCTACGACGGCGCCACCAGCTTCGGCACCTTCTTCGACTTCGACAGCCACTTCAGCGGCTTGCTCGACGGCTCCCATTCCGGCTGCGGCCTCATCATGGGCGCCTGCCGCTACGTCAAGCAGCATGTGGGCATCCCCGTGGGCGGCGTGGTGTTCATGGATCCGGCACTCGCCCCCGATTACTTCGAGAACGCCCTGAACGAGGGGTGGCTCGACATGATCTACATGCACCGCCCCGTGGCCAACTGCGATGCGGAGTACGCCAACAAGCTGCGCGAGAATCGCATCGACGAGATCCGCCCCTGCTGTCGCTGCTTGAACTGCCTGGGAGGTTTGTGCCGCGTGAACCCCTGCAACAACTCGGTGTTCACCGACGCCATGCCCGAGGGCTACGAAGTGCGTCCGGCCGACGGCGACAAGAACGTCATGGTCATCGGCGGCGGCCCTGCCGGCATGGAGGCGGCGCGCGTGGCCGCCGAGCGCGGGTACGCCGTCACCCTGTACGAGAAGAACGGCCTGGGCGGCCTGTTGGACTTCGCCGAAATGGTGAAGGGCAAGCACGAGAGCTTGGGCCGTCTGCGCAACTACCTCTCCCATATGCTGGAGGTAGAAGGCGTCGCCGTGGTCACTGGCCAGGAGGTGGATGCCGCCTTCGTGCGCGAGCAGGGTCCCGACGTGGTGATCGTCGCCACCGGCGGCGTGCGCCCGGAGCTGGCGGCCGCGGGAAGTTCGGCCACGCCGGTCATTGGCGTCACCGACTTTTTGGCCAGCGAGATCGGCGAGCGCGTGGCGGTGCTCGGATTCAACGCTCAGGCCACCGACACGGCCCACTACCTCATCGCCCAGGGCAAGAAGGTGACGGTGATCGCGCCGGAGCCCGCCGAGGCCTTCGGCACCGGTCAGGCCATGATGCTGAACGCCTTCGTGAAGCCCGCCTTCTTCGCCGCCGGCGGTCGTCTCATGCCCGAGTGCACGTTGAAGAGCGTGGGCGACGGTGAGATCGTCGTCACGAACGGCTTCGGCATGGACATCACGCTTGCCTGCGACTGCGTGGTGGACGCCTCCACCATGAGCCCCAACACGGCTCTGGCCGACGAGCTGTCCGGCGAGTTCGACGTGCACGTGATTGGCGACGCCGCCGAGCCGCTGAGCATCCAGAACGCCATCACCACGGGCAACCTCACCGCCCGCAACTGCTAGGGCGCCCAAGGCGCACCACTGCGCGCAAGGCGCATCGCCCCTCACCCACCCAAGAAGAAGGCCGGCCCCGAGTCGGCCTTTTCCTTGCTTGTTCTATACCACCCTCGTTTCTGGCGAGTTTTGTCAGGGAAAATTTCTCCCAAACGTCGCACATTGTGCCGCGCCCAAGCGTATTGTCTGTGAAAGGCCTTTTATGGAAGGCGGCGACGGGGCGGCAAGCTAGCGGCTGCGAGTCGTCGCCTTCCCCGACGGACGAGAAGGAAACCTGTGGACAACCGCCAGTACCGACAGATCGTCGATGCCTATGCCGACATGGTGTACCGCATCGCGCTCAATCAGACGCGACGGGTGCCCGATGCCGAGGACGTGGTGCAGGCGGTGTTTCTAAAGCTGTACGAGAAGCCGCCGACGTGGCTCGAATGTGATGGCGATCCTGATCCCGGGCGCGATGCCGGCCACGGTCGCGGCCGTGACGGCGAGCGCACTGCAGGGGACGGAACTGGTTGCGATACCAAGCGAGCAGGCGCCCGCGATGAGCGTCTGCGCGCGTGGCTCATTTGCGTCACGGTGAACGAGTGCAAGAGCCTCTGGCGGAGTCTGTGGCGCCAGCGAGTGGAGCTGCGCGAGATTCGCGACGGCGATGCCCCGCCCTTCGAGGAGCCCGCGTTCGCCGAGCCGGCCCACGAGGCGCTGTACGCGGCTTTGGGCGACCTGCCCGAGAAGTGCCGCATCGTGGTGCACCTGTTCTACTTCGAGGACATGGGCACACGCGAGATCGCCGAAGTGCTGGGCATCAAGGAGCCCACGGTGCGCACCCGGCTCGTCCGCGCAAGGAAGCTACTGAAACAGTCACTGAAGGAGGCGTGGGAAGATGAGCAACTCAAGCCAGTACAAAGCCATGATGGGCGAGGTCCATGCCTCTGCTGACCTGATAGGAAAGGTTAAGGGCATTCCCATGGAGAAGACGAAGAAGCGTACGACGGCCCTGAAATTCGCGACCGCCACCTGCGCGGCACTGCTCGGCGTGTTCGTGGTCACCAACGGCGTGTGCTACGCCGCCACGGGCGAGACCTGGGTGGAGAAGGCCACCGTCTACATCAACGGCGAGCCGGTGGAGATGGACGTGCAGATGAGCCAAAACGGCGACACGGCCATCGGCGAGATCAACTACACCGTGGAAGACGCCGATGGTGAGGGCGGCGCGGTGCAGATGACCATGATCTCGGAAGGTGGCGACTTCGACGACACTACTTACGAGATCCATGACTACACGGTGGAAGGCACTGAGGCTGGTTCGCCGAACGCCGACGACATGGTGCTGGAATCCTCCGACGGCCATGTCATTCTGGCCCCCGAGGGCATCGAGCCCATCGACCTCACCGATGACCTGTCCGCCAACGGTGCCGCCACGGGCACCTATGAGAAGGACGGCGCCACCTACGTGTACCAGGTAAGCGGCGAACCCGGCAATTGGCACGCCTCCGTGCATTTGGAAGACGCCGAGGCCGAAGCCGCTCCGTCCGCCGCTGCGGAGGTGCGGTAGAGTTTTCGCAGCCACGAATGCGTGATAGGGTCGAAGCGACGGCGCGATAGATCGATGCAGAATTTTGTTATGCGCTAACCATATTCGTGCGATCTCCCGCAGAAGCTCACTCTCTGCGGGAGATCTTCTTGCCGGAATGGCTGAAATGGCTTGGAAATCACGAAACATCGGTCGAAGAGCTTGTTTTCAGCATTCCTTGTAATACTGAGGATGATGTTTTCCCAGGTCGTGTATTACAAAAGAGCTTAATCTGAAAATTCCGACCGATGTTCCGTCGTTTTCAAGCCATTTGAAGGATATGAAGTCTCATTTTGTAGATTTCGACCGATGTTTCGTGATTTCCAAGTCATATCGAGGCCACAAAGTATCATCTTGCGAAAGAGAGCGAAGCCTCATGCTCGGAAGGAGCAAGGGGCCAACGATGACGCGGGAAAGGGAGCGGCTATGGCGAGGTTGACGGAGCGAGCTTTCGAAAACGCGGTGGTGCGGCTGCGTGACGGTCAGGGCGCGCTGGGCCAAAGCGCGTTGGATGTGTTGCACGAGCAGCGAGAGGAACTGGCGAACCAGATGCTGGCGCGGCTGGCGGGCAGCGACGAGTTTGCCGCCATGCTAGAGCGCAACTTCGCACCCTACCGGCGCCTTATGACCTATTACGAGTGCGCCATGATGGAGGTGGAGACGAAATTCCGCGTGCTGGATGCCGAGTTCGGGCTGCAGCACGATCGCAACCCCATCGAATCCATCAAGTCGCGCTTGAAGAGCACCGACAGCCTGGCGAAGAAGCTCGCCCGCAAAGGCTTTCCCATGTCGGTGGATTCCATCGAGCAGAACATCTACGATGTTGCCGGCGTGCGCGTCGTCTGCACCTTCCCCGAAGATATGTTCTCCCTGGCCGAGTCGCTGCTCTCCCAGGATGACGTGCGACTTATCGAGCGGCGCGACTATGTGGCCTCCCCGAAACCGAGCGGGTACCGCAGCTTGCATCTCATTATCGAGGTGCCCATTTTCCTCGAGCGCGAGAAACGCTCGGTGAAGGTGGAAGTGCAGCTGCGCACCATCTCCATGAACTTTTGGGCATCGCTGGAGCATCAGCTGCGCTACAAGAAGGATCTTCCCGACGAAGAGGCCGCGGCGGTGGCCGCCGAGCTGGCCGATCTGGCCGAGACCGCCGCCGATCTAGATCGCCGCATGCAGGCGCTGCGCAACTACTTGGACGATGGGGAAGAGTAGGGGCAGACAGTGCTCGTGCTCACCTTGTAGCCTGAAAGTCTCGCACTCCATATCATTCCCGATCGGTAATAGAATCGCCCAAATTTCCTTTTCATTCCCGATCGGTAATGATATAGTTCTCGATCGGCAGATATTCCCGATAGGTAATGAGAGCATCATGCGCATTAACTCGATGAAGGTCCTGGGGCAAGCCATTCGTGCGCGTCGCAAAGAGCTCGGCTATTCGCAGCAAGAGATGGCCGAGTATTGCGGGTGCGGCACGCGCTTTATTTCCGATTTGGAGAACGGTAAGGAGACTATCCAGTTCGGTAAGGCTCTCGACGTAGCTTCTATGCTCGGGCTCGACCTGAGCATAGACGTGAGAGGGCAGCGCGGTGAGTGACCTGCTCAAGGCCGTCAGCTTGTTGAGCTGATGTTCGTGCTTTAATCGCCTGTGTCGCAAAGGTGAGGGTGCTTTCTTGCGCTACAATGGCTCTCATTCTGAATGAACGCCCGAAGGAGCTTTTATGATCAAGCTGTACGATACGCGCCGCCGCCAGAAGGTGGACTTCGAACCTGTCGAGCCCGGGAAGGTCTCCATGTACGTCTGCGGGCCGACGGTGTACAACCGCATCCACATCGGCAACGCGCGCACGTTCATCTCCTTCGACATGATCCGCCGCTACCTCAGCTGGCGCGGCTTCGATGTCACCTTCGTGCAGAACGTGACCGACGTGGACGACAAGATCATCCGCCGCGCTGCCGAGGAGGCGCGCACGGCCGCCGAAGTGGCCGAGGAGTACACGCGCCTGTTCATCGAGGACATGCGCGCGGCCGGCGTGCAGGATCCGGACATCCGCCCGAAGGCCACGGAGGAGATCGGCACCATGATCGCCCTCATCGAGCGCCTGATCGAGCGCGGCCATGCCTACGTGTCGGAGGGCGACGTGTACTTCGACGTGCGCTCCTACCCGGGCTACGGCCAGCTCTCGGGCCGCGACGTGGACGAGGCGGAAAGCGGTCACCGCGAGCTGCGCGCCGACGGCCAGGGCCTGGAGGAGCGCAAGCGCGACGAGCTGGACTTCGCCCTGTGGAAGGCGGCCAAGCCCGGCGAGCCGGCGTGGGAATCCCCCTGGGGCGAGGGCCGTCCGGGCTGGCACATCGAGTGCTCGGCCATGTCCGAGAAGTACCTGGGACTGCCCTTCGATATCCACGGCGGCGGGGCCGACCTGGTGTTCCCGCACCACGAGAACGAGCGTGCCCAGTCCGAGTGCGCTTGTGACAGCACGTTCGCCAACTACTGGATGCATTCCGGTATGCTGCAGATCGCCAACGCCGAGACCGGCGAGACCGAGAAGATGTCGAAGTCGCTGAACAACTTCCTGCTGCTGCACGAGGTGCTGGAGCAGGTGCGTCCGGCGGCCCTTCGCATGCTCATGCTGCAGAGCCACTACCGCAGCCCGCTCGTGTTCGGCGAGCAGCGCGTTGCCGAGGCCGACGCGGCCCTCACGCGTATCGAGAACGCCGTGAAGGCCCTGGACTGGCTGCTGGAGACGGGCACGCCCCGCGGCGAGGCGGCCCTTGAGCCCGAGACGCCCGCAGCTGCCCTTGCAGCCACGCTGGACGCCGCGGCGCTCACCGATCGTGTGGCCGTTCTGCGTGCGGGCTTCACCGAGGCCATGGATGACGACTTCAACGCGCCGGCGGCCTTGGGTGAGGTCTTCTCGTTCGTGAGCGATGCGAATGCGCTCGTGGCCGATGCGAAGACCCTCGCGGCCGAAGAAGCCGCCGCCGTGCGCGAGGCGCGCGGCGCCATCGTGGAGCTCATGGACGTGCTCGGCATCGATGTGACGGCCGCCGAGGTGGGGGAGGCCTACCCGGTGGAAGTGGTGGCGCTCGCGGCCGACTTGGCCGGCTACGACGGCGATGATCCGGAAATCGCCGTGGCGCGCTTGCTCGAGGCCCGCGCGACGGCCCGCAAAGAGAAGAACTGGGCCGTGGCCGACGGCGTCCGCAACGGCCTGGCCGATCTCGGCTTCGTGATCGAGGACACCCCCCAGGGTGCCCGCGTGACGTTCGAGGGGTAGCTCGTTGGGAAGCATGCCGATGGAACTGCTCGCGCCGGCGGGTGGGATGGAACAGCTGCGGGCCGCCGTGGCCTTCGGGGCCGATGCGGTGTATCTGGCGGCCGAGCGGTTCGGCATGCGGGCCCGGGCGGCGAACTTCCGCATGGACGAGATTCCCGCTGCTGTGGCCTTTGCTCACGAACACGGCGTGAAGGTGCACGTCACCTGCAACATTCTCATGCACCCCGACGACATCGACGGGCTGCCGGCGTTCTTCCGCGCGCTGGACGCGGCCGGGGTGGACGCCTTCATCATCGGCGACCTCGGTGCCTTCGCTGTGGCCGGGGAGGTGTCGCCGCGGGTGGAGCGCCATGTGAGCACCCAGGCCTCGGTGGCCAATGCGGCTGCGGCCCGGGTGTGGCACTCTCTCGGCGCGAGCCGCGTGGTGTGCGCCCGGGAAATGTCGCTGGCCGACATCGCCCGCCTGCGCCAGGAGACGCCGCCTGATCTGGAGATAGAGGCCTTCGCTCACGGCGCCATGTGCATGGCGGTCTCGGGTCGCTGCCTCATCAGCAGCTACCTCACCGGCCGCTCGGGCAACAAGGGTCACTGCACCCAGCCCTGCCGCTGGAGCTACCAGCTGGAAGAGGAGAAGCGCCCCGGCGAGTTCTTTCCCATCGAGGAGGACGATCGCGGCACCTTCATCATGAATGCGAAGGATCTGAACATGCTCGCGCACCTACAGGCGTTGGCCGATGCGGGTGTGGATTCCATCAAGATCGAGGGTCGCAACAAGAAGGCCTTCTATGTGGCCACCGTGGTGGGCGCCTACCGCCGGGCACTCGACGGCGAGCCGCCCGAGGTCGTGGCCGACGAGCTTCTGGCCGTATCCCACCGTCCCTACGGCACTGGCTTCTATTTCTCCGAGGTTGAACAGGCGACCGCCTACGATGGCTACGAGCAGGAGACCATGCACGTGGCCGACGTCGTCGCATCCTCCCCGCGTCATCCAGAGCGAAGCGTGCAGCGCGAAGTCGAAGGATTTCCCGATGATCCGCAGTACCTGTACCTCCTGTGCCGCAATCGTTTCGCGGAAGGCGACGAGCTGGAAACCCTCGTGCCTCACGAGCCCAGCCGCCGACTCATCGTGCGCGATCTGCACTGGCTCAACACGTTCGGTCCTGATAACCACGACGAGGATGCCCCCGCCACGGTGAAAGAGGCCCTATCTCGTGCTACTGCCACCGATTGGGAACCCGCCGCCGCGGCCAACCGCTCCTGCAACCTCTATCGTATCCTCGTAGGAGATGCCTCGCGTTATGCCTCCGACGGTTCGGCTTCTGCCGCGCTTTCCGTCTCAGACAAGGCGGTATGCGATGAGTCTGCGCCCTTTGCGATCCCCGAAGGCTCCTTCCTCCGCAAACGCACCTTCCGCCGTTCCGCCCGGCACGAGGACAAGGAGAGGCTATGATCACCGTCGGCGATGTCATGAACATGAGGGCCTTCGACAGCATTTGGCTGGCGACTCCCTGCGACGGGGCGGCCGCGCGCGAGGTCACGGGCGTGGGCACCCTCGATCACGAGCCGTTCACGGGCGGCTACGAGGTGTTCACCCAGGGCGAATTCGTGTTCACCACGCTGGGTTTCGCCGGCGTGCACCCCGATCTGGCCGAAGAGGCGCTGCTTGCGCTCATCGATTGCGGCGTGGCGGCGGTGGCCGTGAAGCCCGTGGTGCTGAAGGAGCTGCCGCCCACGGTGGTGCAGGCCTCGGCCGCGCGGGGCGTGCCCGTGTTCTTCTACGAGGGGCGCTACATGGAACGGGTCATCGCCGACCTCATGAACCTGCTCGACGACGATGCCGCCGAGTGGGAGCGCAACCACCTGATCGACCTCATTCTGGCACCCTCCGACGAGCACGCCGTGCGCTCTACGTTCTTCACCATCGCGGGCGTTACAGGCGCCACTATCCAGTGTTTGGCCATACGCCCCGTCACCGACGACGGGGCATCGCTGCGCGCATTGCAGAAGGTGGTGGAAGGGGTACTCGCCGATTATGGCGAACGCTGGGACGACGTCGAGCGCACGTTTGTGTGCCGCTACCGCGAGATGCTTTTGGGGTTCGTCTCCTTCAAGAGGCCCCCGCTGAAGGCCATCGCCATCTCCGACGCCGACCTGGCGAAATGCATCGCCACGGCCGGGCCTTTGGTGTGCGGCATCAGCCAGGAGGTGAGCCTGGGGGAGGGGGATCTGGCGGTGCGGCAGGCCATGGCCGCCCTGCGCACGGCCGAGCGTGAGGACGCGGGCATCGTGCGGTGGACGACCCTGCGCTTCGACGCCTTCCGCGCGGCGGCCCGAAGCGATCGCCTGTACGCGCGCGCCGCCGACCTTCTGCGCTCGCTTCTGTTCGACTACGATGCTGAGCACGACGCCGACTTGGGTGCGACAGCCGAGGCGTTCGCTGCCGCCTATGGCGAGGTGAGCCGCACGGCCGAGGCGCTGTTCCAGCACCCGAACACCGTGCGCTACCGCCTGAAGAAGATCAAGGAAGTTCTTTCCGTGCAAGATGCAACCGACCGCGAACTGGCCGCCCTGCTCGCGTTGGCGTATCTGACATAGTTCGGTTCCCGCATCATTGGGGCTATCGGTGCGAGAGAAGGGAGCATGCTGTTTCTTTCATCGTCGCGAAGCCGATCTTGCAGACGATAATCTTGTGCAACTGCACAAATAGAAGCGCACGGGTTCATCCGATCGACCAAACGATGACCTTTATCGTGGGCCTAAACTAGGCGCCGTCGAAAGGAGAACTATCATGAAACTGTTCAACGACCAGGCCGCAGCCGCCGTTGCTTCCCTTGATTCCGCCGACGCCGCTTACTGCGCCAAGCTGGAGCAGCGCTTCGCCCATATGGGCATCAGCTCAAAGGCCGCCTCCAGCGCCGTGCAGTCGCTTGTCGAGGCCGATGCCGTGCCCCAGGTTGGCGTCTGGGCCGCCCTGCCCTCCGCGTTCAAGGGCCTCTTCCAGAAGAAAACCGAGGCGAAGCCCGTCGCCTCCGAGGCGTTCGAGGCTTCTCTGTCCGAAGCGCTCGCCTAGGTTCGTCGCAGCAGACGCCTCCGCTTTGCCGCATGGTGCCACCTCTTCGTCGGCCCCGTGCTGCCGCGCTTGCATCTGTCGCGCGATCGCCTGGTGCGCTGAGTCACCGACTCTCAAGCCTTGCCGGCTGCCAATTTCCCATCCAGGGCAGCCTCGGTTTTCCCAAACGCAAAGCGACCCCGCCAAAGTCGGCGGGGTCGCTTCAGGTAAGTTCAAGTAAGTTCAGGTAAGTAAGAGTAGGTCGGGAGTTGGCGGAGGGGGTGCCGCGCGCAGTTCATTGAAGTGCATTAGGAAATGCCGGAACCCCCGACGAGCCCTGCACTTCAATGCTGTTTGAGCACGGTGCCCCCTCCGCCAACTCCCGACCGGACAACCAGGGTTAGTCCTCAACCTCCACGAGCTCGATGTCGAAGTTCAGGTCTTTCCCCGCCAGCTCATGGTTCATGTCGAAGGTGACAATGCCGTCCTCGATGGACTGCACGAACACGGGGAAGGGCTGGCCGCCCGGGCCCATCATGTAGACGGTCTGGCCGACGGGCAGCTGGTCGGCATTGGGGATCTGATCCACGGGCACCTTCTGCACCATGGCGTCGTCGCGCTCGCCATAGGCCTCGGCGGCGGGGATGTGCACGGTCTTCTTCTCGCCGACGGCCATGTCCTCCACGGCGGCGTCGAAGCCGGGGATCATCTGGCCGGCCATGCAGACGAACTCGATGGGCTCGCCGCGATCCACGGACGAATCGAACTTGGTGCCGTCGTCCAGCGTGCCGGTGTAGTGCACCTTGACCTTCTTGCCTTTGTTGCTCATGGGAGCTCCTTTCCAAAAGATGTGCGCTTAAGTCTAGCGGAAGGGGGCGTGCGGGGTAGGGAAGGGGCGCAACCTGCTCCAAGTTGTCATAAACGGAGCTTTTTGCCTTCGGGACGGCTCCAGTGGGGGTATGATGAAAACAACAACGAAAAAGCTCAACTTTGTGCATATGCTCAAGAAAGAGCCGAATACGCAACGGGCATAGAGGAAGGAAGTTTCTATGGGCTATCGAGCGGGAGTTGTAGGAGCGGCCGGTTTCGCCGGCATCGAGCTGGTGCGCCTGCTGTCGCGCCATCCTGAGTTCGATCTGGCGGCGGCGACCTCCGACGCGCTGGCGGGAACCCCTATCGCGAAGGCCTACCCCGCGTTCACCGGCGTGACCGATTTGGCGTTCTCTACCCACGAGGACACCGACTTCTCTGCCTTCGACGTGGTGTTTCTGGCGGTGCCCCACAAGGCAGCCATGGGCATGGCGCCCGACCTTATGGCCGCCGGCGTCACGGTCGTCGACCTGTCGGCCGATTTCCGCCTGAAGGATCCGGCCATTTACGAGAAGTGGTACGCGCCTCATACGGCCACCGATCTTCTGGCCCAGGCCGCCTTCGGACTGCCCGAGCTTACGGGCGATGAGTTGGCCGCCGCGGCCGAGCGCCGCGCTGCCGGTGAGGCCGTGCTCGTGGGCTGCGCCGGCTGCTACCCGACGGCCACCTCGCTCGCTGCGGCGCCCGCTATCCGCGCGGGGCTCGTGGACGCGGCGGCGCCGGTGGTGGCCGATGCCGTCTCGGGCGTGACCGGCGCGGGCAAGAAGGCCACCGAGCGCACCCATTACTGCTTCGCCAACGAGAACCTGGAGGCCTACGGCGTGGGCACCCATCGCCACACCCCCGAGATCGAGCAGATCTTAGGGCTGGAGGGCCGGCTCGTGTTCACTCCGCATCTTGCCCCGCTCAACCGCGGACTGCTGTCCACGGTGACGCTGCCGCTGGCTTCGGGGGCTGCCCCCACTACCGAGGAGCTCGTGGAGCTGTATCGCGACTTCTACGCGGCAAGCCCGCTCGTGTCCGTCATGGACGCCGGCGTGCAGCCGCGCACGGCGTCGGTGGCGGGAACCTGCCGCGCCCAAGTGGGCGTGGCGGTACACCCCGCCGGCATGATTGTGGCCACCGGCGCCATCGACAACCTGGGGAAGGGCGCGGCCGGCCAGGGCGTGCAGTGCGCCAACATCGTGTTCGGTCTGCCCGAGACTTGCGGTTTGGAAGAGATCGCCAACCCCGTGTAGGACTGGAAGGGGACGAGGGCCGTGTCGGCGCCGTCCCGTGGGAAAGAGAGGACCTATGACCGAGAACGACACTTTCGCTTTCGATCCTGAGGGCAATGCGGCCAGCGCGCTCGGCTTTTCCGCTGTGGGCGTGCACGCGGGCTTTAGGGCCGACCCGGAGCGTCTCGACATGGCGCTCGTCGTGGCCGACGAGCCCTGTGCGGCGGCGGCCACCTTCACGACCAATGTGTTCTGCGCGGCGCCCGTGCGCGTGTCCCGCGAGCACCTGAACGAAGGAGGCGCCGGATCTCCCGCCTACGGGTGCGCCCGGGCCGTCGTCGTCAACTCTGGCATCGCGAACGCCGCCACGGGCGAGATCGGTTTGGAAAACGCCCGCAAGACCGCCGAGCTCGTCGGTGAGGCCGTGGGCTGCCCGGCCGACGAGGTGCTCGTGGCCTCTACGGGCGTCATCGGCCAGCACCTGCGCCTTGCGCCCTTCGCGGAGGGCGTGCCGGCGGCGCTTGCGGCCATGGCGAAAGTGGCCGACGATCTCGCCGGCCGCGCATCCCAGGGCCTGACGGCGGCCCGCGCCATCATGACCACCGACACCTGCCCCAAGCACGGCTCGGTCAGCTTCTTCGGCGACGGCATCGGATACCCGGGCGTCACCTTCACGGTGGGCGGTATGTGCAAGGGCGCGGGCATGATCATGCCGAACATGGCCACTATGATCGCCGTCATCACCACGGATGTGCCCATCGCGGCGCCCGATCTGTCGCAGGCCCTCACGGCGGCGGTGAACAAGAGCTTCAACAAAGTCACGGTGGACTCCGACACCTCCACCAACGACACCTGCTTCGCCCTGGCATCTGGCGCTGCCGCGCCCGACGGCCCCGCTTTCACGCCCGGCACACCGGCCTTCGACGCCTTCCAGCGCGCCCTCGATCAGCTTGCGACGACGCTCGCCCGCAAGATGGCCGCCGACGGCGAGGGGGCCACGCGCCTCATCACCGTCACCGTGCGTGGGGCCGCCACGGCTGACGACGCCGATGCGGCTGCTCGTACGGTGGCGAATTCGCCGCTCGTGAAGACCGCCGTCTACGGACACGATGCCAACTGGGGCCGTGTTGCCGCCGCCCTCGGACGGTCCGGTGCTCGTTTCAATCAGGAGGACGTGGATATCGATATACTGGGCCTGCCCGTGTGCCGTGCCGGTCTGGTGGTCGATTTCGACGAAGAAGAGGCCCTGCGTCGCTTCGAAGAACCCGAAGTGGCCATCGAGGTGGATCTGCACGCGGGGGAGGAGTCGGCCACGATGTGGACCTGCGACTTCTCGCACGAGTACGTGACGATCAATGGAGACTACCGCTCATGAAATACGCTAACGAAGCTCGCGCCGAGGGCGTACCCGTACGCACCGGCGAGATCCTCTACGAGGCCATGCCATGGCTCAAGCAGGTGACGGGCAAGACCATCGTCATCAAGTACGGCGGCTCGGCCATGGAGAACCCCCAGCTGGCCGCCGAGGTCATGGCCGACATCGTGCTTTTGAAGATCCTGGGCGTGAACCCGGTGCTCGTCCATGGGGGCGGCAAGGCCATCAACCGCGCCTTCGCCAAGTTCGATCTGCCGGTGGAGTTCGTCGATGGCCAGCGCGTCACTACCGACGACGCCATGGATCTTGTGCGCATGGTGCTCACGGGCGAAGTGAACCAGCAGCTGGTGGAGGCCATGAACGCCCATGGCAACATGGGCGTGGGCGTGTCGGGCACCGACGCCGGCATCATCGTGGCCGAGCAGGCCGATCCGCGGCTGGGGCGTGTGGGCAAGATCACGCGCATCAACACGCCGCTCATCGAGGACTTGGTGGCCGACGACTACATTCCCATCATCGCCTCCATCGCCATTGGCGAGGACGGTGGCTGCTACAACGTGAACGCCGACGTTGCTGCCGGCTACATCGCCGCGGCCATCGGCGCCCACAAGATCATCTTCCTCACCGATGTGGACGGCCTCTACGAGAACTACCCCGACCCCGACTCGCTTATCGCCGAGATGTCGCTGGGGGAGGCCGAGGCCATGGTGCGCGGCGACAAGCTGGCCTCGGGCATGATTCCGAAGCTGGCGAGCTGCGTGCGCGCCCTCGATTCCGGCGTCAGCGCGGCCCATATCATCAACGGCACGGTGCCCCATGCGCTTCTGCTGGAAATGCTCACCGACTCCGGCATGGGAACCATGGTGGGCGGCCTCGCTTCCGCCCAGTTCCTGAACGTCTCGCCGGTGAGCAAATTCGCCGCCAAACTCATTGAAAACCGTTAGGAGCATCCCATGACTCTCGCCCGCGAAATGGCTTTGGAATCCGAATACGTGATGGGCACCTTCGCCCGCAAGCCCGTGGAATTCGTCGAAGGCCACGGCATGACGCTCATCGACGATGCCGGCAACGAGTACCTCGATTTCCTCTCCGGCATCGGTGTCTGCAGCCTCGGCCACTGCCACCCCTCCATCGTGCAGGCCGTGAGCGATCAGGCGGCCAAGCTCATCCACGTGAGCAACTACTACTACATCGAGCACCGCGGGGAAGTGGCCCAGCTGCTGTCGAACATGCTGAACGCCTACGTCGATGAGCCGAGCCCCGAGACGTGGAAGACCTTCTTCGCGAACTCCGGCGCCGAGGCCAACGAGTGCGCCATCAAGCTGGCGCGCCTGTACGCCCGTCGCCGCACGGAAGCCGCCGGCAAAGATGCCGAGCTGGCCCCGCGCCTCATCGTCACGCTGGCCAAGAGCTTTCACGGCCGCACCTTGGCGACGCTTGCGGCCACGGCCCAGCCGGCCAAGCAGGAGGCTTTCCAGCCGCTGCCGGCCGGGTTCACGGCCACGCCCATCAACGACGTGGAAGCGCTCGAGCGCCTGTTCGAGACCCAGGGCGACCGCATCTGCGCCGTCATGATCGAGTGCATCCAGGGCGAGAGCGGCGTACATCCCTGCACCGAGGAGTTCGTCGGCGCCATCCGCCGCCTCACCGAAGAGCACGGTGCGCTCATGATCTGCGACGAGGTGCAGAGTGGCATCTTCCGCACGGGGCTGCCCTACGGGTTCCAGAACTTCGGGGTGCTGCCCGACATCGTCACCATGGCCAAGGGCATCGCCTCTGGTGTGGTGGCCGGCGCCTGCGCGGCCAAAAGCTCCATCGCGGCGGCGTTCGCGCCGGGCGATCACGGCACCACCTTCGGCGGCTCGAACATCGCCATGGCCGCGGCCCACGTGACGCTGTCCACGCTGCTCGCCCCAGGTATGGGGGCGCAGATCGAGTCGGTCGGCGCCTACATGCGCGAGCGGCTGGCCCGACTGCCCCACGTGCAGGAGGTGCGCGGCTTCGGCCTTATGAACGGTATCGACCTCACCCATGAGGCGCCGTCGGCTCCCGATGTGGTGGCCGCCGGCCTGGAAGCGGGCCTCGTCCTGAACGCCACCGGCCCCCATACGCTGCGTTTCCTGCCCCCGCTCATCTGCACGGAAGCCGACGTGGACGTGCTGGTTCAGAAGCTGGAGCAGTTGCTGTAAAACGCCATCACATCGAGCCATCATCGAGCGACCCTTGCACAAAAAGCTTGGGTCGCTCTTGTATATAAGCGCACAATTTCCCAGGTAGAATAAGCAAATTTTTGTGCAACTGCACAGCACAGTGCACAATTAAATTGCGCCGTTTCCGCAAAAATTTTGAAATTCGGGGTTGACGACTCATAAATTAGGGCATAATGCCGTCAACCGCACAGCCGAGGGCTTACGGCGCAAGGCGCCAGGGCCCCATAACTCGGACGGCTGCGCGTACTTGAAAGGAATTGTCACGATGCAGGCAGCAGCTCTCATAGCTTCCAAGCACAGCGGAATCGCTGCTGCTGCCCCGTGCCCCCAGTTCCTCGCCACGGCTTACGTCGACCGACGCCGACGTACCTCTTCTCTGCGACGCCGACGCGCGTAGCAGATCTTTTCGCGCGCTCAGCGCACCGCCGCGCGGCCCCGCCCGGGTCCGCCAAAGGCCGTGGCCTCCCGAAGTTCCTCTTCGAAACCTCAAGCACCATCGCGCAGGAACCCTGCGCATCGTCCCAGACGCGACTTCACGCCACGCCTTTCCATCGCAAAGCGAGCCGGGCACCCCATAAGGAAACCCAAAAGCAGCTCCCGACACGAAAGGCAACTCCCATGACTACGACGAACTCATCCCTTCACGACGCCCCGCAGATCTCCGCCAAGCCGGCCCCCGGCGAGAAGGAACGGTGCGTGCTCGCCTACTCCGGCGGCCTCGACACCTCCGTGTGCATCAAATGGCTGCAAGAGGAATACGATCTCGACGTCATCGCCGTCGTGGGCGACCTCGGCCAGGAGCACGAGGGCCTCGAGGCCATCAAGGCCAAGGCGCTCGCCACCGGTGCCATCGGCTGCGCGGTCATCGACATGCGGGAGACCTTCGCCAACGAGTACCTCGCCTGCGCCATGGCCGCCAACGCCATGTACGAGAACAAGTACCCACTCGTGAGCGCGCTCTCGCGGCCGCTCATCGCCAAGCACCTCGTGGCGGTGGCCCATCAGTTCGGCGCCAAGTACGTGGCCCATGGCTGCACGGGCAAGGGCAACGACCAGGTGCGCTTCGAGTCCTCGGTGCTCATGCTGGATCCGGCGCTCACCATCATCGCCCCGGTGCGCAACTGGGATCTCGGCTGCCGGGCCGACGAGATCGAATGGGCGGCGGCCCACGGCGTGCCGGTTAAGGCCACCACCGACAAGCCCTACTCCATCGACGACAACCTGTGGGGCCGGGCCATCGAGTGCGGCGTGCTGGAGGATCCCTGGTGCGAGCCGCCGGCGGATATTTGGACGATGACGTGCGATCCGGCCTGCGCGCCCGACGAGCCCACCTATGTGGAAATCGAGTTCGATCAGGGCGTTCCCTGTGCGCTTGACGGCACTCCGATGAGCTTCCTCGACATCATCTACGCCATGAACGATATCGCCGGCACCAACGGCTACGGCCGCATCGATATGGTGGAGAACCGGCTCGTGGGCGTGAAGAGCCGCGAGTGCTACGAGGTGCCGGGCGGTCTGGCCCTCATCCAGGCTCACAAGGCCCTGGAGGATCTGTGCCTGGAGCGGGGCGTGCTGCACCACAAACTCGCCATCGAGCAGACCTGGGCCGAGCAGGTGTACAACGGCCTGTGGTTCTCGCCGCTGAAGGAGGCCTTCGACGCCTTCCTCGCCCACACCCAGCAATGCGTGTCCGGCACGGTGAAGCTGAAGTTCTTCAAGGGTTCCTGCACCGTGGTGGGACGCAAGAGCACCTACTCGCTGTATGATTTCGGCCTGGCCACCTACGATGCCGACGACGCTTTCGACCATCAGGCCGCCAAGGGCTTCATCGACATCCACGGCCTGTCCTGCAAGGTGTGGGCGAAAAACCGGCTCGCCACGGGCGCGCGCATGCCCTCCTACGACGACGTGAACCTCGCGAACACCGCTTACGGCAAGATGAGCGCCGTGGTGGAGGAAGCCGAGGAGATTCTGGAAGGCGCCGACGCCGTCACGGCCTAGGGACGCTCAACGAGCACGACAACGAGGGGAGCGGGCGGTCTTGAGGGGCGCCCGCCTGGCTTACCGATTTACCGAGGAGACACTATGGCACTGTGGTCTGGAAGATTCACCGAAGGCGCCGATGCCTTTACCCAGCGCTTCGGGGCGTCGCTGCCCGTGGATCAGCGACTCTACGTCGAGGACATCGCCGGCTCTATCGCCCATGCTAACATGCTGGCCGCCCAGGGCATCATCGCGACCGCCGATGCCGAAGCCATTGCAGAAGGGCTCCAGGGCATTCTGGCCGACATCACCTCCGGCGCGCTCACGTTCGACGTGATGGAAAGCGAGGACATCCACATGGCCATCGAGGCGGAGCTGACCCGCCGCGTGGGGGATGCCGGGGCTCGGCTGCACACGGGCCGCTCGCGCAACGACCAGGTGGCCACGGACACGCGCCTGTACGCCAAGCGTCGCGCCGGCGAGCTCATGGCCGCCAACGTCGCCCTGCGCGAGGCGCTCATCGCCCAGGCCGAAGCGAACTTCGACGTCATCCTGCCGGGCTACACGCACCTGCAGCATGCCCAGCCGGTGCTGTTCTCGCACCATATGCTCGCCTACGTGCAGATGCTCGCCCGCGACTACGATCGTCTCGCCGCCGCCCGCAATGCCGCTGACGCGTGCCCCTTGGGAGCTGCCGCGTTGGCCGGAACCACCTACCCGCTCGACCGCTTCGCCACCGCAGAGGCGCTCGGCTTCGACCATCCCATCCCGAACTCGCTCGATGCTGTGTCCGACCGCGACTTTCTGCTCGACCTCATCTACGCCTGTAGCGTGTCGTGTTTGCACCTGTCGCGTTTGTGCGAGGAGATCGTGCTGTGGTCGTCGGCGGAGTTCGGCTTCATCACGCTGTCGGACGCCTACTCCACCGGCTCCTCCATCATGCCCCAGAAGAAGAACCCCGATTTCGCGGAGCTCATCCGCGGCAAGTCGGGCCGGGTCGTGGGCGATCTGGTGGCCCTCATGATGACGCTGAAGTCGCTGCCGCTCGCCTACAACAAGGATCTTCAGGAGGACAAGGAGGGCGCCATGGACGCCGCCGACACCCTGGAGGACTGCTACGTATGCGCTGCCGGCATGATCGCCACCATGACGGTGAACGCCGACGCCATGGCCACCCAGGCGAAGAAGGGATATCTGGCCGCGACGGATGTGGCCGACTACCTGGCCAAGAAGGGCCTGCCCTTCCGTCGGGCCCACGAGATCGTGGGGCATCTGGTGCTCACCTGCGAGCAGCGCGGCTGCGATTTGGAAGACCTCACGCTGGACGATTTCAAGGCGGAGAGCGATCTTTTCGAATCCGATATCGTGGAATGCCTGAACCTGCCCGCCATCGTCGCCGCCCGCACCACCTTCGGCGGCACGGCCCCCGAAGCGGTGCGCGTGCAGCTGGCGGCCGCCAAGGCGCAACTCGTCGGTTTTGGAGCTTAGTTTATTGCCAAAGCGCGTTTAAGCGTAGTTTGGTAAATCGAGAATTCTGCTGTATCCCGCTGCGGCACAAGCGACTCCGCTTGCGCCGCAGCTTTCTCTATGCTGTCTTTCGATTTGGGCTTTGCTATAATCGAGCCACCACAACCGCAAGTGACATGCTTGCATACAACTTCAGAGCTGCGGTACAGCTGCATCGAAAACCAGGGCAGGAGAGCATCTGCCATTCAAGGTTTTCGTGCGGTTTGCCCGTTCTGAAGTCCTTGCGGTTGTGGTGACTGCGGTGGATGCTCTCCTCTTTCGCGCGTTCGCTCGCAGTGAGTCAAAGAGGATGTGGCTTACGTGTCGAGTTGGCCGTCATCTAGCTTTCGAGACGCAACGACGGAAAGGACGATCGCGTGTTTGGCAAAGATGATTCGAAGAAGGCCGTTGCAACAAGATTGGCTTTCGCTGTGGTTTTCGCTTTGGCCTTGCTGGGGTGTGCGGGCTGCGCTCAGGTGACAGGAGGTGCGTACGATTCTCCATCGACCCCGGAGTCTGCACAGACAGATGCGCAAAAATCTACTGAAAGTGCTCAAGACGCTGAGAGCGTTAGCGATGACGAGGGGGAAGAAAAATCTTCTGCTGCTGAGTTGCCGGCAGAAGAGGTCGAGGTTATTACCGGAGATAATGAGCTTGACGCTAAGCTGAGCGCGATTAAAAGCGAGACAGAAGCAGCCTCGTCCGATCTCGAAAGCAGGTTCAGCGAGATTAATACTGCGGTTGGTGACACTTACCAGGGGTATGCAGACAATTCGAGCCAAGTTCAAGATGCTTACGATTTTGCTTTGCAGCGTTCGGAAGCTCTGTATGAGTCAATCCTTGCTGGTATGACGGACTATTATGCTCTTGTCCGAGAAAAAGGGCTGGACGATTATAAGACTTGGTCAAGAGCCATGGAGGATGGCTATGGGGTGTGGGACGATGCCATGAAAGACTATTACGAGGCGTGGGACCGACTGCTCAAAGACTCGTACGAGCAGTATGATGGGGCCATCAACTCTGGTTATGAGACGGAGGAATACAAAGTTGTTTCAGATACATGGACTGACATGTATCGTGCTTACGATGACTCGTGGACCGATCAATATCGTGCCTATGACGACAACTGGAGCAAGTTGTATCGTCTGTATGACGACTCGTGGAGCGAAATGTACAGGGATTCCGTTGGCTAACGTTTGCCAGAGATTTGTCGTGGAGCCCGTTACCTCGTATGTCTGGTGAAAGCGCTCCGGCGAAAGAGACTTGTCTACGAACGAAGACGCGAATAGCTAGTTGCAAATAAGATACTCGTGATTATAATAATCGTGAGTATCTTATTTTGCTGTAAGGAGTGCCGTTGTTCGTCGGACGTGAAAACGAGTTGGAGACGCTTGAGCGGGCCTATGATGCTGATGTCTTCCAGATGGTGGTGGTGTATGGACGACGTCGTGTGGGCAAGACGACCCTGCTAACTCATTTCGCCCAGGACAAGCCGACGCTTTTCTTCACGGCTCAGCAGCAGACTGACGCGGATAACCTGGCTGATTTCAGTGTCGAGATTGCGCAGTTTTTCTCGCTGCCGCCGGGAACAAGGTTCGACGGTTGGGATGGTGCTCTGCAGTTTCTCGCGGAGCAGGCTCGGCGAGAACCGTTCCTTTTCGTATTCGACGAGTTTCCCTATGCTGCTGAGGCTAATCCGTCGCTGGTTTCGAAAATGCAAATCGCCATAGACCATCATTTCGCTCAAACGAAGGCGTGTCTTGCGCTATGCGGAAGTGATCAGGGATTCATGGAGAGCGAGGTGCTGGGCAAAAAGAGCCCCTTGCACGGCCGCCGCACGGCGCAGATTCGTGTGCGGCCCTTCGACTATTTAACGTCAGCGCGCATGGTTCCAACGGTAAGCGCAGAAGACGCTTTTCGGTACTACGCCTGCGTGGGCGGGGTGCCCTATTATCTGGCGCAGATTGATGAAAGTCGGCCGTTCCTCGACAACATCGCCGATCTGTTTTTTTCGACTGACGGATTGCTCTATGAAGAGCCTCTTATGCTGTTGCGACAGGAGTTGCGCGAACCGGCTGTGTACAACTCGATTCTTCGCGCCATAGGCTCGGGGGCAACGCGGCGCGGCGAGATTGCTGCTCGCGCGGGACTTGAGGCGACGGCGGTGTCGAAGTACTTGGCAACTCTAGAACGCCTTGACATCATCGAGCGCGTCGTCCCTTTTGGAGAGAACCCTCAAACTTCGCGCAAAGGACTCTACCGTTTCGCCGATGCCTGCTACGACTTTTGGTATACCTTTGTCATGCCGGCAGTTGGAGACATCGAGGGAGGTGCCGGTCGTATTGTCGCTGAGGGGCTTTCCGACGAAGTACTCGGAACCTACCTCGGTCATCGGTTTGAACGCGTGTGCTCCCAATGGCTTCTCGAAGAGTCCCTGGCGGGACGCCTTCCGATACGGGCCTCGTCATTCGGGCAATGGTGGGGAACCGATCCGGCGCTTCGCCAGCAGGATGACGTCGATGTCGTGGCCGCAGACCGCGCCAGCAAAACGGCCTTAATAGGGGAGTGCAAGTGGCGCAACTCGTTCGACGAGACGGAAGTGCTGGAGAAGCTGCACCACCGCGCCGATCTCGTCAAGGGCTACCGCATCGAATTCTTCTACTTGTTCTCGAAGAACCCTCTTTCGACGGCCACCTTGCGAAAGATGAAGGCGTCTGGCGACGAATTTTCGGTAACGCTGGATGACTTGTATCGGCATCGATAAGGGCAGAATGGGAAGCCCCTCGTCCTCTGCGCATTTCCTGGTGGCGGCTCCATCTTATGAACCCTCCATAACTCATTGGTAAAATGGCCAGACCTATAACTGATGGAGGTTAATTCGTGGGTTCTCGCGCAATGAAGGGCCGTAAGGGCACGAAAGTAAAGAATAAGAAGGTCATCGTTTTGTCGGTGCTGGGCGTGTTCGTCGCCTTTCTCGCGGCGGGCGTGTTCGGCGTGGTGACGCTGTGCAACTCCTGGCTGGAGGATCTGCCCGACTACCAGAACGCCGACGCTTACAACACGGCGCAGCCAACCATGGTTTACGCATCGGACGGCACGACGCTGCTCGCCGAGTTCCAGCTGGAGAATCGCGACCCGGTGGCTCTCGACCAGATTAGCGAGTACGTGCTGAAGGGCACCGTCGCCACCGAGGACGAGCGCTTCTACACCCACTCCGGCGTCGATTACCTCGGTGTGGCCCGCGCGCTCGTGAACAACCTCATGGGCGGCGAGCTGGAGGGCGCCTCCACCATCACTCAGCAGTTCGTGCGCAACACGATTCTTTCCGACGAGATGCGCGACATCTCCTTCAAGCGCAAGATCCGCGAGATGTACATTTCCCAGAAGCTGGAAGAGCAGTACTCCAAAGACGAGATCCTGCTCATGTACCTGAACACTATCAACTACGGTTCCGGTGCCTACGGTATCGAGGCCGCCGCCGAGCGCTACTTCTCCAAGGACGCGAAGGACCTCACGTTGAACGAGGCGGCCACGCTCGTGGGCATTCCCCAGTCGCCCACCTACAATAACCCCATCGATTATCCGGACAACTGCCTGAAGCGCCGCAACACCGTGCTCGACCGCATGGTGTCCAACGGGGTTATCACGGCGGAGGAGGCCGACGCGGTGAAGGCCGAGCCCATCGAGCTGAACCCCTCCGAGCCCTCCATGACGGGCATTCTGGCCTACCCCTACTTCACGAGCTACGTGCGCAACCAGCTGACCAACCCCGAGGGCAAGTACGCCTATTCCACCTCCGAGCTGTTCAAGGGCGGGTTGAAGGTGATCACGACGCTGGATATCGAGGCCCAGACCGCCGCCGAAGAGGCTGCGGCCGAAAAGGAAGAGGAGGCCGGCGATCCCTTCGAGGTGGCCATGGCCGTTGTGAACCCCGAGAACGGCTACATCGACGCGCTGGTGGGCGGTCGCGATTACGAGAGCTCCCAGGTGAACATGGCCACGGGCGAGGGCGGCGCGGGCCGTCAGGCCGGATCGTCGTTCAAGCTGTTCACGCTTTTGGCGGCTATCAACGAGGGCATCGACCCGGAAACGCTCATCGATGCTGGCTACAAGGTTGATTTGGAGGGCGGCGAGCCTGTCTACAACAACGATAAGGCCGATTACGGCACGCGCACCATCAAGAGCGCTTTCGGCGTGTCGTCGAACACGGCGTTTATTCGCTTGCTTCTCTCCGTGGGCGTCGATAAGGTGATCGAGATGGCCCACGCCATGGGTATCACCTCCGATTTGCCGGCGGTGGCGGGCCTTACCCTGGGCATCGGTTCGGTCACGCCGCTCGAAATGGCTGACGCCTATGCCACGGTGGCCAACGGCGGCGTCCACTACGATCCGGAGTGCATCATCTCCATCGAGGACAAGAACGGCAACGTTATCGTGGACAACACCGACCCCACGGGCGAGCGGGTGTTCTCTCGCGAAGTGGCTCGGGCGGCGCTCGACTGCATGGAAGTGGTCATCGACAACGGCACTGGCAAGGCGGCTCGTCCCGATAACGGCCAGGAGGCCGGAGGCAAGACCGGTACCACCGACGACAAGAAGGACAGCTGGTTCTGCGGTGTGACCCCGCAGTACGCCGTGGCCATCTGGCTGGGTGACCGCTCCGACTATTCCGAGGCCCAGGCGACGACTACGACGGCGGCCAGCGTCTTCGGCGATTTCATCGACAAGATGATCTCCCCGACGCAGACGGTGAAGTTCTTCGAGGCAGATAAGCCCGAGTACAAGAAGGATTACCGCGACGAGGACAACCATATCGGCGGCTACTACTCTTCCAAGAAAAAGAAAGACGACACCGAGGTGACCACGAAGCAGGATGATGAGGAGACGCCCGAGGGCGACGGCGACGAGAACGGCGGCAACGAAGGCGGAGAGGGCAACGAGGGCGGCGGCAACGCCGAGCCGACACCGACACCGACGCCGGAGCCTACCCCGGAGCCCGAGCCAACGCCGGAGCCGACGCCGGAGCCGACGCCCGACCCAGCCCCGGACGACGGTGGCGGCGAGGGTGCCTAAAGCAGCGTAGCCGCGACATAATTGTTGCGATACCGTGACGGCGGTACGGGCCCGGGGGTGCGGACTGCTATCATAGCGAATGAGAAACCAAAGCCTCGCTCGACGAGGCTGCCCTGAGCAAGCAACCGGTGCCTCAAGGTACCGAAGACGGGAGAAATCATGAGGAAACGTACCATCGCGCGGGTTTTGGCTGTGGCCCTTGGCGCGGCTTTGGCCCTCGGCGCTCTTGCCGGTTGCCAGTCGCCGGCCACTGGAGCCACCGACCAGCAGCAGGCCAATCGCACCTACATGACCAAGGTCAACCAGGCGGTGGAGGAGCTGAACACGCGCCTCGGCGAATTCGACGAGGCGGTGGCTCAGGAGAGCGTCGTCAATATGCGCAACAAGGCCAACAGCGCCTTCGAGGCCATTGACGCTCTGGCGGCCATCGATACGCCGGACGCCATGAAAGACCTGCAGACGAACTACGTCGACGGCTGCAACAAGCTGAAGGATGCCCTGAACAGCTACATCGATTTGTACACGGAGATCAGCAGCGCAACCGAGGAGGCGCCCTTCGACTTCAGCGCCTACGACGGGCGCGTGAAGGAAATCCAAGACGCCTACAACGAGGGCATCGACAAACTGAAGGCCGCCGACGAAGAGGCTTTGAAGCTGAATGAAGACTAATCAAGTAGAACTGCTGGCGCCGGCCGGCAATATGGCGGCGCTGCATGCGGCGGTGGCTGGCGGGGCCGATGCGGTGTATCTGGGGTTTGAGACCTTCAATGCGCGGCGCGGGGCCGACAACTTCACCCTGGAGACGCTGCGGGAGGCCTGCGACTTCGCGCATCTGCGCGGGGTTTCCGTCTACGTCACCATGAACACCATCATCCTGCCCGACGAGGTAGGGGAGGCCTTGGAATGCGTGCGCCAGGCTTACCGCGCCGGAGCCGACGGCTTCATCGTACAGGACATCGGCCTGGCTGCGGAGATCTCCCGCACGCTCCCCGAAGCGTCGCTGCACCTTTCCACGCAGATGAACACCCACAACCTCGCCGGCGTGCGCGCGGCGGCCCGCTTAGGGGCCGAGCGCATTACGCTCGCCCGTGAGGTGTCGCTGGACGAGATCGCCCTTCTGTGCGCGGCGGCGGCCGAAGAGGGGATGGAAGTGGAGGTGTTCGCCCACGGCGCATTGTGCGTGTGCTACTCGGGCCAGTGCTTCATGTCCTCCATGATCGGCGGCCGCTCGGCCAACCGGGGGATGTGCGCTCAAGCGTGCCGGCTTCCCTATGAGCTGCAGAACAAGGCTCTGCAGAAGAGCCTTCCCTCGCCGGGCGATCACTTGCTTTCGCCCCAGGATCTGTGCACGGTGGATCGCGTGGACGACCTCGTGGCCGCCGGCGTGGCGTCGCTTAAAATCGAGGGCCGCATGAAGTCGCCCGAGTACGTCTTCGCCGTGACCTCCGTCTATCGTAAAGCTCTCGATGCTGCTTTGGCGAAGGAGAACGCGGCTATCACCGATGCCGATCGCGACCGCCTCACCGATGCCTTCTCCCGCGGTTTCACCACGGCTTATCTGGACGGCAAGCGCGGCAACGATATCATGAGTTACCAGCGTCCCAACAACCGCGGCCTGTTCCTCGGCCGCGTCGACGAGGTGCGCGATGGCGCCGCCTATTTGAAGAGCGCCCATGCTCTGACAGAAGGCGACGTCCTGGAGTTCTGGACGCGCAAGGGCAACGGCACGCTGACGCTGGGGCCGGTGCGCACCGACAAGAAGGGCCGCTACCATTTGCCGCTGGAAGGCAAGACGCGCACGGTGAAGGCCGGCGACCGCGTTTTCCGCGTCCGCAGTGCCGAGGCCGCCTTCGAAGACGACGCCCGTGAGCCCCGCGTGCCCCTCGTCGGCACCGCCACCCTCCACATCGGCGAGCCTCTTCGCATGGAGTTCCACCCCGCAGCCGAGGCCGATATCGAAGGCGCTCCCCGCACCACCCTCGCCGTTGCCCGTCGCCTGCAAGCTGCCTTCCCCGATGGGGTTTCCGGTGTCGCCGAAGGCGCGCCCGTAGAGGCGGCTCGCACCCGCGCCGTCTCCTTCGACGACGTCGCCGCCCACATCGACCGCCTTGGCAACACGCCCTACCAGCTGGTGAACCTCACCATCGATATGGACGACGGCGTCGGCATCGGCTTCTCGGCCCTGCATGGCGTGCGCGCGGCGGCGCTGGACGTCCTCACCGAGGCGCTTACCGCCGAGGGCCACGGGCGCACCCTGCCCCGCACTACTCCGCGCGAGCCTCTGCCCGCAGCGCGTCCCACCGGCTGCCGCGTGGCCGTCACGGTCACGAACCCCGCTTGCGCTCGCGCCGCCAAGCGCGCCGGCGCGCACATCATCTATGTGCCGGCTCTGAACTACCGGCGCGGCGAGGCGGTTATCGCCGGCCAGAAGAACGCCGCTGCCGAGCAGGCCGGCTACCCCAAGGGCTGCATTCCCATCATGCCTGTGGCCGATCACGAGGCCGTTGGCGGCGCGCGCGAAGCGGTCGTCGATGCCGACGTGTGGAAGTATGCTGCCGAGGGCAAGCCGCTTCTGGCCGAAAGCCTCGGTGCTATGGAACGGGCTTCCGAAGAGGGGGCGCTGCTCGATGTCGGCTCCCATGTGCCCATTACCAACCAGCTCTCCCTGGCCGTCGCCAGCGAGTTCGGTGCCGCGCGCGTGTGGCTCTCGCCGGAGCTCACGCTGCGGCAAATCGAAGAGGTTGCCAAAGATGCCCCGGTGGAACTGGGCGTGCTGCTCATCGGCGCCCAGGAGCTCATGGTCACCGAGCACTGCATGCTCATGAGCCAGGGCCCGTGCGACGAGAACTGCGCCGAATGCCCGCGTCGCAAGAGCCCCCATGTGCTGAAGGATCGCAAGGGCTACGAGTTCCCGGTCGTCACCGACGCCATGGGCCGCAGCCACCTCTACAACGCGGTGGAACTGGATATCGCCTCGTCGATGCCCGAGTTGCTCGCGGCCGGCATCTCCTCCTATATGGTGGACGCCACCCTCATGAACGCTGAGGAGACGGCCCACGCCGTGGGGCGCGCCATTCGCGCCCTGCACGTGGCCCAAAACGACGGCAACGCCATCGCGAAGATGCCCAACACCACCTCCGGCCACCTCTACCGCGGCGTCTCGTAGCGGCTGTGCTAGAATTTCCAGCACTTGTATAAAGGTATCGCGATATTAAAGAAAAGCGGAGGCATCATGCTTACTCCTGAGGAACAACTGCACATTATCAAATCCGGTACGGCGCAGATCGTGCCCGAATCGGCGCTCCTGGAGAAGCTCAAGCGCGGCGTGCCGCTGAACGTGAAGCTCGGCGTCGACCCGACGGCCCCCGATATCCATCTGGGCCATGCGGTGCCCCTGCGCAAGCTGCGCCAGTTCCAGGATCTGGGGCATCAAGTGACGCTCATCATCGGCGACGGCACGGCGCTCATCGGCGACCCGTCCGGGCGCAACACCACGCGCCCGCAGCTCTCGCGCGAAAAGATCCAGGAGAACGCGCAGACCTACGTTGACCAGGCGTTCAAGATCCTCGATCCCGAGAAGACCGTGCTGCGCTACAACTCCGAGTGGATTCTCGATTTGAACATGGAGTCGCTGCTGAAGCTTCTCGCGAACTTCACCGTGGCTCGCATCTTAGAGCGCGACGACTTCCACAACCGCTACACGTCGGGCCAGTCCATCAGCCTGCACGAGTTCCTCTACCCGGTCATGCAGGCCTACGACTCCGTGGTCATCAAGGCCGATGTGGAGCTCGGGGGCACCGACCAGCTGTTCAACCTGCTCGCCGGTCGCGAGCTCATGGAGAAGATGGGCATGGAGCCCCAGGTCTGCCTCACGCTGCCACTGCTTGAGGGCACTGATGGCGTGAAGAAGATGTCGAAGAGCTACGGCAACTACATTGGCCTGACCGACGAGCCGGCCAATATGTTCGGGAAGGTCATGTCCATCCCCGACGAGCTCATGGTGAAGTACTACCGCCTTGCCTCCACCGAGGCCGTGGACGAAATCGATCGCATCGAGGCCGGCCTTGCCGCCGACGAGCTGCATCCCAACAAGGTGAAGCGCGCGCTCGCCCGCAACATCGTGGCCGCCTACTACGACGATGTTGCCGCCGAGGCCGCCGAGGCCGACTTCGACCTCAAGTTCAAGGAGCACGGCTTCCCGGCCGACGCCCCCGTCTTCGCGCCCGATCTGACGCCGGATGAGAACGGCCTGGTATATGTGGCGAAGATTCTGGTAGATGCCGGCGTGGCTGGCACCGCCTCCGAGGCGCGTCGCCTTATCGACGGCGGCGGCGTGAAGGTCAACGGCGAGGCGCTTGCCCCCAAAGCCTACAACGTGGCTCCCGAGGTTCTCGCCGGCGCCGAGGTGCAGGTGGGGAAGAAGAAGTTCGTGCGCTTCGAGTAGCTTTTGAGGCCGGCGTAAGTGTGCTGAGGTTTGCCGGCTGAGTGCCAGCGGCGTTTTCCGCTTAGAGGAGTTTTTTCCAGAAATGAAAAAAGTTGCAAGGATTCGCGTGGCTGAATCGTGTTACTTGCAGAGACGGAAGAAAACTCAAGGAGGAACCTGAATTATGAAGAAGTCTACCTTCGTTGTTGTCGTGGTGCTCGCGTTGGCGCTTTGCGTGCCGGCGGTGGCTTTCGCCGCCCTTTCCCCGTCGTCGCCGATGGCGATCGGCTCCCGTTCGGCTGCGGCGACGTGTCCGAATTACGCCGACCGCAATGCCAACGGTGCGTGCGACCGGCATGAGAATGGTGCGTGCCCCGGCTACGCTGATGCCGACGGCGATGGCGTCTGCGACAACTACCAAGACGGCGCGTGCTCTGGGTATGTGGATGCCGACGGCGACGGCATATGCGACAACTGCGCCGGTGCTGGAGCGAACTGCCCGGGCTACGTGGATGCCGACGGTGATGGCGTCTGCGACAACTACGGCAGCGGGAACGGCCAGGGTCATGGCCATGGCCGTCACCATGGCGGCGGTCACGGCTGCGCTCGCTAAACAAACCCTGCGAGTGCGTGAGATCTGCCCCTGACATAGAAGAGACTATGGCGCGTCATGGCGATACCGTGTGGCGCGTTTGCCTTACGGCGCTTTGTCGCCATGCGGATGCCGAGGACGCGTTCCAGAATTCATTTCTAAAATACGCACTCGCAGATGATGTTCAGTTTCGTGAAGAGGAACATCGCAAGGCGTGGTTGATTCGCGTTGCTTCGAACACGTGCCGCGATATGCGGCGGGCGGCTGCGAGTAAGAATGTGCCGCTTGATGAGACCTCATTCGAATCGCTCGCGTCCCGCGATGAGGAGGCTCAGCCCGATTCGCGTGTGAAAGAAGTGCTCGATGCCATGAGCGACCTCGATGACCCTCCCCGCACTCCCGTGTATCTTGCCCTGTACGAGGGCTACACGGCTCCGGAGATCGCCTCGATGCTCGACGTCCCCGTGAATACCGTGTATTCCTGGATTGCCCGCGGCAAAAAGACGCTGAAGGAGGCCCTCTCATGACCAATCTTGAGCAGCGTATCCGTGAGGCCTACGATGCTCAGCATGCTTCCGAGGCGCTCCGCGGACGCACGCTGGCCCTTCTCGAGGAAGAGCGGAAGAGGCGGCCGGATGCTCCTTCTGTTGAGGTGCATCGCGCCTCCCTGCGGCGTCGCCCGCGAGCACGTGTCGTCACTGCTTGGGCCGCATGCCTTTTGCTCGCGCTGGCCCTTGTCGGTGCCTATGGCGTGTATCGTGCGCCGTCTGCTTTCGTGGACATTGAGGTGAATCCCTCTCTTGAGCTTACGGTTAATACGTTCGGTATCGTGATTGAAGCCGAAGCGCTCAATGATGATGGCGCTGTCGTGCTCGGCGCTGTTGATATGCTGAATCGCCCTTACGGCGACGTCATCGGCGCGCTGCTGTCGAGTGACGCATTCGGCTCTTATGCTGAGAAAGATGCGTTTATTGACGTCAACGTGGTTTCTGAGAACAATCGCTTGGGGGAGAGCCTTGTTGCTCAAAGCGACGAGGCGCTGTCCTCTGCATCCTGTGAACATGCTTGTCGCCGTGCCGATAGCGCCACTCGCGATGCGGCAGCTGCGGCGGGTTTGGGCGTTGGTCGCTATCAGGCTGCCCAAGAGCTGATGAGCCTCGATCCCTCATACACGCTCGAGGAGTGTGCTTCTATGACTATGCGTCAGCTGCGTGATCGCATCGACGCATGCCACAGCGGCCAGGAGGGCGATTCCTACGAGGGCCACGGACATGGCCAAGGGGCTGGTAAGGGATATGGTCACGGCCGCCATGGCAATTAAACGAGGCGACGCATAACGTATTGCGACGGAGTTTCGGCCGTCTCAGGGGCCATTCGTGCGGATGAAAGATTTTTCAAATTCCCCCTTGCGCGAAATCCCGGGAGCTGTATCATATGCGAGCTGCCTTTTTCGGAAGTGCGGAAGGCGGCGCCCCCGGCGGTCCGGGCGGCCCGTCGAGCGGGAAAGCGAAGTTGTCGAGATTTCGTGAACCGCTTGACGGGGGATGCGAGTCCCTGTAAAGTATTTCCTTGCGCCGCTCGCGAGGGCGGCGGGGCGGGAAGCCTCCCGCGGAACCTTGACAACCGGATACTGAGGATGGAATTCGAGAGACGGAACAAACGTCTTCTCGGATGTCAGACGGACATTCGAGAGAGCAAGCTTTAACTTTTTCCCTGTCAGGGGCCCTAAGGCCCCGACGGAGAGTTTTCAAACAGAATCACACTCACATGATCTGTCGGCGCCTCCGGGCGCTGTTCGAACGGAGAGTTTGATCCTGGCTCAGGATGAACGCTGGCGGCGTGCTTAACACATGCAAGTCGAACGATTAAGACGGCTTCGGCCGTGTATAGAGTGGCGAACGGGTGAGTAACACGTGACCAACCTGCCCCGCGCTCCGGGACAACCGCTGGAAACGGCGGCTAATACCGGATGCTCCGGGGAGGC
>NZ_CDSBIE010000005.1:0-220891 GCF_977113345.1 Adlercreutzia sp. CNCM I-6216
GCCGCCGGCCAAAGTCCGGTAGCGCGATCGGCGCCTGTGCGGTGGCGCGATTGGCGGGAAGCGGGGGCCCAATCGGCGATTATTACGGTAGCGCTAACACGAGCGAGGCGGTCGCCTCGTCGAGGAGCACCACGGGCGCGTCTTTCAGGAGAGCCCTCGCAATGGAGAGGCGTTGGCGCTCCCCGCCCGAGAGGGAGGCGCCGTTCTCGCCCAGCACCGTGTCGAACCCCTGGGGAAGCCTCTCGATGAACTCCAGGCAGTGCGCCGCCCTTGCAGCCTCGGCCACCTCTTCGTCGGAGGCGCCTTCGCGGCCGATGCGAATATTGTTCGCAACCGTGTCGTCGAAAAGGACCACGTCCTGGAAGACTATGGAGACGTGCGCGAGCCACGATTCCTCGGAGAACTCGGCGATGTCCTTTCCAGAGCAGAGGACCCTGCCGCTGTCGGGCTCCCAGAATTTGGCCGCCAGCTGGGCGCAGGTCGACTTGCCCGAGCCGCTCGGCCCGACGAGCGCGGTGACTTCCCCCTCGCGCGCGACGAAGCTTACGCCGTGGAGCACCTCTTCGTCGCCGTACCCGAACCGGACGCCCTGGAAGGACAGGTCGTGGCCGGGCACATCCGCCGAGGCGGACCCCCTCGCTTCGGGCTCGTCCATGACCGCCTTGATGCGGGCGGTCTTCGTCGAGAGGTTGAGAAGGTTGGGCAGCTGCGAGACGAGGGCGAGGATGGGCCCGTAGACGCGGGAGACGATGAGCAAGAACATGAGCAGAACCATGAAGTCCACGCCGCCGGAGGCGAGAAGCACCGCCCCGACGCAGGCGGTCAAACCGACTCCCGAGCGGAGGATGGCGCTCGCGAGGGAGACGGAGACGTCGACGGCGAGCTCGACCCGCATCGTCACCCTCTTGAGCTCGAGCATCGCCTGCTCCATGGCGGCGGAGTCCTTGCCCACCGCCCTGCAGGCCCTCATGTCCTTGATGCCCTCGAGGTAGTCCTGCACGCACGCCAGCGCATCCAGGCGGACGCGGTTCTGCCTTTCGAAAAGGCGCGACTGATGACGGCGGCTCAAGGCGATGACCCCTGCCGAAAGCGGAAGCGTGACCATAACGCAGCAGGCGAGCCGCCAGTCGAAGAATGCCAGCATCGCGCAGATGACCACGGTCGACACGATTCCGGCGATGAGCTGCGGGAGCGTCGACGAGAGCATGGACTCCTGCGCCGTCACGTCCCCCATGATGCGGTCGGCCACGTCGGTCGTGTCCCGGCGGTTGAAGAAGCTCATGGGCAGCTTCCTCAGGTGGTCGGCGAGGCGCAGGCGGGTGCCTTCGGACTCGGTGTACGCGGCCACGTAGGTTTTCTTGTAGTCGTTTCTCGAAGCGACGAAGACCACCACCATCCCCGCAAGCCCCACGGCGAAGATCGACCAGAGCGCGGCGGCGTCGAACGGCTCGCCCGCAAGGGTCCCCACGAGAGCCGCGAACGCGGCGACCGTGCAGACGAAGGGGATCATGAGCGCCAGATCGCTCAAGGTGCAAGCAATGGCCGAGCGCTTGAGGCCGACGTAGCCCTCGTCGGAAAGGTTGAACGTCCTCTGAAGCCAAGGCGCCCTGCCGCTCGACGGCTTGCCGGGTTTCTCCGCAGGGTCGTACTCCTCGGCGGAGACGCCCTGCGTTGCATGCGGGGCGGTCGCTTCGGAGGATCGGGTGTCGTCGCGCGGGGCCGCTTCGATGCCCCATTCGACCGCTTCCGTGTACTGCCTCCACATCTTCGCGTACGTCCCCGATGCGGCGAGGAGCTCTTGATGGGTGCCTTCCTCGACTTTGCGCCCGCCGTCGAGCACGACTATCTTGTCGGCACCGACGACCGTGGAGAGCCTGTGGGCGACCATGATCACGGTCTTGCCGGCCATGAGCCTCTCGAACGCCTTCTGGATCAAATGCTCGTTCTCGGGATCGGAGAACGCGGTCGCCTCGTCCAGCACCACGATGGGCGCGTCCGAGATGATCGAGCGCGCGATGGCTATCCGCTGCTGTTCGCCGCCGGACAGGTGCACGCCTTCGGAGCCTATTACCGTGGCGTAGCCATGGGGAAGGCCGTTTATGAACGCGTCCGCCTGGGCGGCCTTCGCGGCCTCGACCACCTCGTCGTCGGTCGCCCCCGGCCTGCCGCGCCTGATGTTCTCCGCGACGCTCTCGCGAAAGAGGTGGGAATCCTGGAACACCAGGCTGAGGCTGCCCATCAGCTCATCCTGGCCCATCTCGCGGACGTCGACGCCGCCGACGAGAACCTGGCCCGAATCGACGTCCCAGAAGCGGGCGACGAGGTTCGCGAGGGTCGATTTGCCCGAGCCGCTCGGCCCGACGACCGCGCACACCGTGCCGGCGGGGATTTCCAGCGAGACGTTGCGCAACGCCGGCTCCGCGTCGTCTTCGTAGGAGAAAGTCACGTCCCGAAGGGACACCGAGGCGTCCTTCGGGGCTTTCGGCGCCTCGGGACAAGAGAGCTCTTCGATGCCGAGCACGGAGTCGATGCGGTCGATGTTTGCCTGGGCGAGCATCCCGTCCTCGCTCACGTAGAGGATCTTCGTGAACACGCTCGATATCGAATGCACGAACAGGAGGTAGAAGACGAGCGAGAGCACGAACGTCGGCCAGTCCTGCGCGCCCGGGGCGAGGAGTATGCCGACGGGCAGAACGAACAGGTACGCGTTGTTGAGGACCGCCGTGAAGCCCGGCATGGAGTTCCTGAAGAAGAGCGTGACGTCGAGGGAGAGGCCGGTGTAGTCCTTTATCGCGTCGGAGAGGCGCTTGAACGAGCGCGCCGTCTGGCCGAAAGCCTTCACGACGCGCATTCCGCGGACGTACTCCACGGAGGCGTTGCCCATCTGCTCCTTGACTTCCTGGTAGCGCCCCATGCTCGCCATGACGCGCTTGTCGGCATAGCCGGAGAACTGCACGACGCATGCGACGGCGACCGCCGCCAGCGTGGCGACGCCGAAGCGCCAGTCGAAGACGAAAAGCAGCGCCGCCAAAACGACGGGCGCGGCGGCGGTGGCCGCCAGGTCCGGGATGGAATGGCCGATGAACTGCTCGATCCCGCCGACGCTCTCGTCCATGACCTTCGAGATCCTACCCGTGCCGAGCCGCGCTATGTGCCCAAGAGGGATCCTCCCGAGATGGGCGGCGATATCGAGCTTCGTGCGGTACTGCGCGTCGAACGCCGCGGCGTGAGAGCACAGCAGCGCGGCAAGATAGCACCCCACGTCAACGACTATGCCTGCCACCGCCAAGCCCGCGTAGCCCGTCATCGCCGAAACGTCGACGGCGGCCAGGTTCGGATAGACCCCGACCGCATCCCTAATCATGAAGTAGATCGCCACGTATGGGACGAAGGACGCCGCCGCGGATAGGACCGCCAGCGCCATGGAGGCGAACACGAGGGGCTTTCTTCTCCCCGCGAACCGCAGGCAGCGGGAAAGGGCCCCCGGCTTCCTTCCTTTGCTTTCCTTGCTCATTGAATACCTCTTCTCTCATGTTGCTTTGAAAAAGGGCGCTAGGCGATTCCCGCGCGCTCGAGGTGCTTCTTGAACACCGCCCGTCCGACCAGCGAGCCGATGATGCCGCCCGCGAAGGTCACGACCGCGATGATCGCGAACGTCTCGGGAGTCACCGTGGACAGAAGGGCTTCCATGTAGGCCGGGTCGATGCTGTTGGACCCCATCAGCTCGCGGTAGTAGTCCTGGGAGGCGAACATGGGAACGAAAAGGCCCGCCGCCCAGCAGGTCTCGAAAAGCGCGTACCCCACGGCGACGCCTGCGAACCTCCCGTACCCGAGCGCTTTCCGCGCCAGCTCGGAGACGGCGCCGCCGACGGCGAGGCCGAGCGCCACGGGCCATCCCGACCCGATGACGAAGATGACCACGGCGAAGACGAGGGCCATGATCAGCGAGGTTCCTGCGCGCGGCACGCGCGCATGCATGTAGACCCAGACGATCCCGGCGGGTATCGCCGCGATGGCGCAGCAGCCGCAGTACGCCACGACGCTCATGGAGGTGATTCCCACGACGAGCATGCTCACCACCATGAACAGCAGAGAGAAGACGCCGAGGGCTATGAGGTCCCTGGAGCTGAGGCTGCCGCTTTCCTTCTGTTTTGCTTTTGCTGTCATTTCCAAATCCTTTCTTTCATAGGAATCCTTCTCAGTCTTTGCAGGCCGGCTCACTCGATGAGCACGATCTGGTCGCAGGCCTTAGACAGGAACTCCGTGTCGTGGCTGACGACCGCCACCGTCTTCCCGCGAGACGCCTCTTCGCGCAAGATGAGCGCGAGGCGCTCCATGTTCCGGAAGTCCAGGCCGCTCGTGGGCTCGTCGAGGAGAAGCGCCTGCGCTCCCGATTCCGACGCGATGGCGCAGACGCACCGCTGCTTCTGCCCTCCCGAGAGCGATGCGGGATGGCGGTCGGCGACATCTCCCAGGCCGAACTCCTCCAGGACCGCTTCGAGACGAAGTTCGTCGACGTCGGAAGGAGACGGGGCCGCGGATGCCAACTCGTCGCGCACGCTCGGGCGAAAGAGCTGGTAGTCGGGGTCTTGCATGACCAGAAACGCATGATTGGGTCTTCTCTTGGGAGGGACTACCGAGCCTTGGAACCGGACATGCCCGAGCTCTTCTTTCTTGATCCCCGCCAGGCACTTGAGCAGGGTTGACTTGCCTGCCCCGTTTCGCCCGACCACGCCGACGACCCTCCCGGGGTCGAACGAGACGGTAATCCCCTCGAGGACCGGCACACCCCTCTCGTACCCCGCATAGATTCCCCTCGCCTCGACGGCGGGAAAGGCGGAGGCGGGACGGGAAAGGCGCTGCATCAGGTCGGCGAGCTTCGGCGGCTCGGAGGATCTGAGCCCGCAGGACTCTCGCTCCGCGTCGGACAGCCCCAGGAATCGCTGCGCGTCCCATTCGGCGGCGACGGAACCGCCTTCGAAGAGCAAGTACCGGTCGGCGACGCTCGCGAGGTAGGAGAGCCTGTGCTCGGCGATGATCACGGCAGACCCGCTCGACTTGGCTTTCGAGATGAAGGAGGCGAGCTTCTCCATGGAGGGAGGGTCCAGATTGCTCGAAGGCTCGTCGAGGACGTAGACGCTCGGCTTGCAGGCCCATGCGCTCGCGAAGGCCACCGATTGCATCTGGCCCCCGGAGAGCTCGAAGATGCCTCTGCCCATCAGGCACTCTATGCCGAGCTCGCGCACGACGTCGCGCACGCGCCTGTGCATCTCCTTCCTGGGAACGCCGAGGTTCTCCATGCCAAACGCAATCTCGCCGGTCGTGTCGAGGTTGAAGAACTGGGTGCGGGGATTCTGGAAAACGCTGCCCGTCAAAGACGAGAGCTCCCAATCCTCCAGGTCGTCGATGTCCCTGCTTGCTACAAGGATCTCCCCCGTCCGGCTGCCCTCGTAGAACCCTCCCGCCAGCCCGTTGACGATCCGGGTCGCGGTGGTCTTTCCGCAGCCAGACTCCCCGCAAAGAACGATGCATTCGCCCGGTGCGACGGCAAGGCTCACGTCGTCGACCGCCGGGGCATCGAACCCCGCATAGGTGAAGGAGACGCTTCTGAGCTCGACGGCGTTTTTCGTCACAGCAGGCCTCCGATCCCCTGATTGACCTTCACGGCTACGAGAAGCGAGCAGCAGATAACGAGGAACGCGAGCGACAGGAAATCGACCCGTCCGAACCGGGGCGCGTTGTAGGAGGTCTTCCTCCCGGGCCGGTCGATGCCGCGCGCAACCGCCGCAGCAGCGAGCTCGTCTGCGATCTTGGCGCAGCGCAGCATCACGGGCACGACCGCGGATTCGAACATCAGCGCCGGCTTCGAAACGAGATTCTTAAGCGAAAGGGCGAGCCCCCTCACCCTCATCGCGTCCGCTACGGCAGAAGACTCCTCCTTGAGCGTCGGAAAGAACCGCACCGCTATCACCAGCGGAACGACAACCGTCTTCGGCAGCCTCATCCCGTAGAGGGCGGCCGTGAGGTCGCCGATCTTGGTGGTAGTCGCGAAGACCGCCGCGAACAGGCAGATGGGCATGCAGGTGCGGCAGGCCAGGGCGAACGAGCCGAGGGCTCCGGCGGCGTTCGGCGGAAGCATCGTCGTGACCCAGAAGATGCCCATGAGAAAGAGATAGGCGAAAGAGAAAGAAGCCGCCATCCTTCCGCGCCCGATTGCGAAGGAGAGGAGGACGACGACGGCAAAGAGGACCGAGCCCAGAACGTAATCCTTCACGATAGCCCCGGTCGCTATGAGCACGACGAGCATGGCCACCTTCGTTCTGACATCGATGTCCTCCGCGAGTGTTTTCCGTGTTCTTCTTCGCAAAACCAGAGAGCCTTTCTTTTATCGCTATAATTGACAAAGAAATGTTAGCCTTGGTTAATATGAATCAGGTTGCACCTGGAGGGAAAAGTCCGAGCGCGCAAGAATTGCGTCCGAACGCGAATAAAAGGATCGGAAGATGTACGACAGGGAAACGATGTTCTCCCACGCCGCCCAAGCCGCGGCGGAGACCTTTGCGGCCTCGCTTGAGCCAATCGGCCTCGTCTTGGCGGACGGTTGGAACGGCGAGGGAGCCCTCTTCGAAGGCGACGGATGCCGATGCGAGGGGTGGTACTGGGCGTGGGAGGCGCGGCGGTTCTTCTCCGTCGTCTGCTGCGATTTCACTTTGAAAGAACCCCTGCCCTTCTGTTTCGATTCTGGCGGTTATTTCGCCGTCCGCCGCGAAAGACATGGCCTCATGCCGCAATCAAGCGTTTCCGCCTTTCTGGAAGCAAAGCCCAAGACAAGCTCGATCCTGCTTCCAAAAGAAGCGAGATTCTCTTACACGGAGATCGAGTACTACGACGAATACTGTCAAAGCGTCTTCGGGGAAAGAATCGACAAGGCGCTAAAACCGCTAGCGACCAGCCTGAAGGGTCTTAGGAACCAGGCTTCCTGGGATCCGGAAATAGCGGAGATGCTCGGCGAGATAACTCCAAGGGAGATCCCGGGGCCGGAAGCGAGCCTCCTGTATTCCGGAATCGCGAACTTGGTGATGGCAAGGCTGCTCAGGATGGGAGAGAGCCTGTGCGAGGGAGTGGCCGAGCAGGACCGCCTTTCGATCGCGAGAGCCGTATCGTACATCGAGAACAACCTAGGCGGTGCGATCAGGCAGAAGGATCTGCTCGAGGCCGCGAACATGGGGTCAACCAAATTCAAGAAGACATTCAAGCAGGTGACGGGATTGACAGTGACCGAGTTCGTCTCCTCGGAAAGAATCGAGCTGGCGAAAAGACTGCTCACCGACCATGATATGAGCATAGACGAGGTAGCGCATCGTTGCGGGTATGCACGAGCAACAAGCTTTTCCGCCCTCTTCGCGAAATCGGTCGGCATGCCCCCACGCAAGTGGAGATCGATCGCGAAGGTCGCTTTCGATGACGACCCGGAATCGAAATTACTGGGTGTTCTCGCAAGCGGGCGCTCCTGCGTCAGCGAGGCGGAATCTCATTCTTAGCTATCTTCGGAGACGTCGTGAGTTTGCCCTGAAATGACAGCGAAATCCTTCTGAAGAGCGAACTTGCCCCCTTTGAGTTTCGATCAGAATGATGCTTGGCAAGCCGACTCGAAATGAAGGGCATCAAGAACCCTTATCGTAGTCGCGTTCTCGATGGGTGTTTCATTCGAAAGAAAAGGATTCAATCGAACGGGGATAGCGGGTTTTCGCAGGCCGCGCACCAAATCCATCCTTCGTCGAAACTCAGGCGTAAAACTCACGAAATGGCAAAATGAAAAGAGCTGAGTTTGGGATGAGTTTTCTCTGAGAGAGGCTAACCGAATACAGCTGACAACGAGAAAAAACCACGGATAAAACGAGGACAAAATCGTAAAAATGAAACACTATTGTTTTATCGAGTGGGAGTGAGTTTTACCAGTTCAGAGGCGCTATTTTGCTTCACCATTACTTTCTAATTCTTTGTAAAACTGTGTAATTCTCCACAAGGATTTTGCAAGCCACTCGATTATCCTCTCACTTTCGATTTGATTGAAAATGACCCGTCAAAGCCTTGACGGGTCTTTCTTTTCCCGGTTCCAATACTGTATATTGGCGGCTTCTGGAGTGCTGTGCCTAGAGACAATGTTTCAAATATGCGCTTAGATTTCAGATTCCTTAGCTTTATAACTTTGAATTGTTTTAAGAATCCAGCGATTCATAGACTATACATTGACACATTTCAATGTATGAATATACTAAGCGTATTACATAGACGGTTATCGATGTAAAGGATTTATAATGGAAGTGGTCGGCTCGTACCTTATGGATCAGGTGCTCAAGATGCAGTGGCTTTCGGATCTTGTGACCATGCTCGTGGGCGCATTCGGTTTGGACGTCAACTCCCAATGGGGAGGCACGATACATTTCCTCATCTACGACACCGTCAAGATAGTCATTCTGCTCTGCGTGATGATCTTCATCATCAGCTACATTCAGAGCTACTTCCCGCCCGAGCGCAGCAAGCGCATCCTGGGGCGGTTCAAGGGCATCGGCGGCAACATCGTAGGTGCTTTGCTTGGCACGGTGACGCCGTTCTGCGCCTGCTCTTCTATCCCGCTGTTCATCGCGTTCACGCGCGCGGGGCTCCCGCTCGGGGTGACGTTCTCCTTCCTCATCTCGTCTCCCATGGTGGACATCGCCTCCATCATCCTCATCATGAGCATCTTCGGCCCGCACGTGGCCCTCATCTACACGGTGGTGGGACTCGTGATCGCAGTGGCGGGGGGTACCGTCATTCAGCACCTCCACATGGATGACCAGGTGGCCGACTTCGTGCGCGGCGAGGCGGTGGACGCCGTGCAAGCCGAGACGATGACGAAGCAGGAGCGCGCGACCTACGCACTCGGGCAGACGGCGGAGACTTTCAAGAAGGTGTTCCCCTTCATCCTCCTGGGCGTCGCCATCGGCGCGCTCATCCACAACTGGATCCCGCAGGACATCGTCGAGGCGGTCTTGGGCGACGGCAACCCGTTTGCCGTCGTGCTCGCGACGCTCATCGGCGCTCCCATCTACGCCGACATCTTCGGCACCATCCCGATCGCCGAGGCGCTCTTCGGCAAGGGCGTGGGACTCGGCACCATCCTCGCGTTCATGATGAGCGTCACCGTGCTCTCGATCCCCTCGCTCACCATGCTCTCGCGCGTGGTGAAGCCGAAGCTGCTCGCCACGTTCGTCGGCATCTGCCTTATCGGCATGATCATAAGCGGGTACGTGTTCAACTGGCTGCAGCCATTGTTCGTTTAGGAGCTCTTATGTGCAGGTGCAAGAGAAGACATAGATGCAGGTCGGTGTAGGCCTCCCGGGTTTCAATTGACGACCGTATAGCTGATTCGATTGATTGCGGCCGATGGGCTTTGGGCCATACCCCTTCCCATCGGCATGCGAGCCCAAGGAGGCATAGATGTTCGACAACTTATTCACCGTGGAGAACCTGCTCAACGTTCTGGGCGCGTTCGCCTACCTGTTCGGGGAGCTCTTCCTGCTCTTCATCGCCATAAGCTTCTTCGTGGCCCTGTTGCAAGTGTGGGTGTCGAAGGACCGCATCAAGCGCATCCTCTCTCGTCCCCACAAGGTCACCAACGCCGTGCTCGGCGCGGCGCTCGGGGCGGTGACGCCGTTCTGCTCATGCTCCACCATCCCCGTGCTGGTGGGGCTCTTCAAGAGCGGCGCTCCGTTCTCGGGAGCCATATCGTTTTTGATGACATCGCCCATCCTCAACCCGGCCATCATCGCGCTTTTGCTCGTGTTCTTCGGGCCCGTTCCCACGCTGGTTTACACCGTCATCACCTTCACGTTCGCGGTGTGCGTGGGGCTTCTGCTCGACGCTCTCGGGTTCTCCCGCTACATCAAGAACGTCGCCGTCAAGGGCGGGTGCTGTGGAGGCGACGAGGTCACCTGGGAGAACCTGAAGGGGACGTTCTGGCAGAAGCAGGCTCAGGCATGCAAGTACGCCTTCAAGGACGCCATAGGGCTGTTCAAGGGGGTCGTCGGGTGGCTGCTCCTCGGCGCGGGCATCGGAGCCTTCATCTACGGATTTGTTCCCACCGAGCTTCTGGAAGGGCTTGCCGGGGCGGACAACCTCTGGGCCATCCCGCTTGCCGCCGTGATCGGCATCCCCATGTACATCCGCGTGGAGACGATGATCCCCATCGCGGGGATCCTCATGGAGAAGGGCGTGTCAGCGGGCGTCGTCATCGCGCTCATCCTGGGCGGCGCGGGCTGTTCCATCCCCGAGGTGTCGCTTTTGAACAGCATATTCAAGAAGCCCATGGTGGTGACGTTCGTGCTGTGCATCCTGCTGGTGGCCATAGGCACAGGCTTCGCGTTCACACTCGTCATGCCCTAGCGGCATGAGAAGCATATAGCAATGAAGGCCCATTAGAGAAAGGATAGGAAGATGGGACTGTTCGAAAAGGTGTTCGGCAAAGAGGACAAGAAAGATAGCTGCTGCTGCGACATGGAGATCGTGGAGGTACCCGAGGGCGAGGAGGCACCTGCGGCATGCGAGTGCGATTCATCTGGGGCGGATGCAGTCGTGCTGACCGTGCTGGGGCCGGGATGCAAGCGCTGCCACCAGCTCAACGATAACGCGCAGGCCGCCGCATCGAAGACGGGCGGCGCGGTGAGCGTGGAGTACGTCACCGACCCGGTAGCGATAGCCGAGGCGGGCATCATGGCTACGCCTGCGCTTCTCGTGAACGGCAAGGTCGTCTCGCAGGGCAAGGTGCTCGCGCAATCGGAGATCGAGGAGCTCCTGTAGGCGGAAGCCGCTATCTGACGGGGTGCGTTCTGCGCTTGACAGCCGTAACATCCTGATTGAATATATAGATAAGCATCAATTTCTAAGGTTTGGAATCATGGAGACAGAGAAGACAGCGCTGCTATTCAAGGCTCTCGGAGACGAGAATCGCTTGCGTATCCTAAAACTTGTATCCCAAGGAGAGGATCTCTGCGCCTGTCGTATTCTCGACGAGCTCGACATCACCCAGCCCACCTTGTCTCATCACATGAAGATATTGAAGGATGCCGGTCTGATCAGCGCTAGGAAGCAAGGGCGCTGGATGCACTACTCGATCAGCGAGAACGCAATCAACAAGGGCGTTGAGTGCCTACAGCGTTTTCGAACGGAATAGGCACTCTAATTCGCGACTAGTCTAGTTCATGGAAGCTGCTGGAGGCTTTTCTTCTGCTGAATGGCCGAGGGCATCCCTCGGCCTTTCTTATGCTCTGCTATCTCTGCCTTGACCTAAGTCAGTCTAGTCTCCGCAGAACAATGGCTCTCGCATGGCGGCTAATGGCTTGGATGTGATGTTTTACAGTGATTTGGCCTTCGGAGACACTGAACTCATCGTGAACTCACTTTGAACTCATGGTTTTTCGTTTGCGCAGTTCAGGACTTTACACCCATAGTCTGTTTTTATTCCTGCGTTATTCCTGGGTATAAATGTGAGTCCTGTATAATGGGTAGTTGAACTCAACATAAACATGTGCAGAGAGTTTCGGCTGGTCAGACAAAGTGTTTTCTAGTTTTCTTATTTACTCCCTCATGCTAAGACTAGAGATTGCGAAATAAGTGAGTTCAAATTGGTACTAGGAATGCTCGACACTAGTCGGACATCCTATGATGAGGTGATACGAAATGACTCTGCTCGAACAATTATCCGCCCCTAAAACTATCGAGTGGGAGTGAGTATTGCCAGGTAAGAGGCACTATTTGGCTTCACTAGGCAGCTTCGCGGCAAGGAGGCCATAGATGGCTGCCTGTTCTAGTTTTCGAGAAGTGTCGCCTGCTCAGAATCACTGTGACAATTTGTCACAGTGATTCAGGGAGGTCATTCGATGGGATGGATAATAGCGATACTTGTCATCGGGTTGGCAATAGCCGGATTGGTTGGAGGAGCTGTCTTGCACCCGCCACTCTACGGTCTGTTCATCGCCTCGATACTGATTGTTCCTCTATGGCTCGGGTCTTCGATCGTCAACGGCATCATAGATGCGATCTTCGGAAAGAGGCGATAGGCCATAGGGTGTGCAAAAGTGGCTCTCCGTGCCTGCCGTTATAATTACATGTGAAGGAACCATAAACGAGGGAAACAGCTTGGCCGACATCAGATGCAGGAGATTCTCGGACATTCTCAGAACCAAAGAGGATCACTACCCATATTCAGACAGGTACATAAGCGAGGTTCACGACTCGTCCACCAAGACGGGAAGGACCGAGCGCGAGCACATGGTCGAATGGTTTCGCGCGAACGAGACCAAGGGAAGCGGTTCGTACAGCAGGCAGACTCCGAACTCCAGCGCGAGACGATGCTACAACAGCCTGATGAACGCAGCCTCGCTCCTCTGGATCGCCGAGGCTGTCGGTATAGACGAGCTTACCGTGAAGATTGCATATGAGGCTGCTGTTGGTGCCGGAGATTATCGCCGAGCATGCGGGGCGATTCGAAAGATCATCACCTGGGACATGATCTACGCCTGCGTATAGCCACGAGAGGTCACGATTTCGTGTAGGGCGGAATTGTCTGTTGTCGCAGGGGCTTGCAGGCCTTATAATGTTCAGCAACGGACTGGTCGAATAGATCTTGGTCCACCCTGCGGCGGGGATATTCCCCGCCATTTCTATATCTAGGAGCAAAACCGTGTCTGACCTTGGGATATTCATCGACGAATCTGGAGACGTAGGGTCGAACTCCGAATTCTATCTGATCACGATGGTATTCCATGACCAAGCATCGAGCATCGAACAGCAGGAGCAAAAGCTTTGCTACGAGCTCGATCTTCTGGATGTGCATCCTGAAGAAGCAGTCCATTCCGGGCCCATAGTCCGCAAAGAGGACGAATGGAAGGACGTCGATCTCGAAAAGCGCCGCAAAGTCTTCTTCAAGATGTTCTCGTTCGTGAGACTTTGCCCTATCAGCTACAAGACGTTTTCCGTCAGGAAGAGGGAATGCGCCGATCGGTTCGCGCTGAGGGGGCGGCTCGCAAACGAGTTGGGTTCTTTCCTGAGGGACAACCTCGCTTTCTTCCAGGGCTTCGAGTCGGTCATCGTGTACTACGACAACGGGCAGGCGCTTGTCACGGACCTCATCAACACCGTGCTTTGCGCGTATCTGACGAATGTGGATGTCCGCAAGATAGCTCCCTACGAATACAGGCTTAGCCAGGCGGCGGACATGGTCTGCACGCTGGAGCTTATGCGGGAGAAATCTGAAAATGGCGCAGGCATGAGCAAGTCCGAGTTCATCTTCTTCGAGAGCAGGCGAAGGCTCAGTAAAGTGTTCCTAAAGACGCTGAAGAGACTGGAGTTTCCCAAGAGCTAGCTCACCGGGTGAACCGAGCCCCCTCGTGACATTACCGCCGCAGCCCCAGCCAGAGCGCGCGTCTTCGCAAACGAGTACTTGAGATAGGAGAATTACCATGGAGTCACCCAGGGTCCTGCCAGAAGCGGGCGACAGGGTTCGATTCGAATTCGACGGAAACCTCATCTCCGGTACCGTATTCGTCGTCGATCCTAGGGGTGGCGGCGTTTGTTTCGGTGTTTGCCCCAGCTGCGATGTGAGAGCCGATGACGGCACGCTTTACAAGCATGTTCCCATCAACGAGGTCGTGCCTTTATCGGTTGAGCAGAAGTAAGTTGGCGGGCCCCTTCTTCGCCGCATGCTGGATCTGGGCGACAAATGGGCAGTCGATGCATGCTGCCAAGCGGTTTGGAGCGATTTTGCTCTGCGAACCGGCTCATAAAGACCCTGTACTCACTTGGAACTCACTTTGTACTCAGCGTTTCACGTTCTGCCTGTTCGTGCCTTTACACCCCTATGCTGAATTTATTCCTGAGTTATTCCTGGTAATAAATTTGCGGAGTAAACGATCGGGATCTCGGCATTTTTGTACACTCAGCATTTTCGAAATAGGAGAAAACACCTGTTCACAGGTGCTTTATTGTAACGCCGTATTTATTCCCTTTCCGAGGTGTGTAAAACGGGGATTTAAGGTGAGTACAAAACGATACTGTTGATTTGCTTAACTAGGTGGACGTCATGATACAGGTTGGACGACATAACATGATTTGATACGTATTGTACGCCTGACGGCAAAAACTACGATTGAGTGGGAGTAGGGGTTCTCCTCTTTCCTTTGACGCTTGATCACCCTAGCGGGTGCTCTCCGTAACGAGGGCACCCGCTTCATTATGAGGAGCGCCCCGTGGATGCCCTGCAATTCACGCGCGATCACCAGGCTTATTTCGAAGACTACGTGACACGCAGCACATACCACTCGAACGCCATCGAGGGCAGCACGCTGTCCTTTGCCGAGACCTATGCCATCCTCTGGAACGACAACACCATGAAGGTGACGGCCACGGCTCGCGAGCTGTACGAGGCGATCAACCACAAGTACGCCCTGGCCACGGCATCGGAAAACATGGACGACCCTCTTTCGGAGCGGCTTGTCAAGGCTATAGCGCGGGATTCAACCGCAACATAAGCGGCATCGACGACTATCGTCACGGCCAGGTGATCATCCGCGGGGCGGAGCACCTGCCGCCGGCCGCCAATCAAGTGAACCAGCTCATGATGCAGCTCGTGTACGAGTACAACCACGACGAGGGAGGGGACCCCTTCCTGCGCGAGGCTCGCTTCCATGTCCGCTTCGAGAGAGTTCATCCCTTCGAAGATGGCAACGGTCGGACAGGTCGCATCCTCGTAAATCGCGGTCTCATGCGCGCCGGCCTCGCCCCAGTAGTGATTCTCGTGGAAGAGCGCGCTGCCTACATGGACTTGCTGGCGCGCAGCGACTACGATGGTCTGGCCGCCATGCTGCGCCGCCTGTCCGAGGCGGAGACCGAGCGTATGGAGAGATTCGCCGAGCTATAGCGGCGTTTGGCGCAAGTGGCGAAAGCTATTCCGCCTTTTGAAGATACTTCGTCATGAGCTCCCTGGGGATGTGGCAGTAGTCGTCGGGGAACTTGTCCAGCCGGTCCTGGTACTCCTCGGCGCTCGGGGCGTAGCGGGCAAGTGGCAGGATCTCGACTTATTCATGCATTGCTCCATTGGAAATATAATGAGCAGTCGCAGGTGTGAAGGACTAGGATCCATCTGCTTAAATTTGGGCTGAGGGGGCTACATCCAGTTTTAGTCCAAAAGCCCTTAAGATTTTCTGTACAGTATCGAATGAAGGGTTCCCTGTGGGCGAAAGTGCTTTGTAGAGGCCGTCGCGCGTGATGCCGGTTTCCTTTGCAAGTTGCGTCATTCCCTTTGCGCGGGCGACGTCGCCAAGAGCGGCGGCGATTACGGAAGTGTCGCCGTCTTCAAAAGCGGCATTTAGGTAGGCCGCAATGTCGGCTTCTGTTTCGAGATAATCGGCTGCATCCCAGCTTGTCGCTTTCTTCATTGCGGACTCCCATCATCTGTACTCGAGGTTAAGCTTTTTTGCTTTCGCGATGTCTCGCTGTTGCGATGATTTGTCTCCGCCGATGAGGAGCAAGACCACCGCATTGTCCCGTCTTGCGTAATAGAGGCGATATCCAGGCCCGTGTTCGATGCGCATCTCATAAACGCCGTCACCAACTGATTTAGCGTCTCCGAAATTTTCCGTTAGTGAAAGGCGCCGTATTCTCACGAGAATACGTGCTCGCGCCTCAACGTCTTTGAGTCGTTTGAGCCATTTCACGAACTCGTTTGTTTGCAGGACGGTTATCATCGCTCATGCTCCTTAAGTGTATACTATGTTATACATGTAGTCAATCGTTTGAGAGATGAGAGCTTCAGTTTCATGCGTCTTTTCCTCCCTCTTGGTTGTCGTCTATGTCGGCGAGGGAAACCACTGCGTAAACCACTCGCGATCGGGCCTCCCTTACGCGGCGATAGGCGGTTGCTCGTCCCACGTCGAGCGTTTTCTGGATCTCGGCGATGGGGGCATCGAGAAGCCATTCGTCCATTTGCGCCTGGGTCATTTCCGAAAGTTCGCTGTCTGCCGGAATGGTCTTTCTCTTCCGTCCGGCATTGCGCTTGTGGGCCTCATCATCGTATTCAAACACCAGCGCTCCGCCGGGCAGCGCATCGGGAATTGTGAGGCGTACGCCCATCGTGGCGAGGTCTTTCTTGAGAGTGTTGAGGTCTTCTGCCGCAGAAGCATCGATCTCATCGCTCAGGGGTATTCGGATGGTGCGCTCACTCATTGTCTCCCCTTCTTTCTGTTTTGAAGCATTGTATCATAATTAAAATTGATACAAAGCATAAAAGGAGAGAGAGTCAAGCCAAGGAAGGAAGCGCTTGATTCGAGGAAGAATTGGCTCGGAAGAGGCGAGATGACTTGAGGTCACAAACCGTGACCTCAAGTCATACGGCAGCAAGCTCTCTTATTGCATTTGTGCAGATGGGCCGTAGAACTACTCCTTCTAAAGGTGCTTCGTCATGAGTTCCTTGGGGATGTGGCAGTAGTCGTCGGGGAACTTGTCCAGCCGGTCTTGGTGTTCCTCGGCGCTCGGGACGTAGCGGGCAAGCGGCAGCACCTCGACGCGGATCCGGTCGCGGTCGGGCCTCGCCCGCATGTAGGCCTGCGCCTCGCGCAGGTGGGAGGGGTCCTCGCTGTAAACGCCGGTGCGGTACTTCTCGCCGACGTCGGCGCCCTGCCGGTTCACGCTGTAGGGGTCGATGATCTCGAAGAAGTAGCCCATCAGCTCGGTCACGGTCACGCGGCCCTCGTCGAACGTCGCCTTGACGCACTCGGCGTACCCGTCGTAGGGCCCCTCGAGGTCATCGCCGGCCCCGTTCGGCCGCCCCGCCTCGGTGGCGACGAGGCCGGGCAGCGTCTGTTCTGCCTTCAATCTCTATCTCTCTGGGCGAACGCGGCCAATTGTTGATTTCTTCCGATTGCCAAAAGGTATACACAAGTGTTAACCTTTTGGCATGGCGCATTTCGATGACATATATGAGTTAGCGGCCGACAATTACGGTCTGATCACCTCTGCTGAAGCAAAAAACCTTGGCGTTGCGAAATCCGAGCTAAATCGATGGGTCGGTATGGGAAGACTTCTTAAGCGAGGGCAGGGAGTGTACAAGCTCGTTCGCTATGTGCCCACGGAATACGACAGGTATGCGGAAGCTGTGGCTCTTGTCGGGGATGGCAGCTTCCTTTTCGGCGAAGCAGTGCTCGCAATGCATGGGCTGGCCCTTGCCAATCCGAGGCATATCAGCGTGGGAACGACAAAAAGAGTGAGAAGGGAGCTTCCCGAATGGGTCCAGCCTGTCACCGTGTCTGGCAGGACGGTAACTAGCTACGAGGGCATTCCCTCACAAAGCCTCGCTGAGGCGATATTGGAGTGCCGTGGAATAGTGATGGGGGAGCGGTTAAAAAGTGCTGTCGAAGACGCAAGACGCGAAGGACTCATCACTAAAGACGAGTTTGAGCACCTGAGAAAGGAGCTGTCTTGACTAGGTCTTGTGTGGCTGCAGGGCGCGATTGGGAGATTGGATATAACGCTGCAGCCGAAGGATTGGATATCCTCTCGTTTGATGATGCGATCACTTGGGTGAATCATCTTATTACGGCTATCGATTCATCGCGAGACAGCTAGCGCGTACGCCATTGTGGGGCTACTCTTTCGGAAGGTATTTCCTCGTGAGCGCCTTCTGGATAGGGCGGTAGCTGCTACTCGTTCTCCTCCACAATGCGCTGGTAGGTCTTCGTGTCGGCGTAGATCTGGTCCTTCAGCGGGTTGAGCTTCAGTTTGCGGATGCGGTAGAGCTGGTAGGCCGCCAGCGCCACGTTCGACGCCAGCGCGATCAGGCTCACCACGAAGAACGCCGTGGGGTTGTGCGTGGTCGGAATGGGGGCGAGCACGTCGGCGAACTGGGGCACTGTCATCACGAACATGATCCACAGTGCCAGTGTCTGCGCCTGATGCTGCAGCCATGCACCGCGCTTGATGAAGAACGTCGGGATGGTGCAGGCCAGAAGCAGCGCCAGGCCGCAGTAGGCGGAGTGGTCCGAGATGCAGTTGTAGGTGTAGGCGAAGTTCCAAAGGTCGTAGGCGATGATCCAGGCCCAGATCATGTCCGGCCAGATCATGTCCTTCGAGGGATCCTTCGAAATGAAAATGCCGAACCAACCGCAGATCGTGAGGATGTTCAAAATGCCCGCGATGCCGTTCATGATGTTCCACGGGCCCGATATCGTCCAGAGGTTCTCGACGACGCCGCCCTGCCACAGCCCGAAGCTGAACACCTGAAAATCGCGGATGACCGCCTCGGCGATGTTGATCGCCAGGATGAGCGGCGGGAAGCACAGCGCCCAGCGCTTCTCGTACAGGTAGTGGGTCTTGCCGTCCTTGCCGCGCCATTTCACGAAGCGCAGGGCGATGAACCCGAGGCACCCTGCCAGCGCGGAATAGGTCTTCACCCAGTTGAACCAGGTGCCTGTGCCGTACTCGTTGCCGGGGGCGGCGGTTACGGGCCACACAAACAGGGTGAGCGCAATCGGCACGACCGCGAACAGGGCGAGCCCGCACCACAACTTGACGCGCCCCAGCTCGTTGAAGGCCATCAGGGAGAAGAGAACGAAGAGCCAAATGACCCAGTAAATCGGATCGGCTGCTTGATAGAGGATGCCCATGGGGTCTCCTTTCGTCGGCATGTGCCCGCGCGTTTCAGAAGCGGGAATGCGGCTTGCGATGCGCCCGTGTACGGGTCGGTTTGTTTGAAGTCTAGCAAATGCCGGTATCGCAATTTTTCACAAAAGGATATGATTTGTGCAGGACATTTCGCGGAGAAGAGACGGGGCGTTCCAGGGGATGACGATGGTGCACGACTATGGGAAGATGACGCCGCTGCAGGCGGCCGGCTGCGTACGGGAGAGGCGCCGCGACCTGAAGGAATCGCGGCGCCTGACCGACACGCCGGGCGCGATTGTGGCCACGGCGCGCAAGCTCTTCGAGCTGAGAGGGGTGCGGGCGACCTCCATCGCGTCCATCGCGAAGGAGGCGAACGTCACCCGCGAGCTTATCTACTACCACTTCGCGAACCGCAACGGGTTGATTGAGGCGGTCATCGACGACTACGTGGAAGACTTGGTCGAAAGCGTGATCGTGTGGAACGAGGCGAGGGTCTTCGGCGACACGTCGGGATCGCTGAAGAAGTGCATCCGAACGTTTCGGTACTCGCTCTACGACGGGACGGGACGTCCGCGCCCGATGATAGGCGTGCTGGAGGAGCTGGGCGTGCGGGACGCCTTCGACGTGCGCGCCACGCGCGAGACGGCGGACTGCCTGGCGAACCACATCGCGAAGGAGTATGCAGCCTACCACCGGATCGAGATCGAGCTCGTGCATGAGATGTTCTGCGTCGTGATATTCGGCCTGGTGGGCCTTGTGAAGATGAACCCCCGAATAGAAGACGACGTCCTCATGAAGGTGATAGAGCAGACCCTGCGCCTCGACATGGCACCGATTGGGAAGGGGGAGGGGTAAGATGAGCGATGTCTGGGGCGAGAGCCTGCCGATTCTCTACGGCAGGAGCGTTGCGACTGGCGAGCTCGTCCATGTGGACGATGCTCCGAACGGGAAGGCGTGTGGGTGCGTGTGCCCTGATCCGGCGTGCGGCCAGCCACTCATTGCTCGCAACAACGGCAAGAAGAAGATCCACCATTTCGCCCATATCGGCGGCACGTGCGCCTGGTCAGCCGAATACCTGCTGGCCGAATTGGCCTTGGAGGTCATAAGCGAACGAGGGAGCGTGTGGTTTCCGGAGCTGTCTTACGAAGTGCCCGGAACGCATCTCCCGGAGAGAATTTCGAAGGGCATGGAGCTGCCGGTGGATTACGCGGAGAAAATCGATGTGGAAAGCAGAAAAGCACCAGCTATTGCCCTGGATGTCCGAACATCTCGCGGCTGTGCCCGATACGTGTTCGTCTCCGAGCTGGCGCACGTTCTCAGCGGCGAGCAAATCGCGAGTCTTAGAAAGGGATGCCGTGGGATTGTCAAAATCAATCTGCGTGGCTTAATGCGCGCGATGAAGGCGCTTGAGGGAAAACACTACGACCGTGAAGAGCTTGCGGTTAGGATCCAAAGCAAAGAGATTATGGAAGAGCTGCTGTCTGGGAAATGGCAGCGGCATTTGGAATGGGCGTGGAATGCCAAGGCAAAAGAACTCAGCGATCAGGTATGGAAAGCTTACATGCAGCGCAAAGAAGAGGAAAGACGAAGAGCTCAGGAAGAGAGAGATCGTCGGGCCGCCATTGAGCTGGCGAATCAGGAGAGGGAGCGTCTGGCGGCTGCCAAAAAGGCTGAAGAGGAGCGTGAAGCTCGGGCTCTAGCGGCGAAGGCGGCTGCAGATAGGGAGGCCGCACGTTGGGCTTGGGAGGAGGCGCATCCCGTGCAGGGGAGGGCGATACGCGACGAGGCGCGTCGCCAGAAGGCCCTTAGCAGCATGGATCGCGCCCGCGAGATAATGGTTCCCGTTGTGGACGATGCGCGAAAGCCTGCAAAGAGCTTGGGCGGCAAACGATGGTATCGGTGCGAGAAGTGCGGCAAAGTGGGCCCAGCTGATGAGTTCGCCGTCGGCGACGTGGGCGGAGTCTGGAATCGTGGACTTTGCTGCGAATGCGCTCCATGACGGCGAGGCCGCGGAGAGCGGCGACAGCATCCTCATTTTTCGAAAACATGTGTGTCGCCTAAGATGCTTGTGCATGCTGGATGATCGTAGATTTTGCAGGATCTTGAGATCATAGAGCCATATTCAATCACAAAGCTGTCGCTTGATAGGGAGTAGCTGAAATGCTTTCCGATAGGCGTGTCGTCCAATTGCCTTAGGAGGCGTTCGCTGCCGCACCATAAAATCTCACTCAATGCGCTAAGCCCTACTTCGAGGGCGCGCTTTATGATCTCCTGTGTCTTTTCCGGCGGAACACGATAGCTGACATTGAACGTGAGCGCCCCAGGATACTTGAGCTAATATAGGACTCAAGCTCCTCAAAAGGAAGCTCGTCGCCGTCGAAAGAGCAGTAGGTGATTCCTCTTAACTCGAGAGGAGGTCGGCCGTCATCCCCTTCGGCGTAGAAGTCCAAACACCAATCGTCTCTATAGCAGAAGCCTCCGGTTCTGGAGTGCATTGCTTTGTCGTCTACCCCGCGCATTGCGTCGATGCACTGATCGGTCAGCAATGCTTCCATCTTCGAGATCTGTACGGGAGTTAGCTGCACCCCAATGACACTAGCTCGCTCCTCGGTCCGCTCTGTTATCTTGTGCGCAGCGAAGCGCTCGTCTCGGTTATGGCTGTACAGCAGGGAGGGGAGGTGCTCTTCTGTGTTCTCCGGCCAGTATCGAAGAACGCCTTCATCTAAGTCACAAGTGAGATAATAATTGATCATCGTCCCGTATGCGCGGAACATAAAACGCCTAGCGCCTGAAGGCGAAGATGAGGTGCAGCTCACGAGAGTCCTCTTTCTGCGGTGACCAGATGCTGAGTGCTTATATCTTCAATTGTTTTCACTAGGCTGGCCAATAGATGCGAACGAGGGGCAGGATTGCCCGCGTATCCATGTCGGCGTTGTCGTAGTTGTCTACGATCAGGCGAACGAACTGGTCGAGGTTGAGCAGTTTTATCGGCATGAGCGCCCGATCTGCCTCGTAGATAGCTTCTTTAGTGAAACCCCCTGTACTCACGTAGAGTCCACTGTCGGTGCTACGAAGGCCGCCGATGAAAGAACGCAACATGGGAGCGCTTATGGCTTCTTTACGATGCTTGACTTCGACCACGATGCGGGGCGATTCAAGCCCGAGCCCGTCAGGCGATGCGATGATGTCGCGCCCACCATCGGAGCCTCTTGAAGTCATTGAGGTCTTGTAGCCCATGGAGCGGAGAACGCCGGCGACAAGGTATTCCATATCGTCCCAGCTAAGTTGCAGCACTCGATCCTTGATTCGCTCGATGCCGTCTTCGGCTGTAGCTTCGCGGATCTCGGACGAACTCTCCTCTTCTTGCTCTTCCTCTGCGTCCGGGTGCGCGCCGCTTGATGCCTTCTCTAGCTCACGCAAAGTGTCGGCGGAAACGGCGAACAGAGTTGAAATGCTGCCTAAGGAATGCTTGGCACGTGCCGGAAGGGCATCACGGGGAGTCGTGAACTCCCAGTCGACCGCGCGACGATAAGATCCGTCGTCATCGTCGGAATCCTTCGGAGACACGAACACGCAAGGGCCAGACACTTTGCCGATATGGTACAAGCGAGTTGCGGGATCGTACATAACCACCGTCGATCCCTTGGTTATTTCGGTGGCAAAACGGAAAATCATTCCTGCGTTAGCAGCAACAACCTGGCGCGAGGCGTCGGGAAACTGAGTCCGGTACAAAGCTTTTATATCATCCTTGCTAAGTGCGGAGATATCGGCGCCGCTTAGGTTCCAATAAATAGCAATGTAGCCGCCATTGATCCATTCAGGGGCCCTGACGCCTCCCTTACCGGCTCGAATAATCCAAGCAGACATACGACTCCTTCGACAAAGTGGCTGATCTCATTATAAATCGAGTCTGTTAATTTGCTGCTATGGCTTGAATGCCCCAAATCGAATGCGCGCAGACAAACTTTGTGACACTCGAGACAACGAAAACAACGAGCCCTCAAGCAATGAGGCAGCTAATGACAGGAAATCGTCAAGCGTTGCTGCTCTTGCTCGTATGACCGTTCTGATCGAATTCTGAGATCAGGTAAACCAATACTCATACATCGCTTCGAGGAACTCCTTGGTGATGGGATAGCCACTGGCATCTCCTATTACGGAATCGATATCGCAGTAAGGGCAAAGAGCCGTAGGTCCATTTTTGTCCTCGATCCACTCCTTGATTTCTGCCGGGTCGAAGATCTTTAGGCAGTAGAAGCATCCGCATATCGACGATGCTTCCAGCTGATTGAAGTTGGACATACTGCTCTTGCGTGCCTCTATGATAGCGTTGTTGTTCACGATGGCTTCTTCCAATTAGGTACAGATCCTTTTCCCAGCAAAGGAGTATGCGTGATCGCTTATTTTGGCTCCTTGGTGCTCAGCTGTCAAAATGCTCAGCGCGAATTCCCGCGGCGAGTCATAGCTGTTCTCTTTTGAGATACTTAGGATGGTTTTCTCGACCATGAAATACATCAGACGCGAGACTGTTACCACAGATCAGTGATATGCCAAGTTCTTCCGATGTATTCGTCGCAGCACGTCGCTTCGACCCTATGGATCCAGTAACTCTTTCCGCCAGAAAGACCTAAGGTCAGTTTGCTTTCGGATGCTACCGCTTTAAGGCAAAGATGCTTGCTCGGGTCGCTTTTCGCTATTACGCATCCGGTTTCCTGGATAATTGCATAGCCCTCATCGAACGGAAAGTTTGCGACGAGGTTCAAGTACTCCTCGGCATCACCGGCGTGGGTTGAAAGTGCAAGAGTCAATCGCATCAAGCAAGTTTGTAGATAACGCAACCGTTTTGCAGCATCAGCACGCAGGGTCTTATCCCTTGTTGCTTTGGCGAGCTTCTGTTCAAGAATGTTTATCTTTGTTTTTCGGAGAGCCTATTTTCGTTGTTTTCACTGGTCCTGATTTTCGCTTGCAGTATTCCTCGTAGCGCCTTGCTCTCTCCCTTTGCCTTTTACGCCATGCGGGAGAGGTTTCGTATGCCCCCAGAGATTCACCTGTGATGCCTTTGCGTGCCATATACCTTTCTCAGCCTTTAACTTGCTATCAGTAATCGGTTGGATACTCGATCGTCTTAATCTCATTAGTACGCTCATTTCTGCTGGAGGTGGGGGTGCTTCCTGATTCTGGGAAAAAACTCCAAAAGATGATTGAAGCGAAGAGGCCAAACGGGCTCTCCTTTTAGCTATCCTCCTTGCTTTGAATTCCGCTATTGCTCTTCGTGCTGCTTGGTAGGGCAGAAGGGAGAGTGATGCCTTCCTCGTTGCCGTCACGGTATCGTCTTTATACTTTGAATTAGTTTGTCCAAAATAATTTGGACAAACTAATTCAAAGTACTTGACTCATGGAACAAGTTCATAGATACTGCAACCAGAGTGATTTGGACACAGAGATAACAAGTCCCAATCAAAAAGCACCTATAACAGGAAAGGAGGCGAGGAACGAAGTAGCGACCAACTAGAAGGGGGTACCAAGCAAACAGAAGTAACGCCCAGTCGGAAGGAGGAATCAGCCGAATACAGCTAGTACTTCGCAAAAAAACAGCACCCGCCCCAGAGGGGGCGGGCGACAACCCAAAAAAATTATACCAGCAGATTATCAGCATTGAAAGGATTCTAATGGATATCACAACTATGAAGCTCGAAGAACTTTGCACCATCAAGACAGGGGCTCCGACGAGCCGTGCGAAGAAGATCGCTGAGGGTATAGAGCCCAGGGAAGTCAAGGTTCTCCTGCCCCGCGCGATGCAGGGCGGTGCCATCATCGACGAAGAACTTGCTATCGAGACGGTTGGCGAGGTCAAGGAGGAGAACTTCACCCGCGAGGGCGACGTCGTCATCAAGCTCTCGACCCCGTACGACTCTGTGTACATCGACAAGGCCCACGAGGGCATCATGATCACCTCGTTCGGCATGGTGCTGCGCAAGAAAGACGATGCCGAGCTGGACATGCGGTTCCTGTCCCTGTTCCTCAACCTTCCGCAGACCAACTCGATTCTCCAGGCAGTAAGCACCGGCCAGAGCGTGGCCATGGCGATGCTCAAGCGCCAAACGGTGGCCGATATTGAGGTGTCGCTGCTCCCGCTTGAGCGCCAGGAGAAGCTTGCCAGTCTATTCCAGGTTGTTCGGGAGCGCAAGAATCAGTATGAACGTCTAATCGAGCTTGATAACGAGCTCGTCACCAGCCAGATGATCAAATCGATCTGGGGAGAGGAGAACTAGCCATGCGCAAGAGGGTAGGATTCGAGTTCGCCTCGCTCTCCGTCTCGACCCCAGACGGCAAGAACCTAGCGCCGAAGCTGCAGAAGCTCATCTGGTCTTTCTTTAGCGAGATGCGCCCCTATGACCCGAATGATAAGCTCGACCTAGCGTCCTTCATGCTCTACTGTTCGTACGTTTCGCGGAACATTGACGATCTCGGGCTCGACGGCTTCGATCCCAACTACTCCATCGACGAGGTGAAAGACAAGCTTGGGAACAAGTACGTGGCATCCGAGTTCGTGGAATACTACGCCGCACTATGCACCCAGAATGCTGATCTTCCCGACCTCCGGGGCATCGAGCTTCGCGCATACGACTTGTCGAAGGCTATTGCAAGCTGGTCGTCAACTCTCGGCGCGTCTGGCCTGAGCCTGATGGAGAGCTCGGGCGGTGAGACGGCGGCCGCCATCCAGCGCGTTCTGGCCGAAACGCTCGCATCCGATGCCTGGGGCAGGTACGGCGGCGAGTTCTCGACCCCGCTGCCGATCACGGAGCTCGCCACGAAGCTCGCCGGCGTCGAAGGTAAGGGCGTGCTCGATTTCGCCTGTGGCAACGGTATCTATCTCGCTGCGGCGCTTTCGAAGGGAGCGGCGTCGGTTACTGGCAGAGATGTCAACGCCCAGGCTGTCATGCGGGCAAAGATCCTCTGCTTCTTCGCAAATCCGACTTCCTACCGCGATATCGTCGTCGCCGACGTCTTGACGGCCGCCTCTGCGACCATTCCGGCGCAGCGCGTCTTCGTTGCGCCCCCGCTCGGCATGCGGCTCCGGGAGTTCGACATCCAGGAGAAGGGCTACTACGCAGACGTACTTGCCTCTGTTATGGGCGATGCGGTGACAAACGCCCCCAACATGGAGGACTTTTGCATCGCGAAGGCATTTGCCTCGCTGGCCGATGACGGCGTCGCAATCCTTCACGTCTCGGCAAGCTTCCTGTTCCACCAGCAGAGATCCCGCCAGTCGCTTCGCCGGATCCTGGTCGAGGGCGGCTACCTGCAAGCAGTCATCGAGCTTCCGGGCGGCTGCATCCCGGGCACGGGAGTCAAGAGTGCCCTGATTGTCATCGCCAAGCAGCCCACGCAGGAAGGCGTCTTCATAGTCGACTTCGGCAGCAAGGAGATTGCCGACAAAGGTTATGTCAACAAGGGCAGGGGCCGATGCGACATTACGGATAAGGGAATCGACTGGCTTGTCGAAGCCGTCAAGGGCAGAGAAGAGATTCCGCTGGTCTCGATTGTCGCCGACCGCGAGAGAATCCTCGCCTCCGGCAGCAACCTGTGCTATTCCTCCTACGGAGACGTCTTCGACTACAACTCGATCCTGGCCGAGACTCGCCCAACCAAAGAAATCATGGGCGACATCCAGGTCGTCCAGACAAATATCGACTCCCTCAGCGAACAAATCGCTGATATCCTGAAATCTATCGAAATGAAAGGCTAAACGATATGTCTGCAACAAAAGAGCAGCAGCGCAACGAGCTGCACAAGACCATCTGGTCCATTGCCGATGACCTGCGCGGCAGCGTCGACGGCTGGGATTTCAAACAGTATATCCTGGGCACCCTGTTCTATCGCTTCATCAGCGAGAACCTGTGCAGCTACCTTGCCGAGCAGGAGGGCGACCCCTCGTTCGACTATGCCAAGCTTCCCGACGAGCAGGCCGAGTACGGCCGCGAGGAGACGGTCAAAGAGAAGGGCTTTTTCATCCTCCCCAGCGAGCTCTTCTCTCGCGTGCTAGACACCGTCGACAAGGACGGCATGTCTTTCGCCGAGGGAGGTGACGATCTCAACGAGATTCTAGTTCGCGTGTTTGCCAACATCGAAGGAAGCGCCGTGGGTACGGAGTCCGAAGACGCCCTTAAGGGTCTGCTCGCCGATTTTGACCCCAATAGTCCCAAGCTCGGCAACACCGTCATAGAGCGCAACAAGAAGCTCGTCACGCTCATCACGAAGATTGCCGGCCTCGACTTCGGCGGGGCCTTCCAGGACAACTCCATCGACGCCTTCGGCGATGCGTATGAGTTCCTGATGACTATGTACGCATCGAATGCGGGAAAGTCGGGAGGTGAGTTCTTCACTCCTCAGGAGGTCGGCGAGCTCTTGGCCCGCATCGCCATCGGCAACCGCACCAGCGTGAACAAGGTCTACGACCCCTGCTGTGGCTCGGGCGGCCTGCTGCTCAAGTTCGCCAAGATCCTCGGCGCGGACAACGTGCGCAGCGGCTTCTTCGGCCAGGAGATAAACCTCACCACCTACAATCTAGCCCGCATAAATATGTTCCTGCACGACATCAACTTCGACAGATTCAGCTTCGCCCGCGAGGACACGCTGAAAGCCCCGGCCCACTGGGACGACGAGCCCTTCGACGCCATCGTGTCCAACCCGCCCTACTCCATCAAGTGGGAGGGCAAGAATAACCCGCTCAACATCAACGACCCGCGCTTCTCGCCGGCGGGCGTGCTCGCTCCGCCCAGCAGGGCTGACCTCGCCTTCACCATGCACATGCTCAGCTGGCTCTCCACCGAGGGCACAGCTGCCATCGTCGAGTTCCCGGGCGTGCTCTACCGCGGCGGTGCCGAGGGTAAGATACGCGACTACCTCGTGCGCAACAACTTCGTGGACGCCGTCATCCAGCTGCCGTCCGATCTGTTCTTCGGCACGACCATCGCCACCTGCGTGCTCGTGCTCAAGCGGTCCAAGGCCACGAGTGATGTCCTCTTTGTAGACGCTAGCGGCGAGTTTGTGCGTGCCGATGCCAAGAACAAGCTCACGCCCGCCAATATCGACTGCATTGTCTCGGCCGTCATCAACCGTACCGAGAAGGACAACTTCGCGGTGCTTGTTTCCAACGATGACGTATTGGCGAACGATGCTAACCTCTCCGTATCGAGCTACGTCGAAAAGCCCGACGATCGTCAGGAGGTCGATATCGCAGCCCTTAATGCCGAGATAGCCCGTATCGTCGCCCGTGAGCAGGAGCTACGCGATGCTATCGACGAGATCATCGCTGACTTGGAGGGTGGTGTGCGATGAGTAGGATTGACGAGCTAATCAAGCGCCTTTGCCCCGATGGGGTGGAGTATAAGAAGTTGGGCGAGATTATCGTACTGAACTTTGGCGAGCGAATTACAAAGACAAGCAATATGGGGACCAAGTTTCCCGTTTACGGGGGAGGTGGGGAAAGTTTTAGAACCGACTCATTTAATAGAGAAGAAGAATACGTTGTCTCCCGTTTTGCTATGTCGCCACATTGCGTTCGATATGTTTCAGGAAAATTTTGGATGCTTGATTCAGGCTTTACGTTCAATGTTGTCGACGACAATAAAGTATCTAAGGCCTTTGTAGCTCAAAACCTTTTGGCTATGCAGCCTGCAATTTATGCGTGTTCAAATCAATCAGCTCAAAAGAACCTTAAAACTTCGAAATTTCTTCAGTTTGAAATCCCTGTTCCTCCCATGGAAATTCAGCTAGAAATTGTGAAAGTGTTAGACTCCTTCGCGGAGCTGGAGGCGGAGCTGGAGGCGGAGCTGGAGGCGGAGCTGGAGGCGCGCAAGGCGCAGTACGCCTACTACCGGGATAAACTGTTTGCGGAGTGTGATTCTATCCAGTGGGTTGGACTTCTTGATCTTGCAACAGATTGCGATAGAGCACGTAAACCGATCAAGCAGGAAGAACGAACTCCTGGTGCTACACCTTATTACGGCGCCTCTGGCATTGTTGACTATGTCGAAGGATTCACGCATGAGGGCGATTATCTTCTCGTGTCGGAGGATGGTGCAAATCTCACAACCCGAACGTACCCCATAGCGTTCCAGATTCATGGTCGTAATTGGGTGAACAATCATGCTCACGTCTTGCAGATTGATGACAATCTGGAACGAAAACTTATAGAGATTTACCTAAATTCAATTAGTCTTGAACCGTACATTTCGAAGGGTGCCCAGCCTAAACTGACGAAGAAAAAGCTGGGTGATGTGAAAGTACCCGTTCCTTCCAGTGCCGACCTTATACGCATTGTTGGAATTTTGGAGCAATTTGACGTGCTGACGACTTGCATTAGTCAGGGGTTGCCAGCAGAAGTTGAGGCGCGTCGTCGACAGTACGCATATTATCGCGATAAGCTTCTCTCGTTTAAGGAGAAGGTTGCATGAGTGAAGAAATCCGGTCTCATAAAGCAGATGGTTATGGCAAAAACACAGCTCGTCGTACCAAAGATGGAGACGAGAGCCCTATCAATTATGCAGTTGTAGAACTGCATGATGAAACGCATGAAGACGAACAGCCAGATTCTCTGGTTCATGGTCTTCCAACATCAATTGATTTTGAGGTCATGGCCTTTGGTGGGCAGGCAACGGTGTGTGCAACCGCACCAAAACAAGGACGACGTTCGATCGCATTCCAGAGCGAAGCGGACTTAGAGGCTGCCTTCATTGCACAGCTGCAGAGTCAGGCGTATGAATATGTAACGTTTTCAACAGAGGAACAGCTCGTCGATAATTTGCGCAAGCAGCTTGAGTTACTGAATGGCTTCATGTTCACTGATAAAGAGTGGCAGCGGTTCTTCAGAGGTAGCATCACTAACGAGAATGAGGGAATCGTAGAAAAGACGCGCCGTATTCAACGCGATCATGTGCAGGTGCTCCATCGCGATGACGGCAGTGTGAAGAATGTGCAACTCATCGATAAGCGCAATATCCACAACAATCGTCTTCAGGTGATGAACCAATATGCGCAGTCGGGCACTTATGGCAATCGATACGATGTCACCATACTGGTCAACGGATTGCCGCTTGTGCATGTGGAACTCAAGCGGCGTGGTGTCGCGATCAAGGAGGCATTCAATCAGATAGAGCGATACCAGCGTGATAGCTTCTGGTCTGGGTGTGGGCTCTATGAGTATGTTCAGATATTTGTCATATCGAATGGCACTCATACGAAGTACTACTCAAACACTACGCGTTGGAGCCATATCGAGGAGACTAAAGGCAAGAAGAAGGGAGGCAAGAAAACTTCGAACAGCTTCGAGTTTACCAGCTGGTGGGCCGACGCCGACAACGTCTCCATCTGCGACCTCGTGCCGTTCACATTGTCCTTCTTCGCCAAGCACGCAATCCTGAACATCCTCACGCGCTACTGCGTGTTCGACGTCGATGAGCGCCTGCTCGTCATGCGCCCGTATCAGATCGTGGCGACGGAGCGCATCCTCAACCGCATCCTCGTGTCGGAAAACGACAAGTCGATGCTCGGGACGTTGCGGGCGGGCGGCTACGTGTGGCACACGACGGGCTCGGGCAAGACGCTCACCAGCTTCAAGACGGCACAGCTTGCATCGGCTATGCAGGGCGTGGACAAGGTCATGTTCGTCGTCGATCGCAAGGATCTCGACTACCAGACCATGCGCGAGTACGACCGCTTCGAGAAGGGCGCGGTGGACGGAAGCGAATCCACGGCGGTGCTCGCCAAGCAGTTGGCAGACCCGAACTGCCGAATCCTCGTCACCACCATCCAGAAGCTCTCGACCTTCATCAAGAAAAACAGAAAGCACTCGATATACGCAAGCCACGTGGTCATCATCTTCGACGAGTGTCACCGCTCCCAGTTCGGCGAGATGCACCAGGCTATTACTGAGCACTTCAAGGCTTACCATCTGTTCGGCTTCACAGGCACGCCCATTTTCGCGAACAATGCCAGCTCGTCCGGCAACCCCAAGCTGCGCACGACTGAGCAGGCGTTCGGCGACAAGCTGCACACCTATACCATTGTGGACGCCATCCGCGACGGCAACGTCCTGCCGTTCCGCATCGACTACATCCAGACCATCAGAGAGCGCGAAAAATACGAGGACCAGAAGGTCTACGACATCTATCGCGAGGGCGCTTACAAGGCCAGGGAGCGTGTCGACCTCATCGTCAACTATGTGCTCGACCGCTTCGCGCAGAAAACGCGCCGAAGCTCTGGCTACCTGCTCAAGGACCAGCGTGTCATGGGTTTCAACTCGATTTTCGCCACAGCGTCCATTGGCATGGCCAAGGTTTACTATTCGGCATTCAAACGCATCCAGGAGGGGCGCGGTGGCGAACGGCTCAAGGTCGCCCTCATCTACAGCTTCGGCGTCAACAAGGACGATGGCGATTGCGGGCTTCCCGACGAGAGCTTCGACGTGGAGAGCCTCGATACGCCCGACCGCGACTTCTTGGCCTCCGCTATCGCCGACTACAATGCCATGTTTTCCACGTCGTTCGACACGTCCGCCGACGGGTTCCATGGCTACTATAAGGACCTCTCGGACCGCATGAAGAAGCGAGAACTCGACATGGTCATCGTGGTCAACATGTTCCTTACCGGATTTGACGCTACCACGCTGAATACCCTATGGGTTGATAAGGATCTCAAGGATCATGGTCTCATCCAGGCGTTCAGTCGCACGAATCGCATCCTCAACAGCGTGAAGACCTACGGCAACATCGTGTGCTTCCGCAACCTCGAAGATCGCGTCAACCGCGCCATCAGCCTGTTCGGAGACAAGGACGCGGGCGGTATCGTGCTGCTTAAGCCCTACTCGGAATACCTCGGCGAATACCGCGACAGGCTCGATCAGCTCTTCGGCAAGTTTCCCCTCGGAGCGGTCATATTGGGCGAGTCCGCCGAGAAGTCGTTCATCCGTCTGTTTGGCGCCATCCTGCGTCTGCGCAACGTGCTCACCGCCTTCGATGAATTTGAGGCCGACGATCCGCTGCTGCCTCGCGATGAACAAGATTATCGGAGCGTCTATACCGACCTTTATCAGAAGTGGCGCAGAGACAAGGAAGAGGCCGCCATCATAAACGACGACCTCGTGTTCGAGATCGAGCTATTGAAGCAGGTCGACATAAACATCGACTACATCTTGATGCTTGTGCAGAAGTACCACGATGGCAACTGCGCCGACAAGCTGATCCTTGCCGACGTGGAGCGCGCCATCAACGCCAGCTACGAGCTGCGCAACAAGCGCGACTTGATCGAGCGCTTCATCGACAGCCTTGAGACGAGCGAGGACGTTACGGCGGACTGGAAAGCCTACATTGCCGAGCAGAAGGAGAAGGAACTTACGGCTATCATTGCCGACGAGGAGCTGGACTGCGCGGCTACGCGCGAGTTCGTGGCTCGTTCGTTCGCCGAAGGCGAGGTAGCCGAGACCGGCACCGAGATAACCAGGCTTATGACCAGAAAGCCCAGCCGGTTCGCCCCGTCAAACGTCTATGCCGAGATGAAAGCACGCGTCGTCGAGAAGCTCAAGGCGTTCTTCGAGCGGTTTTCAGGTATGGGGCCAGAATGATTGTCCGAACCGTTAGTTCTAACCAACGAGGTGACGCATGCCCAAAACTTTAACACGCTATACAGTATTGCTATCCGCCCCCGGTGATGCAGCGCATGAATGCGAAATCGCAGATGAAGAACTGCAGAAGATCACTCGTACGCACAGCGGTGAAACCGGTATCGAGTTCTATCCGACGGACTGGAGAAGGGACTCGCGAGCCGACAGCGGCGATGAGCCGCAGAAGCTGTTGAACAAGCAGATTGTCGAGGACGCCGACATAATCCTCGCTATTTTCAAGGAGCGTTTCGGTACGCCGACGAGTCAGTACGGCTCAGGTACTGAAGAGGAAATAATGCTCGGTCTTGAAATGGGTAAGACGGTTCTTGTGTACTTCTGGGAGCCTGAGAATGGGTTCGTGCCGAGGGATTCCGCTCAGTTTGCAAAGATTGCAGAATTGAGGAAGAAGCTGCAGACTAAGGCGGTTTATAAGTTTTTTGCTGACGACGCAAAGCTCGGAAACTTGATAAGGCACGATTTCACGAAACTGCTATTCGAATTAGAGGGCGGAGCGGTCTTGCCGAAGCCACAGCTTGCGCTCATGGGCATTTTGGAAAATGGCGAAATCGCCCAGGGGTCGGTTCCTTTCGTGCGCTCTGTAATTTCAAGTCGGTTAAATCCGGCCGCTTACGATGGAGCTGTTAGGGAGGCGTATGAACGCCTGCGCGGAATTAAGCTTCCGCGCAAGCAAGAGCCTGAATGCCGCCCTGCAGAAACGAACTCACTTTCGCCGGCCGTGGCTTTTCCGGGCCTGTCTGCGCAATTGGGTGAGTTGTCTGAGCGGCCGACGCCTTGGGCTTCGATTTTTCCTTCGAAGCTTATAGAGGTTACGCAAGCTTCGCGCGATCTAGTAGCTTCGGAGCTCGAATCGCTTGGTCTGCGCATGACGGAAGAGCTCTTTGATCTTGGCGGCCTTAGAGAAAGTGAGCGGTACATTCCAACAGGCCTGAACTCCTCTGAGAGGATGTTGCTTGGCAGCGATGTTGAGAAACGGAAATATAAAGCATTGCAGACGCTGATTCACAAGTGTGAACTCAGGCGTGACTTCGCCGTTTTCCTAAGGACGAATGTTGATGCAGGAGCCATATCGCTCGCTATATCAAATAATGGTGGGGTGCCAGCGCATCACGTGAATGTGGATATCGAAATCCCTGCGGCAGCTTGTGTCCAACCGCGAGAACTGGTGGCTCCATCCGACTTTTTGATGGCGCATGGAATTGACACGCAAGAGAATTGCGAAAGCATCATCAACCATATATTTAGTATTGATGAGACCGTGAGTTTCAAGTCGTACGAAGATTCCTGCGTGAAGACTGAGTCGGGGCCAAGGATACCGCCGATGCTGATCGGGCCATCAACGAATCCGCTGTACGGCACACGTTACCTTGAGTCCACCGACTTCGATGATCTCATTGATTTCAGGTTCGGGGAATATAAGTTCATCCCTAACGCCAAGGAACATACGGTGCTAGTGCGACTCTCGTTCGACAGGTTGCAACAATGTCGTTCGTATGCATTCCCGACAAAAATCCTCGTTCGTAATGCTGAACTCGCGTGCATTCGCTACTGGATAACAGCGGATGAGCTTGAGAAGACGGTTATGGGCGAACTTGCGGTGGCCAAGGTGGCGGAGTAATAGCTGGCTGACGTTCTTTCGACGTCGTCGAGGAGATTGTCATGTAATGGAACGGCATGAAGGAGGTGGCGCTAGCATCTCGGCTAGAAGTCTAGACTGCGCAGTTTCGTGTTCAGGATGGTTGGCGTTAGCTAGTGCAATGGTTCGTATTCCAGGGGCGGCGGATTTTTGCAAAGATGCATAGACGGGCTGCCCCCTCTTTCTGTTCGTTTATTTCGGGGTGCGCTTACGGCGATATCCGAGAGAACTCACCCTTCTCATTCCGCGATCATTTACCTCGGATGAGATAGCGCCGCACATTTCGAGGGCCGACAAAACTTCTAGCAAGTAATCATCCGCAACGGTAGAGTGGATCATCGATGATGGTCCCTCAATTAGTTTCACGTAATTCGTTAAACACGCCTTCTGAAGTATTGATTGCACGCCAGCCCGATTTCCCTTTCTGCCCAAGGCGCGAATGCGGCGCGCGGCGAGATCGACAAGATCAGCGCGTGATTCCTTTCTTGGACTCTGCATTAATCTCGTTTCCAAATCGTCGGGTAGGGCAATTTCGGCGAAATCGTCAGGTCGTGATTCGACCTCTGATGCAATCGATTCTTTGAGTGGCTTGCTGCCGTGCTTATATAGCGGGATTAGTGAGTCGAATGAATCGTACAGATCGCGCTCGATTAAACGGATGTTGACCTCGTCGGGATAGCTCGCTTTCAGCGGAATCTTCTCGTCGAGCGCCTCTGCGATCTTCGCCTTCTGTTCGGCATCGACGCTTGGGTTTTCGAATATCTCAATGGCTTCGGCTGCAACAAACGCGCATTGTTCCTCCACGGCTTCCGTTCCGCATACTAGGTCGATGTACGCTTCTAAATCGCACATAGCAAGGCGCACAGCGAGCGTAGGGTAGGTGTCTCTCACTGATGTTAGATTCTGCTTCGTTACCTCTAGGACATGAAGGTCTATGAGCTCTGCAATTGCCTGAGGCGTGCTTGCTGGTAAGGATAGCTCGCTAAAAGAGCACTTGAAGGATCTGGCAACGTTCGCAATGGTGTTAATGTTTAAGCTGGCGTCAGTTAAGCAGCACTCTAGCAGGTTTCGGGCGAGTTTTTTGGTCGTTGCGTCTTCGATGTTAGGCGCGTCTGCTTCGATTTTTCCGCATTTAGATATAAATTTGCGCAGACTAGCCTCAAAGCCTAAGCGGCTATAGCTATTCAGCAGGTTTGTCGTTGTTGCTTTTAGCTTACGCTGCTCGATGATGATTCGAGCAAACTCATCGGACGTAACCTTGCTTAAATCGTGGATAGGCTTATCCAGGGAACTGACATATCCGTTGCATGCAGACGCCGACAGGCCATCAGCGCCTAATATCATCAGGACAGCTTCGTCCCCATCGTGCAATGATTCTTTTGCGCTAGAAACGAGCGACCCGATATAGTCATTAATATCGCGCAATGCTCTTTCGCGTATATCTCGGTTCTCCTCTCTGCAAAGCGCTTCGTTTAGCTTGGAGAGGGGGATTGGATTGCGTTGCCCTTGCTTCCAACTGACAAGCTTTGATACGAGATTGGCGTTAGGGACGTACATACCAAGTTCGATAATCTTCCCCAAGACGCAGTCGTCGCAAGTGTTTACGTCGATGTCGTTTGGATTGTAGGGCACTTTTGCGAGCGATTCTGCAAAACGCTGGGGATTGGAGATGGGGGCGGAGGGAAAATCGGAAAGTACGGAAATGTATTCACCGACTTCCTGAGCATTATCTGCGATGGCGCTGGGAAGATTGTTGGCGGCAAATGCGTGACGTAAAGAGAGAGTCTTCTGGCTATCTGTTATTGCGCTGTCTGCGATGACGTCAATGGCCCAGGCGGGATAGATTTCATCTAGCAAGGAAAATGCGGATTGATTGAAATGATCGGACGAGAGAAATCCGGCGATGAATCGGCCGTCTCTGTCATGGCCGACTCCTCTAAGCATAGCTTTAGTCATCTGCTCGTTGTCGGAGGATAGTAGTGATGCGAGCAGCGAATAATTCCGTGCGCTCGAGCGCGAGATCGCTTTATCGTCAAGGCGAATGACGACGGCTCTAGAATTCGCTATCTCGTATTCTGGTTGGGGCAGCCCGGCACCTAACACGGAATTCACAAAGTCAAGGTCACTGGGCAGTATGGAATCAGGATAGATGTGACTCATGTATCGAGGGTACGTTTCGTCAAGCCATCCCTGCGAGACAAGAAACCGTATCAATGGAAAATATCTGCTCGTCATGACCTGACCGATAGCGAATTCGTCGTAGTCTTTCCCCCGTGCGAGTTCTTTTGGGCTCACCATAAAGAAGGTCTCCCTGTCGGCGCTTTCTTCGATTAGGTCGGATAGCTTCATTCTTGCATATTCAGGGGAACGATTCTTGAGGGCTTCGATTCGGCGACGATATATTGCTGAGGCTGCGTCAGAGCTTCTTCTGATTTCTTTGAGGCGGTCTGTGTACTTCGTATCGCTGTTTTCGATTCGCTCGAGCATTTGATCGATCCTGGAATCCTGTCGTAGGGATTCGCGCCACTGTGAAGGCTCTGTCGGGCTGTTGGTATTGTAGCGCTGGTATGCACACACATCCCTAAAGTCTGGCAACGTTGATAGGTAAAGCAACTGCAGCTCGTTTTCATTGAGCGCAAGGTTTTGCCCAATGCGGCGAAGTTCTTCTTGGCACTTATCGATCTCATCTTGATTCTGACGGAGAAGACTATCAATGAGTCTATCCTTTTTATCGAATAACGATTTGACATATCCTCGTCTTCTCTGGAGATTCTCATAGTCCTCGGGAAAGATGACTTTGTATGAGACGATGCCAACTAGTTTCTCGGGAGAATGCTTGGATATTTCATCTTCCGGGAACAAGAAATCCCTGTAATGGATGCTCTCGTTGCAGATTTCTGTAAGGATTCTCGGGTCGTCAACGAAGCTAGAGAGTTGGTACAAAAACGCTTCGTCGACTTCCAGCCCTCCCGCCTTCAGCCCTCTCTTCAAGAGGTTAACGGAGTTGCTCGGGTCAACGAAGGGGATGATTGGGATGATGAAATCAAAAAATTTAGTTCGGTCATGAGGCTCATCGAAAAGGCTGTCCTTGATGAGGTAGAGAAAGCGCAGAGTCGAAGATCTCCCTTCGTTGGACAAGTCGTTGATTCTTCTCAGTTTCTCAAACACCGTTAGATTACCGAAACGATCTATGTCCTCAAACACAATTGCGTCAATCTGTGAATTTTTTAGCACATAGACGATGTCGTCCATGTATTTGTCGAGTGCCGTGTCGCTGTCGCCGTCGAATAGCTCTACTTCTGCGTTGAGCATTTTCAGTCTCTTGAAGGTTCTTGAGATGGATTTCGTTCTGATCTCGCGATAAATAGCGTAACCTGCCAAAAGACACCATGTTGTAGTGGCGATTGCAAAAATGAGCTCGGGCGAAGCGAAGGGTAACGAGAGGGTTATTCCATGGCGTGCTTCGTAGGCGAGGAACGCTGTGTCCAGTCCAAAAAGTATGAGTAGGGCAGTGCGGAGCAAATCTTTACATGGTGGTTCATCGCGGAGCGGCTTGAGTGCGGATTTGGACAGGGCTTTTGGCGGAACCTTGTAAACGAGTTGGCTTAAGATTTCGTCTTCAACGGACCTTTCAGTGGACACACCTTTGAAATCGGCTAAAGAAATATGCGTCCAAACTTTACCCTTGGTCGTCTCCTTTGCCTCTATTGTCCTTGCCACGGAAGACTTGCCTGCTCCGTATGGGCCAGACAGCGCGATATTTCTAGCGTCTTGATGGGTGAGCGCAAAGTCGAATTCGTTTGAGTAACGTGCTGCTTCTTGTTCTTCGAGAAGGGTGGGGGACAGCAGGGAGTATTTGCACTCGGCGACAGAAGTGTTGGATCCCTCCCTCCGAAACTTCGCCCCTATCTTCAAAAGCAAGTTCTTCATCCTTCGCGTCATTAATAGATCATCCTAAAACATCGCAGATTTGCCTATCGGATTAGTTGGCATTTTATAGTATTCCAAATGCATTTTGTGCATGAGCTGGAGCGCTGCGCTTCTCTTTCGATCCATGGTGACTCTTGCTAGCTCAAAAGTATCAATCCCGAATCGGACTAGTGGGACTGTTGAATGTGACTGCTGTCGCCTGGTATGGTGGTGGCCATCAAATGGTCGGCGCGTGGAAGAGGTGGTCGCGTGGAATTCACATCGGCTAGTGCCAACAAGTACCTGCGGAGGTTGCAGGACGAGAAGGATCGGCTCCTGCGGACCGAGCAGGAGGTGAGCACCTACGTGCTCGCGGACGGGGAGGCGGCCGAGCCTCCTGCCTACAGCTACGGGGCTGTGCGCGAGAAGGTTGCGCAGATCGACGGGCAGGCGCAGGCCATTCGCCACGCCCTGCATCGGTTCAACATGCAGACGGTTCTGCCCGAGCGGGGCATTACCATCGACGAGGCCCTTATCCTGCTCGCGCAGCTGTCGGGGCGAAAGGATCGGCTGAACGAGCTCGCCTCGCGTCAGCCCCAAGAGCGACTGGGCAACCGGTACTTCGGCAGCGGCAACGGGCCCATCGAGTACCGGTACGCGAACTACGACGTCGCCCAGGCGGAGGCGGACTACCGCGCCGTCGCGGACGAGATCGCCGCGCTGCAGCTTGAGCTGGATCTGGTCAACCAGACGGAGGTCTTCTCGGTCGAGCTGTAAGGGTTCGCCTGCTTTCCGGATCTGCGGCTTTTCCCGCAAAGGATACTTTGGAACGTTGCGGTTTCGCGTTGGAGTTGTCGGGTAGTTCGTTGTCGGCAGTGCCGTGCGGTTTGAGCGTTGGCATCTTGCCGGAAGATCTGGCTTCCACCCATTCCGCCGCAGATCGAAAGCTTCGGGCGCCTCCCCGCGAGGTCGCCCGCGATGCCGAAGCACGGTCATAGGCATCACTTTCCGCAACGGCTCGTGGCGGCTAGCGAGATCTTGGCTGAGTTCGGCCGCATCGAGTTGTAGGGGCGGCGAGCCGCCCCCTGTTTTAGCGTAAGCGGTACCTTGTCCCGCGCGCTGAGCCTTCGGACGCAATAATGCCCATGCCCAGCAATTCGGCGATGAGCCCCTTGGCCTTGGTCGCCCCGCAGTTCAATGCGGATTCAACATCTCTACGTGTGAAACCTCCCTTTTCTTGGGCGACTTCCACGATTTTTGCGAGATCGTGGGAGAGGGCAAGTTGTGGAGCGGGCACGGATGGCTGGGCAGAGCTGGAAGAAGCCGGCGTGTGGTTTGTCTCGGAGGGAGAGCTATTGCTGGGTGCGTCGGTGTCAAGATAGAACGCAGACAGCTTCCCTGTGTAGACTTTTACCATTACGCGGTCCGGGTTGAAAAGCTCCTCGATTTCGGGCGGGGGAGCGCTTGCCGCTTTCGCAGCGTTGCTCATTACATCGAATCCGCTTCCCATTCGCTCACAAGCGCTGATAAGCCCGAACATTCGCATCAGAGTCGGATTGCGCGCATCTGAAATTCCGCCCGCTCTCACCACATCGAGCGCTACGCGTGAATTGCCGGGATTGGCTATTTCGATTCGGTCAGAATATCTCAGAGCGACGATGCCTCTTCTTCCATAGTAGTCCGAATGAACGAGTGCGTTCGCGAGTGCCTCTCTTATTGCGGCGTGCATCTCGGTGTCTTCGATGCGCTGGAGATTGTTGTCGAGCGCAAACGGCTTCTTAAGGCCGCTTGTCAGTCGCGGTAGCGCTTCCGTCCAAAAATCGAAAAGGTTTCCCGTCCATGTTCCGTCTTGCGATGTGATGCGGTCTGCCCATCGGCGTTCTTGGTCTGCTTCGCGATAGTCTAGGAAGTAGTTCGCATATTCCTTTGCGATTTCGTACTCGAAACCGAACATGAGAAGACCGGCACGTGTTGGATGAAATTCTCCCTCTCCATTTGTTCGTCCAATGGCATTCAGCTTCACGAGGAACCCCTCATCATCGAGCTTGAGCCACGGATGATTCGGTCGGGCAGCTGACACCACGGCTCGATATCGGCTTACCGTGTCCCATGAAAGAGCATCTAACGGGAACTCTTCAAGCACGGTGTCGTCGAGCGGCTCGTTGCTCGCATCGCGAATCATGGCAACGATTTCTTCGGATGAGCAGCGATAATCTCCCTTGCCATCTCGACGGTAGGTTCCCTTTTCCCGATTGCCGCAGATGTAGATAGGTCTCAAATGACGGCTGGCGCGAGGAACTTGAATGCGGATAATGTCGCAGTCGTTAATTGTCTCAATGGTGATCGAATCATTTGTGAGAATGTTGGCGCTGACTTTCGAGGGATTGTGCACTCCGTCCCAGAATTTCTTAACGAGCTGTTCAGGGTTCGGGACTCCGACGTACTCTACCTCTCCTTTTCGGTCGTTATCGGTCGTTATCGGTCGTTATCGGTCGTTATCGGTCGTTATCGATTTGCTGGACGAGAGGCGCCCGCTTCCACCGCCGCTATCCTTCGGGCGGTGCGCAGCAGGTCGTAGTCATGCGCGCTGCGGGAGGGGAGGGCGGCGGCGCGCACGGCTTCACGGCAGACGTCCATGAACGCGTCGGCTGCTTCGCAGAAGCACGTGCGAGCGAACTCGCTGGTTCCATGGGCACACTTGAGACCGTCGGCGTAAAGCGTCCACGACTGGGGCTCGCGCTCGTCGCCTTCGCAGGCCAGCTGGAGCACCCGCGGCTCGCCGTTGCCGGCCAGTTCGGCTTCCAGACGTTCCACGCTGTAGCGCATCTGGTGGCCCAAGTTGGCCTTCCCCATGGCCGAAATGTAGCCCGTGGGCTCATCGAGGAGGTGCATCCTCGGCCGCTCGACGCTCAGGTTAAGGAATTCGCGCGCATCGCGCACAGAGACGTTGTCCATGGCAGGACTCCTTTCATCGATGTTGGCGGGACCACCGTGCCGCACGGCCGGTTGGTGCCGGGATCGTCGAGCCAACTCTCTACCCCGACTCTGGATAAAATGCGCCAGCACTCTCGCTGACGGAAGTGCAGTCTAGCAGCAGAAGGGCCAACCGCGCAAGAGGGAGGGCCGGGTATTGGTATACTCGTTTTCCGCAAGGCGGGATCGAAAGGAAGGCTATCGAGCGCATGGCGGGTGGTCGCGGCGGCTTGATTGCTGCGGCAGCCGCGCGACCGATGCGACAGGGAAAACATATGGTTCTTGGTAACAAGTTGGGCATAAGCAGCGATGCCGAATTGGCGCGCGAGGAAGAGCGGCTGACGAAGGTGCGGGCCCTCGAGCTTTTCGAGCGCGGCCTGCTTGACGAGCTGGAAGCGGGAACGTTTGCCGGCCTTGCCGAGATTCATGCCTATCTTTTCCAGGACATTTACGACTTTGCCGGGCGCATGCGTCGGGAGAATATCTCCAAGGGCGGCTTTCGCTTCGCGCCCTCGCTCTATCTGGAGGAGGCGCTTGCCGCCATCGACCGCATGCCGCAGGCAACGTTCGACGAAGTGATCGAGAAGTACGTTGAAATGAACGTCGCCCACCCTTTCCGCGAGGGCAATGGGCGCAGCATGAGAATCTGGCTCGATCAGATGCTGAAACGCTCATGCGGCGTCGTGGTCGACTGGAGCCTTGTCGACGGGGAGGACTATTTGCTCGCCATGGAGCGAAGCCCCGTGAAGGATGTGGAGATCAAAGCACTTCTCAAGGAGGCCCTTACCGATCAGGTGAATGATCGGCGGGTGTACATGAAGGGCATCGACGCCAGCTATCGCTACGAGGGCTACAGCACGTATTCCATGGAAGATCTCTCGTAAGATTCTCCATCGCGATTATCCGTATAGGCGTGTTTCGGGCAACGCCTCGCACTCAAGGCGCTCAAGGACGCTAAAACAAATCAAGGACGCTAAAAGAGATCAAGATTGCTAAAAGAGATCAAGGATGCTACGATCTTACTGTTGCGGCGGGCAGATGGCAGGAGGTTTCCGTGGCAGACAAGATTGCGAAGGTGCAGCAGGAGACCTTCAACCCATTTACGCCGGAATTCGGAAAAGTGCCCGCTTATTTCGCTGGTCGCGAACAGGTGCTCTCGGATATCTTGAGTGCCTTCGAAGAGCAGACGATGAATCTCTGCGCATTATTTGTTGGTCCGCGCGGATGTGGCAAAACGGCGCTCCTTACCTATCTCGGCAACGAGGCGTCTCGGCTCGGATGGGTAGTGGCCAACGTTTCGGCAACTTCGGGTATGCTCGAAGATATTGTCCAGCGCACCGAGGAGTCGGCTTCGCACCTCATTGCGGCCTCGTCCGAAAAACGTCTCACGGGCGTGAACATAGCGGGTATAGGAGGAGCGACTTGGGACGCGAAAAGCAACACGAAAGCGAATTGGCGCACCCGCATGAACAACCTTTTGGAGCGTCTCGGCGAAGCGGATATTGGCCTGCTGATAACCGTTGACGAAGTGGACGTGTCTCTCGACGAGATGAGCCACCTGGTTTCAACGTACCAGCATTTCGTGCGCGAGAATCGTAAGGTCGCTCTTGTCATGGCGGGGCTTCCCTTCCATATAAGCTCGCTTCTGAGCGGAAAGAACACGTCGTTTTTGCGCCGGGCTCAGCGGTTCGAGTTGGGCCCGTTGGCCTCCTATGAAGTTGAGGAGGCTTTCCGTCTGACCGTGGAAGAGGGCGGTAGGCTCATCAACGAAGAGGCCTTGGGCGAAGCCGTTGAAGCCATCGACGGGTTTCCCTTCATGCTGCAGCTTCTGGGCTACCGGGCGTGGCGAATGCATCCCGATGACGCCTTCCTGAGCGTTGACGATGTCCGTGCCGGTGCGCAGAGGGCTCAGCGCGAGTTAGAGGATCGCATCTTCGATGTCACCTATGCGGAACTCTCCCGAGCGGACAGGGCATTTCTTGCGGCAATGGCTCAAGATGGGAAAACAAGCCGCCGCATCGATCTGATGGAACGGCTGGGTAAGCCCTCGGGGCATATTTCCACCTACAAGAAGCGGCTCGTGCAAAGCGGCGTTATTGGCGAAACTCTCGATGGCGACTTCTACTTCGCATTGCCCGGCTTCAAGGAGTATGTCGAGCGGCGACAGGGGTAGTCGGTGCTTTTAGTGGCGCGGCCCTTAAGTTTTGATCGTTAGCAATTTCCTACGTAGACGTGCTTCAAGTAGCGCCTCGCTACGTTGGCTAGGTGATGGACGGTTTCGGGCGGGGTGGCGGGGCGATCCGTCAAGCGGTGGCAGGGGAAGAAGCGGGTCAGGTGGTAGGGGATCGACGGATCCAGGGAGGCGAGCCATTGGGCCGCCTCGGCGATTTCCTGATCGCTGTCGTTCAGGTCGGGGATGACAAGCGTCGTCACTTCCAAGTGGCAAGTGGGCGTGACGGCCAGCACTTCTATGGTGTGCTTTACGGTTGCCAAGTCGCCGCCGACGAGGTCGTAGAAGCTCTGGGTGAAGCCCTTCAGGTCGATGTTCGCGGCATCGATGAACGGTGTCACCTCGTGCAGCGGGCCGTCGTTCACGTAGCCGTTGGATACCAGCACGTTGACCAGGCCACGCTCGTGGGCGAGGTGCCCGGTGTCGCGGACGAACTCGAGGCCCACGAGCGGCTCGTTGTAGGTGAAGGCGAGCCCGATGTTGCCCTCGGGCGCAAGCGATGCGGCCGCATTCACCAGCTCGGCCGGTGCGATTTCGCGCCAGGGCACGTCGCTTTCGCCGGCGCAGGCGATGGAGGCGTTCTGTCAGAACGGGCAGCGCAGGTTGCAGCCGTAGGAACCTACGGAGAGCACCTTGCTTCCAGGGCGAAAGCGGGCCAGCGGCTTCTTCTCGATGGGATCCAGCGCCAACGACGTGATGCGCCCGTAGTTGGCGTCCACCACCTGCCCGCCCTCGGCGACGCGCGCACGGCAGAGCCCCGTCTGCCCCTCGGCCAGCGCGCAGGCATGCGGGCAAATCGAACACACAGCGTGGTCTGCGCCAAGGTCGCGGGGCTCTTCCTTCGAAGAACCCTGCGCTGCAATTCTGCCTTCGGTATTTTCCACGACGTCTCTTTTTCTCGCTCGCCTTGTTTGTGCGGCCTCTATGGTAGCGCAAAGGATGCCTACTGATAGAATCATCGTTGTTGGCTGGCATTCTTGCGTAGAAAGAGGGAAACCATGGATCGTTTGAAGGACAAAGTCGCCATCGTCACCGGCTCCACCAGCGGCATCGGCACGGGCATCGCGAAGATGTTCGGGGCCGAGGGCGCGCGCGTGGTGGTGTGCGGCCGCAACGAGGAGCGTGGCGCGGCCGTCGTGGACGCCATCGCCGAGGCGGGCGGCACCGCCTGGTTCCACAAGCTGGACATCACGCGTCCCGAAACGGTGGACGCGCTGTTCGCCGACACCAAGGAGAAGTGGGGCTCCATCGACGTGCTGGTGAACAACGCCGCCGGCATGGCGCTGAAGGACGGCCGCGTGGACGAGATCTCCCTGGAGGACTGGGATGCCGTGTTCGCGAGCGATGTGCGCTCCACGTTCTACTGCACCAAGACCGTGCTGCCCTTCATGCAAGAGCAGGGCGCGGGTTCCATCATCAACATCGGCTCCATGGCCTCCTGCGGCGGTGACTTGGGCTCGACGGCCTATGCCTGCGCCAAGGCCGGCGTCGACATGCTGACCCAGTACACGGCGCTGCAGTACGGCAAGCAGAACATCCGCTGCAACTGCGTGCGCCCCGGCCTCATCGTCACGCCGCAGAACGAGGCGAAGGTGCCCCAGGCGCTGAAGGACATCTTCCTGGACAACATCGAGGTCGCCCGCTACGGCACGCCCGAGGACATCGCCGCCATGTGCGTCTATCTGGCCTCCGACGAGAGCTCGTACTTCACCGGCCAGGTAGTGACGGTGGACGGCGGCCTGAACTCCCACGTCTCCACGGTGGCCCAGTTCCGCGCCATGGCCTCCCGCACCTGGTAGCAGGGCGAGCGAGCGGCAGCAGAGCAGCTGAGCGTATTCAGCATCCGACGGCCCCGCACCACCCTGCGGGGCCGTTTTTCATGCGTCGAAGGGCGACTTTCGGCCGAACGCGGGTTCTCTATTGCTGGGCGATTTGGTCAGCGATAGAATGCGGCCTCGTGTCTTTTCACCCGCGATCACCGAAGGAGCCGAGTTTTCCCGCCATGCAGCAGCGCGACAAGTTAAAGCCCATCCTCTTCAGCATCATCAAACATTCCAGCAAGGAGGAGCTGAAAGAGCAGATTCCCAAGGACATCGTGGCGGGCATCGTGGTGGCGGTGGTGGCGCTGCCGCTTTCCATCGCGCTGGGCATCGCCTCGGGGGTGTCGCCGGAGCAGGGCCTCTACACCGCCATCGTCGCTGGATTCCTCATCGCGTTCCTCGGCGGCAGCCGCGTGCAGATCTCTGGTCCCACGGCGGCGTTTGCCACCATCGTCGCCGGCATCGTGGCCACCGATGGCATTGAAGGCCTCATCGCCGCCACCATCATCGCGGGCATCCTGCTCATCTTCATGGGTCTGTTCAAGCTGGGCGCCCTCATTCGCTTCGTGCCCTTCACTATCACGACCGGGTTCACCGCGGGCATCGCCGTCACGCTGACCATCGGCCAACTGAAGGACTTTTTCGGCCTTACCTATCCGCCGGGCACCGCCACGGTGGAAACGACGGAGAAGCTGGCCTCGCTGGCGGGCAACTTCTCCACAGTGAACGGGCAGGCGTGCCTGGTGGGTGTCGTCTGCCTGGCCGTGCTGTTCCTCTGGCCGCGCGTGACCGAGCGCGTGCCCAGCTCGCTTATGGCCCTGCTCGCGGGCATCGCGCTGGTGAGCGGGCTCGGCCTTGACGTCAGCACTATCGGCGACCTCTACGTCATCGACAGCGCCCTGCCCACCTTCCATATGCCCCACCTCAGCTTGGAGCTGTTCCGCGACCAGTTCGCCAACGGCGTCACCATCGCCATCCTGGCCGCCATCGAGTCGCTGCTGTCCTGTGTGGTGGCCGACTCCATGATCAGCGGTCACCATCGCGCCAACATGGAGTTGGTGGCCCAGGGCGTCGGCAACATCGCCTCGGTGCTCTTCGGCGGCATTCCCGCCACCGGCGCCATCGCGCGCACCGCCGCCAACGTGAAGGCCGGCGGCCGCACGCCCATCGCCGGCATGGTGCACGCGCTTGTGCTCATCGCGGTGCTCGCGTTCCTCATGCCCTATGCGGCGCTCATCCCCATGCCCACCATCGCCGCCATTCTGCTGTACGTCGCCTACAACATGTCCGGCTGGCGCAACTTCTCGCACCTGTGCCAGACGGCGTCGAAGGGGGCCGTCGCCACGCTGCTGCTCACCTTCGTGCTGACCATCGTGTTCGACCTGGTGGTGGCCATCGGCGTGGGCATGCTCATCACCGTGGTGCTGTTCATGAAGATGGTAAGCGAGGAGACTGAGGTCAAGGGCTGGAAGTACTACTGCGACGAGAACTCCGAGGTCACGCATTTGCGCGAGCTGCCGAAGAGCGTGCGCGTGTACGAGATCAACGGGCCGATGTTCTTCGGCATGACCGAGCGCATCGCCGACATCTCGGTGAAGGACTTCACGCACTACCTGATCATCCGCATGCGCGGCGTGCCCTCCCTGGACGCGACGGGCATGAACGCGCTGGAGAACCTCTACGACTACTGCAACGCGAACGGGGTGAGCCTCATCTTCTCCCATGTGAACGAGCAGCCGATGAAGACCATGCGCCGCGCCGGCTTCGTCGATCTGGTGGGGGAGGAACATTTCCGCAGCTGCATCGACGACGCCATCGCCCACGCCCGCGAGCTGCTGGCGGCGGAGGAAGGCGCTGAAAACCTGATGAAAACTCACGGCTGACCTTCGCTGCAGGGAAGGCATGGTTTAGCATGAGCACACATATTTATCTAGCGGCTCCAAGAGAGAGGCTTCCCATGAAGTTCATCGTCACCGAAGATTACGAGGCCATGTCGCGCACTGCCGCGCGCGTGATAAGCGGTTATGTTTCCTCGCACCCCGATTGCGTGCTGGGTCTGGCCACCGGCTCGACCCCTATCGGCCTGTACCGCTGCCTGGTTGAGGACTACGAGGCCGGCGCGCTGTCCTTCAAGGACGTGACCAGCTTCAACTTGGACGAGTACCGCGGCCTCGATCCGCAGCACGACCAGAGCTACCGTTACTTCATGGAGCACAACCTGTTCTCCCATGTCGATATCGACCCGGCTCGCACCCATGTGCCGGACGGCGCCTGCCCCGACGCTGCTGCCGCGTGCGCCGCTTACGAGCAGAGCATCGCCGAGGCCGGCGGTTTGGGCCTGCAGCTTCTGGGCCTGGGCCACAACGGCCACATCGGCTTCAACGAGCCCGCGCCTGAGTTCCCCAAGGAAACGCACTGCGTCGAGCTGACGGAGAGCACCATCAACGCCAACTCCCGCTTGTTCGATTCCATTGACGACGTGCCCCGTGAGGCGTACACCATGGGCATCGGCACCATCATGGCGGCCAAGGAGATCCTCGTGGTCGCCAACGGCTCCGACAAGGCCGATATCGTTCGCCGCGCCTTCTTCGGGCCGATCACTCCTGAGGTGCCCGCCTCCATCCTGCAGTTCCATCCGAACGTCACCGTTGTGGTGGATAAGGAGGCCGGCGCCCTCTGCCAATAGTGCCGGACCCCAGCTCTTGGCTGATCGGATCGCCCCGCTCTTGCACGTTGCCGTTCTGTCGCGCTGCAAGATGCGGGGCGTTTTGCGTTGGCCGTCACGTAGCGCGCGTCGGGCCCCTGCGAGGCAAGGCGACCGCAGCTGATGGGATGGCCGCGGCTGGCGGGGGCCTTGTCGCGTTCCCATATATAGCTCATTCGGGTGATGCGGCGGCCGGGCGCTGGTCGCTAAGATGTCTCTACTGTGGTGCACGCTGCGCCTTTGGGACGGCGAGCTATCGAAATGACGGCCCATCGGGTCGGTGGATGAAACGGGAGACACAATGACGATCAAGCGCTATCTGTATGCGGGGTTGGGGCTGCTGTTCTTGGGGCTAGGGGGCATAGGCGTCATCATTCCCATTATCCCCACAACGCCGTTTCTGCTGCTGACCTCGTTTTTCTTCCTGCGCAGCTCCGAGCGTCTGAACACGTGGTTCGAGGGAACCCGCATGTACAAGCGCTTCATCGCCAACTTCATGGAAACGCGCTCGCTCACACTGCGGGCCAAAATCCTGTGCGCTGCCCCCGGCGTGACCGCCATGCCGATGCTCGCGCTGGTGGTGCCGCAGTGGTGGCTGAAGGCCATCCTCATCGGACTGACCGTGTTCGAGATCTGGTACTTCATCGCCCGCATCGAAACGGTTTCGGTGGAAGAGGCCCGCGCCCGCGGCAAGGCCCGCGTCGCCGAGGCGAAGCGCGACCAGGCCGCCTCGGCCGCTTCCGCCGCCGAGGGTCTCGCCCTGGCGACCGAGGAGTAAGGGCCTCATGAGGATCGCGTTTGTGATGGACGATCTGAGCGTGCATTCCAACGGCACGTCGGTGACGGCGGCGCGCTACGCCCTGGACTGGGCGCGCCGTTGGCCGTCTAATCCAACGCTTCTTGTCGCAGTGTCTACAGGCCGGTGGCAACAAGGCGGCCTGGGCTGCGGCTCCAACCCAATCGCCTAGGATGGCCCACAGACCCTCGCGCTTGCCGCCGTGCTACCGCAGGCGTTGCAGGCGCGGGCCTTTTAGAAGCTGCGAGAAAGGAACCGTCATGGCCACAATTTCGAATCCGTTCGTGATGGAAGTGCCGCGCAAGCTGACTGACGAGGAGCTCGTCAACGCTATTCGCCAGGACATCATCGGGGAGCTTGAGGCTATCCACGAGTACGACGCCCACGTCCAGGCGACGGATAACGAGGATGCGAAGAAGGTGCTCTCCGACATCCGCGACGAGGAGCGCGAGCATATGGGCGAGCTGCTGGAGCTTCTGGAGCGCCTGGCGCCCGACGAGAAGGCCCTGCACGACGAGGGCCGCGGCGAAGTGCGCGAGATGCTGGACAAGTAGCGCGCCTGGAGCCGAGAACCGCCCGTCGCGATTGGCCTTGGGGTATCGCGATCGGTCTATGAGAGCGCTGCCGGACGTATCGGTTCGGCAGCGCTCTTGTCGTTGGACGGGGCCGATGTGGCCGCTGGGGCGCCGGCGCCGTCGGGCTCGCCTTCCGCCAGCTCGTTGCGCTCCACGGCCACGAGGGTCTGGGCCACCACGGCGTTGACGAGGGAGAGGCTGCCGCTATCCACATCCCCCGAGGAGCAGTCGATGGCCACTACCCCGTACAGGCGCCCCTTCATGCCGAGCGGCAGGTACTTCTCCGTCGCATCCCGCCAGCCCGGCTCGCCGTAGCCGGTGGGCGCGCGCCGCTCGTAGCAGTCGCGGGCCGCCGCGCTGCCCGCGGCCGGCGGCTCCCCCAAGGTGATGGTCACCGGCCGCCTCAGCACCCGGGTCAGGAACTCCTGGGCGAAGCTGCAGGCCGCCTGCGGGGTGGAACTCTCCAGCAGCCCGACGCTCAGCCGATTCAGCCGCCCCAGCGCGCAGGCCGTGCGCTCGGCCGCCTGCACCTGGCGGCTCATGCGGTGGGTGATCACGCCCATGATGAGCGACACGACGAGGAAGATGGCGAGCGCCGCCACGTCGGTGCGGCTGAGCACCTTCAGCGTGAAGAGGGGCGCGGTGAACAGGAAATCGTAGGAGAGCAGGTAGGCCACTCCCAGCGCGGCGCCCCACAGCCCCGAGTCGGTCTCCAGGCTGGTGATGAGCACGCCCAGCACGAAGACGGGGAAGGCCACAAGCGTGCTCACCCCCAGGAGCGAGAAGCCCCACACGGCGGCCAGGCCGGCCCCGTAGAGCAGGGCGAAGGCGACCAGGTTGCGCAGGACGCGCCGTGCCGAGAGGGAGCTTCTCGGCGGGAATCTGCGACTGCTAGCGGCCATGGCGAACCCCTTTCCGAATCATCGACGCCAAGGTGCCCACCCCCATGAACAGGGGGATGATCTCGAGACGGCCCAGAAGCATCCCGGCGCTCCCGATCAGCAGCGGCGCGGGGCCGCTTTCCGTACCGAGGAAGCCCGTGCCCACGCCGGTGCTGCCGAGGCACGAGACGAAGTCGAACACCGCCTCCTGCAGGGTGGCCCCGCAGAGGATGAGCGCGAACGCACCGGCCGCGCACAGCAGCAGGTACAGCACCACGTAGGTCTGGGCCTCGGCCACGTCCACCTCGGTGAGCACCGACCGCTTCCCGAAACGGTTGATCTTGATGCTCGTCACATGGCGCTTGTTACCGTAGCGCTCGTGCAAATCGTGGCCGAGCCCCAGCGAGGCGACGGCGACGCGGTAGAGCTTGATACCGCCGGAGGTGGAGCGCGCCTCGGCCCCGACGAGCATGAGCAGGCCGAACAGGAACAGGAGCGCCGGCCCCAGATCGGCGAAGGAGGGGATGGTCTGAAACCCCGTGGAGGTCAGGATCGACACGACCTGGAACGTGCCCTGCCGCAGCGCCTCGGCTCCGTCGCCGCTGACGCCCTGGCCTAGGAAGAAACCGGCCACCACCAGGGCCATGACGGCGATGGTGCCGAAGTACAGCGGCGTCTCGATATGGGTGAGGAACGCCTTGAGCTTGCCGCGCAGCAGCAGGAACAGCAGAAGGAAGTTCGTGCCGCCGGCCACCATGAGCACGATGGTGATGGCCTCGATGACTGGGCTGTTCCAATAGGCGATGCTCTCGCCGTGGGTGGCGAACCCGCCGGTGGGCACGGCGCACATGGAGATGTTGATGGCGTCGAAGGGGGTCATGCCGGCCGCCCAGTAGGCCACGGCGCCGGCGATGATGAGCCCGTTGTAGATGAGCAGGATCATGCGGGCGGTCTTGGCGGCGCTCGGCAGCAAGTGGTCGGTGTGGCCCTCGGCGTTGTACACGCCCAGGCCGCCGGTCTGGGTCACCACGCAGGTAAGGATGAGCACGAGCCCCACACCGCCGAGGTAGCAGGTGAGGCTGCGGTGGAACAGGAAGATGGCCGGGCAGGCGTCCACGTCCACCACGCTTAAGCCCGTGGTGGTCAGCCCGCTGGTGGACTCGAAGACGGCCTGGACGGGGGAGAGCAGCCCCGCGGCCACGTAGGGCAGCGCGTAGACGGCGATGGCGAGAACCCAGACCAGCACCGTGCAGGCGGCGGCCTGCCCGCGGGTAAGGCGGGCGCCCGGGGCGGGGTCGGGCGAGGCGAAGTACACGAGGTAGCCCGCCATGGCCGCGCCGATCCCGGGGAAGATGAAGCACGGCGCGAGGGCCACCTCGTCGGGGTAGGCCGGCAGCACCGCCAGGGGTGCCAGGCCCGCCAGGCCGACGAACATGACGGCCACGCCCACGTAGCGCGCGAGCAGGGGCCCGGGGCCGGAGCGCTCGCCGCCCGGCTCGCCCAGGGCGATGGCCGGCGCAAGGTTGTCGCCGCGCGTCTTTCCCATGACGGTCACCGGCGCTCTTTTCCCAAGTGGTGCCACGAGCCCAGAATCGAGCGGAAGGGCGAGGGGGCACCGGGGTCTTCCTCGTCGTCGGTGGTGCCGTCGGCGCCGTCCCCTTCGCCGTTGCCGGCCTCGGCCGCAGCGGCGGCCACCGTCGCCGCGGCCGAGGCCTTCGCGTCGGCGGGGTCGGGAAGCTCCAGGGCCCCGCGAATGGCCTGGGCCAGGGTGGCCGTGGCGCTGATGGCCGCCGTGACGCCCAGCTGGCGGAAGATGGCCGTGTTCTCGGGGTTGGACACGATGCACAGTTGGATGCGGATGCCGAGGAACTTCTTGGCCACCTGGCAGATGGCCAAATTGTCGGCGTCGAGGCCGGTGAGGGCCACGATGGCGTCGAACCCGGCGACGCCGGCCTCCTCGAGCACGGCCAGCTTCATGCCGTTGCCCCAGATCACCGTGCCGTCATGGCGGCTGGAGAGGTACTCGCAGAAGCGGCGGTCGTCGTTGATGGCCACGACGGTGTCGACGGTTTCAGCTAAGGCGCCCATCAGATAATCGGCCCGGGAGCGGCCGCCCACGATCACCACCCTCATAGGTCGGCCTCCTTCCGTGTCAGCCCGGTGAGGCGGAAGAACTCGTCCTCGCAGATGCGATGGGGGCAGATGGGGGCGATGCCCATGTCGTCGAGGATGTCCGCCAAAGCGTCGTCGTCCACGAGGGGCAGCACGTGGGGCACGCCGAAGATCTCGCTGGCCAGCTCGGCGATGAGCAGGTTGGAGGCGTCGTCGTCCGTGGCGGCCACCAGGTGGGTGGCCCGGCGCACGCCGCACTCCTCCAGCACCAGGGCGCTCTTGCCGTCGCCGGTGAGCGTCTCGCCGTCGAAATCGGGCCCCAGCCCTTCCAGGGCGTCCTCCTGCATGTCCACCACGATGACGTCGTGGCCGGCCGCCGAGAGCGCCTGGGCCACGGCGCACCCGAACAGGCTGCATCCGACCACGATAATGCGGGCCCTCTTCGCCACTGCTTGTTCCTCCTTCGCGCAGGTCTTTTCACGGGAAAATGCTAATGATTGCAACGGCGGCGGAAGGCGAGAAGGGCGAACTGTCACCAAGCAGTGACGGGGCCGAGGACTGGGAGGGCGCCCGAATGGCGAGGTCGCGGTAGAGCCTATGAAACGGTAGCGGATGGCGGTCGGCCCGCGCCGGCCGGGGAACTGGTGGAACGAGCACGTGAACTGCGCCATCGCCCTGTGGTGCGACGAGGCGACCTTCCGCGCCGTGCAGGCCTGCGCCGAGGACCGCCGCGCCCATACCGGCACCTACAACCTCATCACCTACAACTGCCTCACCTTCTGCGACGAGGCGCTGGCGGCCGGCGGCATCCACCTGCTCACGGAAAGCGGCCGCGAGCTGCACACCATCGTCCCCAAGGACGCCTTTAGGGACGTGGACCGGGTGGAGGGCGCCCATCCCTTCGAGGCGTGGAAGTACTGGTTCCCCCTCGGCGAGCCGCCGTCAAACGGCCTGCGCACCATCCAGGACGTCCCTGGTCGGGACAAGCCGTTGGAATAAGCGCTGCGATCTCGGCATTTATCTGGTACAATCTCGCCTTTCTGGAAGACGGGCGCCCCATGATGCGAGGATTGCCGAAAGTCGGCGGAGAGGTGGCGTCGGGCGTTGGACGGCTGTGTGGCGTAAAAGGCCATGGGCGGCGGCCGGACGAGGCACGCGAGCTGAGCGGGAAACGGGAGACGAGAAGATAAAAAGTGAGGAGGGGCGATGATCGTTGAGGCCATAAAGGGGTATCGAGCGGCCGATCTGCCGAAGGACGCCGTCGCGGGCCTGGTTATCGCCGCGCTTTCCATCCCCATTGCTATGGGCTATGCGGAGGTGGTGGGGCTGCCGGCCATCTATGGCCTATGGGCCTCCATCGTGGCGCCGCTGGCCTTCGGGCTGCTCACCGGCACGCGGCGGGTGGTCTTCGGCATGGATTCGGCCGCGGCCGCCATGACCGCCTCGATGCTCGCCGCCGCCGGCATTGCGGCCCAGGGCCAGGACGCCATTGTCTCCGCCATGCCCCTGCTCACGCTTCTCACGGCGCTGTTCCTGCTGCTGCTCGGCTGGGCCGGTGCCGGTCGCCTGATCCGCCGTACGCCGCTGCCGGTCATGCACGGGTTCATCTTCGGCATCGCGCTCACCGTGGTCATCGGCCAAGTGCCGCTGCTTCTGGGCACGACGGCCGACACCTCCGGCGCCATCGTGTCGAAGGTCGCCGCCATTGTCTCGTGCCTGCCGGGCGCCTCGTGGGCCTGCGCCGTGGTGTCGGCTCTCTGCATCGCTGGCATGTATCTCCTGAAGCGCTTCTTCCCGAAAGTGCCCTCGGCCATCGTGGTGCTCGTCGCGGCCGCGCTTGTGTGCAACGGGCTGGCAGCGGCGGGGCTTCCCATCGTCTTCCTTCCGCAGGTATCGGGCACGCTTCCCCATATCGCGACCGTGCTGCCCGAGGGGCTCGACATCGTGGCACTGCTTCTGGCCGCCTTCGCCATCGCGGTGGTGGTGTCGTTGGAATCTTTGCTGTGTGTCGAGGCGTTCTCGGCGGGCGATGTGCCCGCGCCGTCTCCCGACGGCGAGATGCGCACCTTCGGCCTGGCCAACGCGCTGGTGGGCCTCATCGGCTGCCCGCCGTGCTCGGCCTCCATGTCGCGCACGGCTGCGGGCATCGCCTCGGGCTCCCTCTCCCAGGTGGCCAGCGTGTTCTCGGCCCTCATTGTGGCCGTGGTCGCCTTCGCCGCCGGCTCGTTCATGGGCTTTCTGCCCCGCTGCGCCCTGTCGGCCATCGTCGTGGTGGCCCTGCTCGACATTGTCGACTTCGGGAAGATCACCACCTACGCCTTAAAGACGCGCCGGGAGTTCATGGTCTTCGCCGCCTCGGCGGCCCTCGTGGTGCTGCTCGGCGCCGTGGCGGGCATCCTGGGCGGTTTCATTCTGGCGCTCGCCCTGCGCGCCGGCCGAGAGAAGATCGACACCTCCGGCCCCGAGCTTTTGGGCGCGGTGCCCTACAAGCCCGACGATCTGCCGGCGAAGAAGGACATCGAGGTGGGCTACGCGCTCGGCATCGCGAAGCTCTCGGGCGATTTGTCCTTCATGAACATCGCGAAGGCCCAGGAGGAGATAGAGGCCGCCGCTGCCGGCAACGAGGCCCTCATCCTGAAGCTGTCGAAGCTCGACACCATCGACACGACCGCCGCCGACAAGCTGGACGAGACGCTGGATTCCCTCATGGCGCGCGGCGTGCACGTGAAGCTCGTGCGGCCCATCAAGGAGACGAGCGACCACTATACCCGCTACGAGCTGCGCCGACTCATGCAGGACTTCAAGTTCTACCCGTCGGTGCGCACGGCCATGCACTCGCTGGCCGAGGAGTACGCGGCCGGTATGGAACCCCAGCGCCCCGACACCTGGCTCGCCGATGCGCCGGCGCCGCGCCGGTTGCGGAAAGTGGCGGCCGAGGCCTCCATCATCGACGGCGATCGTCCCGTGGTGGCCATCGCCGGCTTGCGCAACCACGCCGGCGACGTCGTGGACTCCGACGGCGCCCCCTTTCTGGAGGACATTCGCGGCAAGTTGTCGTTTCTGCAGTCCCGCCGCGCCTTCCAGTTCTCTGCCGACTATTTGGAAGGGGCCGCGCGCGGGCAGGCCGACGAAAACGGGCACTTCTTCTCGAAGCTGCTTTTGTGGGACGAGGTGACCGGCGAGGTGGTGCTCGACTACCGCGGCGGCGCCATGCGAATTTGCCGCGACGAGGCGGTGGCCGTGGCCCTCATGGAGCCCATCGACCGCACCATCCGCGAGTTCGCCCTGGCGCAGTGAGCGTCGCGCCTAAGCGCGCGGCAAGGGCGCTGCCGGGCGCACGTTTTCGATTACTCCTCCAGCTCTTGCTCCAACTGGCGACGGCGGTCGATGGCGCTGTGGAAGGTGGCGGCGAACAGGCCGAAGGCCAAAAAGAACGCCAAGGTGAAATAGACGATGCCCATGGCGATGTCTCCGCCCCAGGTCACGTTCTCGACGCCGACGATCTGCACTTCCGCGAGAATGCGCATGGCCGTCGTCGTGACGCCCAGGCCGAGGCCGCATAGAAGCGACACCAGGGCCACGTAGTCCCAGGGAATGCGATCCGCTTGGGCGATGCGCGTATGGGTGTCGAAGGTGCCGCTGCGCACCTGCAGGTACGTGGAGATGAGCCCCGAGGCGAGAATGATGATAAGTAGGGCCGTGTCCACAGGGAAGACGGACTGCCCCAAAGGTGTGAGCAGGGGATGGCCGGTCGTCTCGGCCACCTGGTTCAACATGATGCCGTAGTACAGGCACAGGGCCGAGCCGATGATGAGAATGGTGTAGCCCACGGCGGCGCAGCGGTTTGATTCCGCAGCCAAGCGCTCGTCTTTCGGGCCCATGAACTCGTTCCAGCGATCGATGATTTTCATGACGGAACCTCCTCGTTCCAAAGTTGTGCCGTTGCAGGGGGGTGTTCTTCTTTGGCGCGAGCCCTGCTCACGAGGCGGCGTCCTCGTCCCAAAACAGGTCGTTCAGGGTAGCGCCCAGGGTTTTGCAGATGGCCGTGCAAAGCTTGAGGCTCGGGTTGTAGCGCCCCGCCTCGATGAGTCCGATCGTCTGCCGCGTGGCGCCCACGTGCTCGGCCAGGTCGGTTTGGGAAAGACCGAGCCGCGTGCGTGCGTCCCTCATCCGCAGGTTTTTCTCTTCGTTCACGAAATGCTCCGCTCCTTTCTGCGCGCTCACTGCTATGTTGCGACTGAACGGCGCGTCTCCGGATCCGAGCGCCTTGATCATCCCGTCGGGATCGCTGGCTACCATGTTGCGCTTGAATGGGTGCTCTCTTGGATCCCTCTCGCGCTTCTTGGGTAATGCAAGATATATCTTCCATTTGCAAATTATATATTGCATTCCTGAGCTGTCAAGAAGTGAGGTAACCCTTGGAGACAAGGGGAGTGTTTTGCACAGGACAAAATTCCGAGTTGTTAGACATTTCCTGCGGCCGCGCGTCGGCCTCGGAGGGAGCTGCGTAAAAGACGACTGAAGAAATGCCTGATCGCGCTATATTCCGGGAAGGGGCGATCAGGCAAAGTCTTGCAATCGTTCGGGCGGAAGTCTAACAAGTCGAAATTCTTGCCCAGACAACCTCGGATGATTGTCGGGAGCGGTCGATGGAGTGTCGCGGCTTCTTGCGAATAGGCACGATACAATAGCTCCATGAGTAAGAGTGCGGCAACCGTGGAATCTGCGCTCGCTCCAGTGGGCTTTGCGGTTGCCCGATCAAGAAAGAGGCTGGCTATGGAATTGGTGGCGAAACGTTTCAACGAATTGAGCCTGGACGAGTACCACGAGCTTTTGAAGCTGCGTTGCGCGGTGTTTCTCGTGGAGCAGCAGAGTCCCTACCAGGAGGTGGACGATGCCGACAAGGAGGCCATCCACCTATACTTCCGCAACGATGAGGGGGCGCTTGCCGCCTACGCGCGGGTGCTGCCGGCCGGCGTCACGCACCCGACGGTCTCCATCGGGCGCGTCATCGCCGTGGAGCGCGGGTGCGGCATGGGCCAGCGCATCATGGAAGAGGCCATCCGCGTGGCCCAGCAGGAATTGGACGCCGACGTCATCACTATCGAGGCCCAGGCTTACGCCCAGGGCTTTTACGAGAAGCTCGGTTTCGTGCGCACCTCCGACGAGTTTGACGACGGCGGCATCATGCACGTCGAGATGAAGCTCGCGCGCTAGCGAAGGGCCGCCGAACCAGGGCGCTTGGGGTTCGGCGCCATGCGAGCGACGCGCTGTCCGTACGCTAGTCCCGTGCCCGCACCGGATGCCGCAGAACCGTCTTTAGCTTCTCGGGCGCGGTGCGGCGCGGATCCGACAGATAGATCTCATGGTGGTGGCGTCCCGCGGCGGTGTCTGACATATCGTTTTCAAGCCCCTGTTCGGCGACGAACGCATCCAACAGCGCCACCGTGGCCGGTTCGTCGTCGTAGGGGCCCAGGTGCATGATCTGGGCGCACAGGCCCTCGTCGATGGTTAAAAGCTCGGCAGCCGTTGTGTCCAGCCCCTTCTTGCGGGCCGCCTCCTCCTTCGCCCACTCGAACTCGTCAGGCGTCACGAAATCGGGCAGGCGGATGGCGGCAATCCAGTGGAACGTTGCCTTGTTCGCGAAGTCGACGCCTTCCACGCCCGGCTGCCACCAGAAGCCCTCCAACGGGGGCACTACGAAATCGTAGTAGCCGTCGATGCGGTGGTCGCCCATTTTCGACATCTTGATGGTATAGGCGATGGCGTACAGCACGCCGACGGCCTCCTTGTAGGCGCCGCCCTCCACGTTGGGGTCGCCCTCGCCGCGCACGGCCACAAAGGTCATCGGCGGCACGCCCACCAGTTCCGGCGTGCGTTTCGGCAGGTAGAACTCCTTGTATTCCTTCTTGAAGTCAAATGCCATGGGGGATCCTTTCCGGCAGAGGAGCAAATTGGAGGATAGCGCTATGCTACCACAGGCTGCGGATCGGATAATCGCCGGGAGCGTGCGACTTCGGCGTGCCACGTGCCTGTCGGTTCCGCCCTCGTCGCCTCCCTCCGCTGATTAGAGCAGTCGCCCATGCAATCGTCTGGCGATGCTGCTCCGATGAGCTCTGCAAGCGGCAACGGCCCCGTGCCAGCTTGCCTTTCACAGTGCCCCTCCGGTCTCGTTCTGCTACGGTAGAGAGGTACGCGAGAAGGCGTCTTGAAAGGGGGCGGCATGAACAGGCGCGAGATCTACCTGGCCGGAGGTTGCTTCTGGGGCACTGAGGCGTACCTGAAGCGCATCCCCGGCGTTCTTGAAACCGAGGTCGGCTATGCGAACAGCACGGTGGACGATCCCGCTTACGAGGAGGTGTGCTCGGGCGAAACAGGAGCGGCCGAGACTGTGCGCGTCATCTATGATGCCGAGGTGCTACCGCTGCCCCTGCTTCTGGCGGCCTACCTGCGCACGGTGGATCCCTTCTCGCTGAACCGCCAGGGCAACGACCGTGGCACCCAGTACCGCACCGGCATCTACTGGATCGACGACGCCGACCGGGCCGCCGTGACCTCGGCGCTTGTGAACCTTGCGTGCACCAGCGGCCGCAACCCGCGCATTGAGGCGGCGCCGCTCGTTAATTTCTATCCCGCCGAGGCTTACCACCAAGACTACTTGGGCCGCAACCCCTTCGGCTACTGCCACGTGAACCTCGCCGACGCCCGCGCCTTCGTAGAAGAGCACGCGGCGGATTTTGGCTCCGCCCGATAACCGGCCAGCGCTGCTGCATCAACGGCAGCGCCCTCCGCTTCGTCCCCGCCGACAAACTAGAAGCCGAAGGCTACGGCTACTTGTGCAACATCGTATCCCGATGAAGAGAGATCTCCATCTCCAATTCAGGCAGTTAGCAATATTCGAATTTTGAACTATACGGATAGAGTGTGCTTTTGTTGCAGGAGATTGTGTTGCGCAATAATAGGTAGCCGCCTGTCGCTACGGCTCGAAAGGGAGTGAGCAGCGGCAGGCGGCCGATAGGGGATGGCCTAGTCTTTGTCTTGCGTAATCGAGTTGGACTAGAGACGGTTCACTCGATAAATTCTCTGGACAAGAGCGATTCAGAGGCGTAATTCTTTAAAGGCTGTCTCCAGAGCGGCCTCCTTTGTTTGGATTAGCAAGCTAGGTCCAGTGGCGGATGATTCGGGCAGAGCCGCAATGTCGCAAACTGCCTCGGGATGGGCTGCCTGCAGCTCATCGAGAGGGCCGAATTCGATAGCTCGCTGGCCGCACGCAGCGACACATGTCGGTGACCCATCGACCTCTCGAGTATCACGGCAGGCGTAGCACTTTCCCGAAATATTTTGATCTGGAAGGTAACGCGGTACGCCGTAGGGACAAGAGTTCACGCACTGCTGGCAGCCGATGCATACACCGTCGTCGTGCTGTACCGTCCCGTCGTCTTCCGACTTATACATGGCACCCGTTGGGCATGATCGCACGCATGCGGGATTCTCGCAATGGTTGCATGTTGCTGCGAAGTGGTACATACGTGCGTTGGGGTATTGACCGGTTTCGTAGGTGTATACGGTTCGGTAATTAATCCCTATGGGAAGTTGGTTGCGCTGTTTGCAAGCCACCTGGCATGTCTTGCATCCTACGCAGCGCTCCATATTGAAGAAAAAACCAAGCTGTGTCATTTCTGCACCTTCCTAGCATCTAAGCCGACGCCTGAATAACTGACTGCCATTCGCAGTCTTCGTCAAGCTCGTTGTCCTCCCATTTTTCGATATTCACCCATACATTGTTGTGCCCTGTGACGCCCATGCCGCTCGGTTTGCCGCCGATGAGGGTGCTTCCACATCCGCCGCGATCGATTCCCTCTTCGTCTATCTTCGGCCAGCAGCCATTCGGGAGACCGACGGTGCCTTCCATGATGAGGTTTGTTACGCAAACCTTGCGCAAGATACTTCCCGCGGCACTTGAGATATGAGCGACATCTCCGTCAGAGATGCCCAGGTTCTCCGCGTCTTTCGAATTGAGCAAAAGAGGCGCCGGCCATGCCTCGCGTAGCGTCAGTACGTTCGAGTAGGTGGATCCTGCAGAGCGAGGATAGTGCGGGCTGAAGCACCGGAAGCGGTAAGCTTCGGGCTTTGTCTGCTCCGAGTAGATGGGATAGGGCTTGAACGTGCGACCATCGAAACTGATCATGTTGAACGTTTCGGCTTTTGCTTGGCAGTACAGCTCAAACTTGCCCGAAGCAGATGGCAATGGATTGGCGTCGGGGTCTGCAAAAAAGTCCGCTAATCCGATATGGGTAAAGGCATCTCCGGCTTTTCGTTCAACGGTATAGATACCCTTTTCCTTGAATTCGCTCAGGCCGATTTTCCCTTCCTGAGGGGCACCCTCTACCCCCATTTCATCTATATCGCTCTGGGTGATCGTAAATAGTGTTTCGTATTCCCCCTTCTCGTTCATGACCGTTGCGCCAGCCATTTGGTTATAGAGGGCCTGCTGGGGGCTCACGGGGTAAACTTGGGCGGGATCGTATCCGAGCCGCTCGAGAAGTTGCTCGTTGACCCACCGATTTGGCTTTGCTTCGTCATCGGGACTGGCGACAACGGAGTAATAGCATACTTCCTCTCGCCTTGTTCCCAAACTCTCCTGCTGCTGTCTGCCTGCCAAGGGAAGAACGATATCGGCATATACGCAATCCATTTTGGGAACATGGTCACGCATAACTACGAAGTCCACCTTTTTAAAGGCCTCGATTCCCCTCAGAATGTCTGCGCCCGCTCGAAGGGCTGACGAAAACTCTCCCCAAATCAAGTGTATGTCGCATTCGCGTTCCTCGATCGGGCGCCATTGGCCACCCCAGCATATGCCGACGTTGCTGTATCGTCCGTCGAGTACGGCGTTGTAGAGCTCCAGTCCGTTCACGTTATCGTCAGCGGCAGTGCGAATGATGCTGCTGCCGGTTTCTCTCACGACGACTTTCTCGTCGGGCGAACATAGCGGCACGCACGAAGACACGTCCCATCCATCACCGCCTTTGCCGAGCTTCACCAATGCAGGGCCGCCGCAGCCGCTGCCGTCTACCCATAGCGGTCCATAGCAGTTTCCGGGTTTTCCCATATGGCCGCCCATGCAAGCGATAGTCAGGAAAAGCTGGGGAATATCTTCTGAACCGGAGCAGCGTGCCGCAGCGTAGCCGTGAGACATCACGACGTTGTCTTGCTTGCCCACGGTGCGGGCGAATTCGGTGATTGTTGACTCGGGTGTGCCGCAAATTGCGCTCGCCCAGCTGGCGGTTTTTGGAATGCCATCGTACTGGCCGAGTACGTAACCTTTGATGTTCTCGTTGAGGGTCGCGTCTTGTGGCATCGACTCGTCATCGAAGCCTATGCAATACTTATGAAGGAAGTCCCAGTCGATGATTCCCCCTTCTTCCTCGTCCAGCCTCAACATTTCGAAAATGACACCCAGCATAAATGCGGTATCTGTGCCCGGGAAGACGGGAACCCAATCTGCGTCAAACGCATTGGCGCTTGCGTTGTAGAAAGGGCCGACGCAAACGAAACGGGCACCTTTGTCCTTGGCGGCGCGTAGATTCCAGGCCGCAAATGCAATGGCCGACCATGCTGGGTCTTGGGCGTACAAGACGATCGTCTGAGCATTTTCGATGATATCGAAGCGATCGTTCACCGTTCCCAAGCCGCCGTAAGCAACTTCGGGAAGCCCCAGTTGGGCGAGATCCATAAGATAGCTTCCGAAAGACTGGGTGTCCCAGCTTGCGATATAGCCCCCGCAGGCATCAAGCACGGGCGTGCGGTCATTGCGCTGATCCCAAGGATAGAAAACTGCGCGCGGGCCGTAAGTGGTGTATACCTTCTTCAACTGGTCGGCGACGATATCGAGGGCTTCATCCCAACTGATGCGCTCCCACTCATCTTGGCCCCGCAGCTCTCCATGCGGATCGTCGGGACTCCAGTGCTTGCGCTTGACAGGATAGGTGAGCCTGTCGGGACCGAAATCGAGTTCTGCAGCGCACCTCCCACGAAGGCATCCGCGAAACTGAGGGTGCTCTAAGGAGTCCTCATGGCTAGAGTCTGTTTTGGTTCTCACCACTTTGCCATCTTTGACTAAGGCCATGTTGACGCATCCGCCCCCGCAACCTTTGTTGCATTCCATGAACTTCCACTCGCCGTCGTTGAGCGATGTGTTGGCGAGGCCGCCTTCGTAGGCGCCTTGCTGCGCATAGCTCGCTTCCTTGCCAGTGCCCACCATTGCCTCGGGCGCGCATCCGGACGCCAGGCAAGCGCTAGCGGCAACGCCTGCAGCCACGAAGCTGCGTCGGTTGAGCGTCGGTGCGGACGTGGTGTTCTTTGCCACGGTTTCCTCCTTCTCCTCAAGGTCATCGACGCCGGCGAGTATAGGAACGGAAGGTGCCTAAGGGTATTGATAAGTTATAACAGATATCTAAACAAATTATTACTTCCCTGTTCAAACCCTATTTCTTGCCCCCTCGCTAAACCGCTGTGCACTCACGGGAACCTTATCTGCCATGATAAACTATACGTTGTTGACAGAAGGGCGACAAAAGGGAGTGCCGTGCGGCGTTTCGAGACGATTCGCGCCAAATTTATCGTGCTTCTGGCGTCGGTTATCGTGGTGATGCTGGGAACCAACATGCTATGGCAGCACTATGCCAGCGAGCAGTCCACCGAGCGCGAGTTGCTCGACCAGGCGCGGGCACTGTCGTCAAACATGGATGCGGTATGGACGTTTATGACTCGCAATCAGGACCTCATCAACTACGATTCGGCGGGCAACTACGAATTCAAGGGGTTGCAGTGCTCCATCGCCGGACGATCCATCGGTGCGTTGTTCTCGCGGGTCACGGACTATGGCACGAGCTATGTGGCACTTTCGCCGCGCAACGACTATGACTACCCCGACGAGTTCGAAGCATCGGGTCTGAACGCTTTCGCGCAAAATGCTCAGGCAAACGAGTACTATGGCTACGACGAGATCGATGGACACAGCTACTTTCGCTATCTGCGTCGCATGAACATGGAAGAGACCTGCCTCGATTGCCATGGCGAGCCGGCCGGCGAGCTGGACATGACGGGCTATCCGCGTGAAGGGCTGCACGAGGGGGATCTCTACGGTGCCATCTCACTTGCCATTCCCGTGGATGCCTATCAGCAGGCGAGTCGCACGAGCATGATGCAGACGATTGCGCTCTCGGCACTTATGATCCTCGCGTGCATGGCGGTGATCTGGCTGGCCTTAAGTCGCCTTGTCACACGGCCCATCGACCGGGTGCGCAAGGGTATGGAACGCTTCGAGAAGGGGAACCTGGACACTCGTCTTGTTCTCGAGGACACCACGCGTGAGATGAAGCTGCTCACCCGAGGGTTCAACAGCATGGCCGATGAGCTGCAGGAGTCGCACGAATCGCTGGAAATGAAGGTGGAGGAGCGTACGAGTCGGCTGTCGGAGGCCAATGAGGAGCTGGCGGCTCAGCAGGCCAAGCTAGAAGAGGCCAACGGCCGCTTGGCTGACGAGAGCCAGTACAAGAGCGATTTCCTTGCCATGATGAGTCACGAACTGAAAACGCCCTTGGCGGCCTCTATGGCCTTCTCGCGCATTCTGAAGGAGCGCCAGGGCGAGCCAAGCGACGAGGACGCCCAGTTGTGGGCCGAGCTGGAAGCGAATAACCGCTCGCTCCTTGCGCTCATCGAGAGCATTCTGCAGATGGCCCGCATTGAGGCTGGCAAGGAGACGCTCAATCTGGAGCTGATCGATCTGGTGGATGTGTTGGGGCCGCTTCAAGCCACCATTGAGCCCTTGGCCAGTGACAAGGGCATTGTCCTGGAATGGGATATCGCCGACGACATGCCACTTTTGTTCGCCGACGGGGAGAAGTTGCGCCGGGTGTTCGAGAATCTGACCAGCAACGCCCTCAAGTTCACCGAGTCGGGTGGTCGCATCGCGGTGCGCTGCCAGAGTCTTGCTGCCCAGTCCGCCATCGAATTCCGCATCACCGATACCGGCATCGGCGTCAGCGCGGCCGATGCGGCGCGCATCTTCGAGAAGTTCACCCAGGCTGACAGTTCCATCAGCCGCAGCTACGGCGGCAGCGGTCTGGGGCTTGCCATGTGCAAGGAGCTGGTGGAGATGCATGGGGGCACCATTGCCGTGGAAAGCGAGCCAGGGGCGGGAAGCACATTTACCGTGCGCATACCGGCGAACCTGCAGCCGCCTGTAGAGAAAGGGGAGTAGCCCGTGTACAAGATCATGCTCATCGACGACGATCCGAGCTTGCAGCTGGCGTTGCGCCACATTGTGACCGACGAGGGCTATGCGTTCTGCGGAGCCACCGATGGTCGCCAGGGATTAGCGATGCTAGATGAGGAGCATCCCGATCTGCTGCTGCTCGACATCATGATGCCGAAGATGAACGGCTATGAGGTCTGTCAGGAAATGCGCGACCAGGGGCGGCGCATCCCGGTGATCTTCCTGTCTTCGAAAGGCGACATCGTCGACAAGGGCATGGGGTTCAAGGCCGGAGCTGACGACTACTTGGTGAAGCCCTTCGACAACGAGGAGCTGCTCATGCGCATTGAGGCGCACCTGCGCCGCTACAAGAGCGATTTTGCAGCGGCCCGCGCTCGGAAGGCGCCCCCCGTGATCCGAGCGGGAGATTTGGAGATTGATCTGGCCGGTCACGAAGTGCGCAAAAGGGGCGAGGTTGTTGAGCTGACGAACAAGGAGTTCCAGACCCTCGCCCTTCTGGCGAGTCATGCGGGCCAGGCGTTCACCCGCGAGCAGATCTACGAGCATTTGTGGGACGAAGACTGTGTGGTGGACGGTAATTCCATCACAGTATTCATCCGCCGCATCCGCGAGAAGATCGAGGACAAGGCGAGCCAGCCGGCCTACGTGCTCACGGTTTGGGGCGTTGGCTACAAATTTGCCGCCGATTTTGGCTCCGCCCGATAACCGGCCAGCGCTACTGTATCAACGGCAGCGCCCTCCGCTTCGTCCCCGCCGACAAACTAGAAGCCGAAGGCTATGGCTACCTGCGCAACAACATGCCCTAGCACGCCGTACGGGCCTGCACGGAGATGGACTCCTGCGCTATATAAACATGGCCATGAACTGCGGCGATGTCACCTTGCAACCGTCTTCTCCGATGTTGCCATCGATGAGCTTGTAGGCCAATGTGCCATATACTTGGGACGATGCATCGTTTTTTGACGATGGTGTACCGCATTTTTGCATCATTTTCGACCTTTATTGCCTGGATAGGTTGATGCACGCCGCTTGCCGCTTAGGCCGTTAGTGCCCGGATGGGAATAACGTAGATGCCGTCTTCGACGACGCGTGCGTAGGTGCCGATCCCTGTGATGACGGCCATGAATGCGGGAGGCTTCATCTGGGCACGAGGGTTCTCGCAGAGTTTCTTGCGAAGCCGTTTGAGGTTGGCGACTGCGGGAGCGACTTTGCTTTCGCTGGTTTTGATTTCGAAAGCGGCCCAGCGTCCGTCGGCCAATTCTACGATGGCGTCCACTTCAAGTCCGGAATCGTCGCGGTAGTAGCGCACGGGAACTGGCCGAGCGAGCTCGTGGGCTCGGGCGTACACCGTAAGATCGCGGAGGCAGAGGTTCTCGAAAACCAGTCCGAAGGTCTGCCAATCCTCCATAAGGCCTTCGGGGGACAGGCCGAGGGCGGCCACGGCCAGCGAGGGATCGGCCAGATAGCGCTTAGGCTTGGTTTGGAGCCGCTTCTTCGGGCGAGAGGGGGGCTCCCAGCCGGGTATCTCGGCGAGTAGGTAGATGCGGCGCAGGAAGCTCAGGTATTCACCGATCTGCCTATCCGTTAGGTTGAAGCCCGTTGATCCCAGGGCGTCCTCCCTAATGGTGCCGTAGGTGGCGGCCTGCCCGAGGCTGCGCGCCAGCGAAGCGATGACGCGCTCGGTTACAAAAGGATCGAGGTTGTGGTCCGGCGCGCTTTCATAGCATACGGCCGTCAGATACTCGCGAGCAATCGTCTGCGCGTCCAGGGCGGTCAGGTCGAGCGCTTCGGGCCAGCCTCCCCGGCATGCTAGTTCGACGAGCCGTTGCGTGTCGTCCTCTACGATGGCGGCGGCGGGAGGTTCCTCGAAAAGCCGAGCGAGAGAGACGGCGTTTTCGGAATCTCCTGATTCGGAAAGTGTCATGGGGGACATCTTGATGCGCCCGATTCGCCCCGCGCCGCTATGCCGTTTGGTCGCCTCGTCTGCTCCGCCCTGTCGATCCGGTGGCGTCGAGGAGCCGGTGAGAATCCAGCCGCCGCGCAGGGCCCGCGTCTCGTCGATGCCGTGACGCACGAGGTTCCAGATGGCGGGAACGCGTTGCCACTCGTCAATGATATGCGGCTTCTCCCCCAAAAGCATGAGCGAGGGGTCGTCTTGGGCGAGTGGCAGTTGCTCATCGACATAGCTGATGGAAGCGCCGTGCTGACGCGCTGTCCATGTCTTGCCACACCATTTCGTGCCTTCGATTTCGATGGCGCCAAAAATTCGCAAGTAGTGCTCAACTTGCTCGTCGACAATACGTGGAAGGTATCCTTCTGGTTTAACGGAGTTGTTACCCATTGCGATTCCTATCAGGAGTTTTACTAAAATCCGAATTTGTTACAACCAAAATCCGAATCTTGGGCGCGAAGGGGTTGATTGCCGTTCTTGGGCGCAGGGGATTAGGCGCGGGGCCAAACCAGGGGCCAGTCGCTACTACCGGCTCATCTCTGCCTTCCACGTCTCGGCGTAGTCGGCCAGCATGGCCGAGAGGCGCTGGCCGATGGCGATGTAGTCGTCGGCGTTCAGGTTCGCCAGCGATACGCGCACCGACCATTCCGGGGCGTCGAAGCCGTGGCCGTCCATGAGCACGACGCCGGTGTCCTGGGCGAGTCGCACCACGATGTCCAGCGAGTCGTAGTTCTTCTTCAGCCACGTGAAGAAGTCGGCACCGTACAGGCGCGTGGCCCAGATACCCAGGTCGATCACCGAGTAGTAGCCGGCGCGCTCGGGGTCGGGCTCAAGCGTCCAGCCGAGGCTCTTCCACAGAAGGCCCAGACGGTGCTGCACGAGCTGCTGCATCTTCGTGCGGTACACGTCGGCGTTGTCCAGCAGGCAGTACAGCGCGAACAGCGACATCATCACCTGCTGGGGTGTGCCGAGCCCCGCCGTGCCGTTTAGGGCCACCAGTCGCGAGTCGGCCACCATGCGGTCGGTGAACTTCACCTTCTCGATATGGTCGGTGAGACATGCGTAGCGGCTCGCGAGCACCTTCTTCTTGTCCTCGGGTAGTTTTGCGATGAGGTCGTCGAACACGTTGTTCTGCGCCGTGGCAATGACGGCCAGCCGCCAGCCGGTGGCGCCGAAGTACTTCGAGAACGAGTACACGCAGGCGGTGTTGTAGGGCAGATCGTCCAGAAGCGACCGGTAGTGGGGAACGAAGGTGCCGTAGACGTCATCACTGATGATGATGAGGTCGGGCCGCTCGTTCTTCACGAGGCTGACGAGCTTGGCCCGCGAGGCATCGTCCAAGGTCACCGACGGCGGGTTGGACGGGTTCACGAGACACAACAGCTTAATGGACGGGTCGCGTAGTTTCTCCAGCTCGCTGTCGGGGTACTGCCAAGTGTGCAGCCCGTCCGCATCGATGGTGTTCGCCTGGATGTAGGTGACGTCCAGGTCGTAGTCGTTCAGGGTGGGGATGTTCAGATACGGCGTGAAAATGGGGGTCATGAGCGCGATGCGGTCGCCCGGGTTCACGAGGAAGTTGCACTTCAGGCTGTAGAACAGGTAGCACATGGCCGCCGTGCCGCCCTCGGTGGCGAACAGGTCGTATGGGGTCGCGGGCGCGTGGCCGTCGTCCAGGGCCTTCACCAGGTAACGGTTGACGATCTCTTGGGTGTAGCGCAGGATGCGGTCGGGCATGGGGTACTCGTCCCCGGCGATGCCGCCGGTCCACTCGTGGACGAGCTCGTCGCCGGCCAGGCCCTCGGCATCCAGGTAGTCCCAGGCGCGCTTGAGGAACTGCGCCGGCCTCTCGCGGTCGTGCTCGTCGAGGAAGGCGAGGAAGCGCGCGGCGGCCCCGTCGGCGGCGGGCATGCCGGCCAGGTCGTAGTCCGGCTCGTCCATGGTGCGCCGCGCTTCTTCCATGGCGAAACTTCCCAGCAGGAAGAAGGCCTCGCGGGGCAGCGTGGTTATCCAGTTCGGGTTGCCGCGCCCGGCGTTCAGCAGGGTGCGCGTGGTGCCCTCATCGCCCTTCTTGGCCATCTTCACCAGGAGGTTTTTCACCTCGAAGGGCGACATGGCCCCGAGGGATTCCTCGAAGGCGCGATCGTCGTTGGCCTTGATGCCGGCCTCGATGGCGGCGGGGGAGTCGGTGGCAGCGGTGCCGGCACCGTGGGAAGTCGAAGGGGTGGAAGTGCTCATGGGGCGTCCTTTCTCGTGTTGGCCCCATTGTGCCGCGCGCGAGCGCAGATGCCCCTCGCGTGCCGTCACCTGTAAGGAAAGTGAGAACCTCGAAGGCTCGTTTTGGCGCAGCCGCTTAAATTGCGCGCAGCCGCTCGTTCAGCCGCACGCAGTCGGTTACTTCCACAGAAGCGAGGCGTTCTCGTCGCGCTCGAGGCACAAATCGCGTAGCTGCTCCAGTTCCTCCTTGTAGTCGGCGGGAGCATCCGACTCGTCGCGGTAGTCGAGCTCCTCCAGCACTTCCACCTGGAAGTTCTCCTCACCGTAGCGCCGCCAAAGCTCCAGCAGATGCCGGTTGGGATGGTAATCCGAGTTCAACTTGAACGTGACGCCGTTGGTGTCGCCGGGGATGTTGCGCGATGCCAGAAGGAAGCTCTCTCCCGTAGGCACGCAGCGAAACGACAGCACGCCCATAGGCGGCCGACTGGTGCGATACGCTTCTTTCAGTTCGCGTTTGCGCTGGTTGTTCATCGATGCCTCCTGTCCGTTGAAATTTAGTGATCGAGAGTGCGCGCGAATAGGCGAGAACGCAGAGTATCATAAGCGGCAGCAAGCAAAAATAACTTCACAAGGAGGATGCAGCGGTGGGACTGATGGATTTTCTGAAACCGGCCGATATCAACGCCGGCGTGGAGGAGTTCCGCGCGACGCCCGGCGCGCGACTGATCGATGTGCGCACGGCGGGGGAATACGCGGGCGGCCACATTCCCGGCGCGGTGAACGTGCCGCTGCAGCAGATCGGCGCCATCGCGAGCGAGGTGCCCGACAAGAGCACGCCGCTGTTCGTGTACTGCATGAGCGGGGCGCGCAGCCAGCAGGCGGTCGGCGCCCTCAAGCAGATGGGCTACACCGACGCGCGCAACATCGGCGGCATCGGCAGCTGGCGCGGAGACGTAGAACGCTAGGGCCATCGCTCGGCTTACGGCCCCCACAGGAGAGGACCGCGACGGTTACAGTGAAGCTTCGAAGTTGGCCGAAACCTCGCCAGGCGAGTGCGTCTCAGCGAAAATAGGCGGTGCGAGAAAGGATGCCCCATGCGCCCCTATGAGGAATTAATCGTCGACATTCCGAACTATCCGAAGCCCGGGGTCGTGTTCAAAGACCTCACGCCGGCCTTCGCTGACGCCGACGCCTTCGCCGCCATGGTAGACGATCTGGCGGCCCATTTCGCCGATCGCGGCATTACCAAGGTGGTGGGCGCCGAGGCCCGCGGGTTCATCGTGGGTGCGGCCGTGGCGCTGCGGCTGGGAGCCGGGTTCGTTCCCTGTCGCAAGCCGGGCAAGCTGCCGCGCACGGTGCTGCGCGAGTCCTATGCGCTGGAATACGGCACCGACGTGCTGGAAATTCACGCCGACGCGCTCACCTCCGACGATGTGGTGCTCATCGTGGACGATCTGGTGGCCACGGGCGGCACCACGACGGCCATGGTGCGTCTCGTCCGCGCAAGCGGCGCGCGTCTGGCGGGCCTCGGCTTCGTCATGGAGCTCGCCTTTCTGAACCCCCGCGCTGCCATTGCCGCCGAGACCGACGCCGAGGTGTTCTCGCTGGTCGCCGTCGAGTAGCCGCATCGGACGGTCGCGCTTCTTGGACTCTACCCTAAAAACAGCAGGTTGATCAGCAGATTCAGCACAAATAGGCCGGCAATGATGAGGGCGAACAGCCCGATGCGGCGCGTATCGCCCACAGCGAGGCCCGTGCGCGGATCCTGCGGGTAGGCCACCGGGTTCTCCACGGTAAGGCCTCCGTAGATCTTCTTGAAGATGATGTAGGCCACCACGCCCGAGGCGAGGAACGCCGCCGTGAAGAAGAAGTTCTGCACGGGATTCAAGCACAGCGTGAAGGTGGCGATGATGAAGGCCAGGGCGGAGTACACCACCACGCCCACCTTGCCGCCGCCGATGACGAACATGTCGGCGGGGCGATCCTGCACAGGGTACATTTTTCGCAGCTTCAAGACGATGAAACCGAGGAACATGTAGCGCGCCAAGATGAAGATGATGTTCATCTCGATGATGGTGGTGAAGTCGAACTGCGAGAAGATAAGCGATGAGACGGCAATGGTGAGTACGCCGATGTAGGGGCTGCGACCTGCGCGATCGACTTTGCGGATGAAGCGAGGGAACAGGTTGTCCTCAGAGAGCACCCAGAAGCTGCGCGATCCGCTCGCCAGATACGTGTTATAGATCGTGCACTGGCTCATAATGGCGATAACAAGGAACAGCACGACGCCGGAGTGCCCAAGCACCGTCGAGAAGATCGTGCCGTAGCCCAGCACGTCGGAAGAGAAGCCGCCGTCGATGCCCCATTGGGTCCAAGAGCCGGCCGGGTAGGCCGCAAGGCAGGCGAGGGTGGGCAGCACGTAAGACAAGGCGATGAGCGGCAGCGCGATGCGGAAGCCCTTTGCCACATTGCGGGACGAGTCCTCGTATTCGCCGGACATGGCGGCAATGCACTCGTAGCCGCAGTACATCCAGATACCGATGGAAAGCGAGTCCACCAAACAGCTCATAGGGGCCTCGGGGTTGGCAAGGATGGGATCGAAGGGGTTGGTCTGCCAGTTGACGAGGCCGAACACGACGGCCATGCCGAACACGAGGATGATGAGCACCGAGAAAAACGAGCTGATGCGCTCGACTTCCACAAGTCCCACCAGGTTGATGACGGTGAAGCTCGCCACGACGAGCAGCTTCACGCCGAAGGTGCCGGCATCGTCCAGCGAGAGCAGCTGCGAGGTGTAGCCACCGACCATGGCGATGTAGGCGCCCGATGAGATGTAGGTGTCCATGGAGGTCCACCAGCCGGCCTGAAAGCCCCAGAATTCCCCGAAGGTCTCCTTGGCCCAGGCGTAGATGCCGCCCTCGCGCGGAAGAATGGCGTTGGCCTCGGCAACGAGGCGACTGATGGGGCGCGCCCAAACGAAGGGCAGCACGATCAAAATGATAAGAGTGAGGCCCGGGCCGGCGGAGGGAATGATCTCCTCGATGCCGAAGGCACCGGCCGATACCAGGCAGAAGAGCATAAACGCAATGCCAAGAGCGCTGATTTTGCTCTTGCGGAGGTTGCCGACGGTTCCATCAGGAGAAGCCGGCGGGAAGAAGTCTTCGCTGCCCGGAGGGAGCGCATCTTTGGCAGACAAGCTCAAACCACCCCAATCGTTGTATGAGAAATGCGACAAGGACGAAGTGTAGCCCATCGGGGGTGGTTTAGCGAGGGATGTTTCGTGCATGCGCACAAACGGCCGCCCCGCGGTGACGACGGCTCTTCGCGCGAAGCAATCGGCGTTTTGGCACCCCTGGGGCGGCGTTGCAGTGCCGGCTTCAATTGCCCGAGTAGGGGCTCATCGAAGCCGGCGTGCGGGCAGCTAGAGCAAGGTGCGCAAAAGCGCGATGCGTTCGCGCAGGCGCGCTCCCTCGTCGGTGTCGGCCACCGTGCGGGGCATGTCGTAGGCGGCAAGCACGCGGCGCTCGGCATGGATGTCGGCGGTACCCTCCACGGCGGCGTCGCGGGAGATGAGCGGCTCGTTGGCATCGAGGAACAGCCCCTCGGCGTTCGAAACGAGCGTGAAGCCCGCCAGCCCCGTCGTCTTCTGGTAGGCCGCCGAGAAGCCGCCATCGATGCAGAGCACCCGTCCGTCCGCCTTCACGGGGTCCTCGCCGTCCTTCACCTTCACCGGCACGTGCCCGCAGATGATGCGCGAGGTGGCCGGATCCATGCCGAAGTCGCGGAAGATGCCGTCGACGACCGCCTCGTCATCGAGCAGCGAGTAGAACGGGTTCTTCACCTCTTTGCGGGCCGCTTTGTCGGCGATGAGGTACAGCTCGAAGGTCGCCATCTTGCTCTTGGCGAACAGGGGCGAGCCGGGGCCGAGCCATAGGTACCACAGCATGTCGAGCCCGCGCTTGCGCTCGGCCTCGTCGGTGGCCGAGAACGCCGCGCGCACCGAGGCGTCCACCATGTCGTAGAGGGCGCGACCCCGGTAGGTCTTGCCGAACAGGGTCACTTCCAGAAGCGATCCGTCGTCGGCCAGGGGCACGCAGGCGTGCAGCATGAGGTTGCCGTTCTCGATCTTGTACAGGCTGCCCCGATCCAGGAAGAAGCGCATGTGGCGCTGCAGGCGCTCGCTGCCGGTGAATGCGGCGCACAGCTGCTCGATGACGGCGGCCTCGTCTTCGGTGAGGCGGTAGGGGTCGTCCCAGTCGACCGTGGGGAAGGTCGTGTCAAGAAGCTCGTATTCGATGCCGTCTACCACGACCGTCCCGTGCTCGCGGTCGATCAGGTGCAAAAGGTTGCGGTCGTCCAGGCCGAACGAGGGGTTCTCGGCAATGAGCGCTGCCTCTACCTTGAACTGGATGACAGCCATGGCCTTCTGGATCTTCTCGGTGAGGCGTGTCTCGGCCTCGGAAAGCCCGGGGTTGCCCTTCAGGGCGAAGGCGGCGCAAGGATCGTTCGCGTAGGCGTCGGCGGCGAAGGTGGCCAAGGGGCGCAGGTTGATGCCGTAGGCGTCCTCCAGAATGGATAGGTTGCCGTAGCGGGCGCAGATGCGCACGACGTTGGCCACGCTGCCGGGGCTGCCGGCGGCGGCGCCCATCCACAGGATGTCGTGGTTGCCCCACTGCACATCGACGTTGGGGTAGGAAAGAAGCTCGTCCATGATGAGCTGGGGCGCCGGCCCGCGGTCGTACACGTCGCCGATGAGGTGGAGCTGGTCGACGACGAGGTGCTGGATGAGAGCGCCCAGCACCTCCAGGAGGGCCACGCCCTCGCCGGAGGCGACGAGGCTTTTGATGAGTGCATCGCGATAGGGACGCCGGGCCGGCGTGCTGCGCCCGGCGACGAGCTCCTCGACGATGGCCAGCTCGTCGGGCAGAAGGGCGCGCACCTCATCGATGGTGCGGGTGCCGGCGGCTCGGCGGGCGACTTTGGACAGGCGCGCGGCGGCTTCGGCAAGCCATGCGCTGGCGTCTTCGACGTGCCCCAAAGCGTAAGCGCAATGTTCGGCAGGATAGCAGGCGAGTGCGAGCAGCGCGGCTTTCTCGTCGTCGTTCAGCGTGCTGCCGAAAACGTCCTCGATGAGCGCGCGCACCGCGCCTGAGCCACCGCGCAGCACATGGGAGAAGGCGTTGTACTCGCCGTGGATGTCCGAGGCGAACAGCTCGGTTGAGCGCGGTAGCGTAAGGCGCCCCTCCAGCTCCGCGATTTCCGTCGCCACGTCGGCTCGTGTCGGGTACAGCTCGGAAAGTGCCTCCGTGTACGCCCACCCGCTTGCTTCCATAAACGCCTCCTTGCGTCCGTGCCCCGCGTCAGTTGCATCGCCCTATTGTATCTGCTTGGGCGTGCCTGTGCAGCGCGGGCACGCAAAATTGGCGCTTCGGAATGCGAGAGGGCGGGCGAGCCGCATTGCTGCCTAGTACTTCTCCCAGAGCTTCAGCTCCAGGTAGGAGGCGGTCACGCAGGCGGCGAAGCCGACGATGATGAGGGCGAAGGCGACGTTGGCCGCCTTGGGGGAGAGCCGCGAGAAGCCCTCGCAGACGAGCGGGAAGATGACCCATACATATATCATGGCCACCAGTCCGATGAAGAAGTCGTTCACGAGCCACGCCTGGCCGAACACGTTGCCTGGCAGTTGGGAGTTGTCCCAGAAGGGGTATTCGCCGGTCGTGGGATCGGGCTGGTTGATGAGCCAGCCCATGACCAGCTCCAGCACCATGGCCGCGAGAATAGCAATGACGAGCGATTCCAGAAACGCGCCCCACAGCGTTTTGCGGTGCAGGATCAGCCGCTCCTTCAAAGGCTCGATGAGCAGCGTCATGAACACCGCGCCGAAGCCGTAGACCCAGTAGGGGTGATACCACGGGTCGGTCCATACGGCGTAGTCGTCGGCCACAATGCCGAAGAGGCGGTCCATAAGCCAGCAGTAGGGCATCTCGAGCCAATGCCCCAAGATGCAGCACAGGCAGAAGCAGACGATAAGCGCGCGCCAGAAATCCCACGTGCGCGGCGCGAAGTAGCCTATCTCGTCTTTCTCGGTCAGTTTATGTATCCTGAGAAACGCCATGGCTGCTTCTTCTCTTCGGCTCCTTCGACCCCTTCGGACGGTCGATAGCTCAAGGGTACTCCCTGAAACGCCCGCGCGACGCCGCGATCGCCTTCCATCGTTCAGCTTTTGACTCAACGTTGCTTGCCTGTTGCCGAACGGGCTTTCTGGAATTTGCTACACTGGGAACATCCGTGGAAGGGAGGATGTATGCGCGTTGTGTATCGGGAAGACCAGCAGCAGCGGGAGCACGAGGTGCTCTCCGAGGAGGCCGCCTTCGCCGACGGCACCGAGGGGCGCCGCTCCTCCAGCGAGCCTGACGCGCTGCGCACCGACTACCAGCGCGATCGCGACAAGATCTTGCACTCGAAATCGTTTCGGCGGCTTTCCCACAAGACCCAGGTGTTCCTCGCTTCCGAGGGCGATCACTTCCGCACGCGGCTCACGCACACGTTGGAAGTGGCGCAGATTGCCCGCACCATCACGCGGGCGCTCGGGCTGAACGAGGATCTGACCGAGGCCATCTCGCTCGGCCACGATCTGGGCCACACCCCCTTCGGACATACCGGCGAGGCGGCGCTGGCCGCGTGCCTCGCGCGCCATAAGGGGCTCGCGCCCGGCACGCCCGAGGCCGCGGCGCTCTACCGCCACAACGAGCAGTCGGTGCGCGTGGTGGAGCGCATCGAGAACGGCGGCGCGGGTCTGAACCTCACTTTCGAGGTGCGCGACGGCATCTTGAACCATACGGGCGACCTGCAGGCCGAAACCTGCGAGGGCCGCATCGTGGGCACCGCCGATCGCATTGCGTACGTGAACCACGACATCGACGACGCCATCCGTGCAGGGATTCTGCGCGAGGCCGATCTGCCGGATACGACCCATCGGGTGCTCGGCGCCAACCACTCGGCCCGCATCGAGACGCTGGTCACCGACATGGTGCGCACCTCGGCGGAGACGGGGGACATCGCCATGAGCCCCGAGGTGTGGGACGCCATGATGGAGCTGCGGGCGTTTCTGTTCGAAAACGTGTACACGGCGCCTTCGGTCATGGCCGAGGTGGAGAAGGCGAAGCACCTGTTGGCGGATCTGTTCGACTACTACGCCGCGCATATCGACGAGGTGCCCGAGGACTACCGCGCCATCTCCGAAGGCGACGATCTGCGCGCCGTCACCGACTACATCGCCGGCATGACCGATCGCTACGCCACCGCCACCTACCAGCGCCTGTTCATCCCCCACGCCCTTTCGTATTAGGGAAGGCGGCGGCCCTTCTTCAGCTGATACAGCTCGTAGGGGCGCGTGACGGCGCCGAGGCGGCAGGCGCGGAAGCACATGCCGCAGTGGCGGCAGAGCGTCTGGTCGATGACGGGTACGGGGCTCGCCGTCGTAAGGGCCCCGTGGGGGCATACCTTCTGGCAGGCCCCGCAGCGGCAGCACAGGCGGCTGTCTATGACGTAGTAGGTCTGGCGCACCGTCTCTCCTTCGCTCCTCGTTGCGGCTGTCGTCGGCCGGCCCCGAATCGTGTTGGCGTCATGTCGCGGATCCTCTTTCGGCGTCGATGCCAGTGTAGCAGGTCGCGGGGCTCTATCTCTACAGGGCAACAACGCATGAAGGCTGATGCCACTGTATCGATGGCGGTACGCTATGCTTGTTCCGCGACGGCGTCAAGAAGCCGTCGAGAAAGTTGGAAAGGAAGCAGCGATGGAAAATCCCCTGGTCGCAGGCGTGCTCGTGGCGCTCCTCGTGCCGTTTCTGGGGAACACCCTGGGGGCGGCGCTCGTGTTCCTCATGCGCCATGGCATGTCCGAGCGCTTCACCAAGGCGCTTTTGGGCTTCGCGGCCGGCGTCATGATCGCCGCCAGCGTGTGGAGCCTCATCACGCCGGCGCTGGAGGCGGCCGAGGGAGGGCCCGTGCCGGCGTGGGCGCCGGCTGCCGTGGGCTTTCTCGGCGGCATGCTGCTGCTTTTGGCCATCGACCACTTCACGCCGCATCTGCACGTGGGCTCCGACGAGCCGGAGGGGCCCGTCACCACGTTGAAGAAGCCCACGATGATGTTGTTCGCCCTGGCCATCCACAACCTGCCCGAGGGCATGGCCGTGGGCGTGGTGCTGGCGGGCTTTCTGGCGGGGGATCCCACCATCACGCTTGCCTCGGTGGTGGCGCTCTCCCTCGGCATCGCCATCCAGAACGTGCCGGAGGGCGCCGTGGTGTCGCTGCCGTTGACGGCCAACGGCATGTCGCGGCCCAAGGCGTTTCTCGCCGGCACGTTGTGCGGGGCCGTGGAGCCGGTGGGCGCCGTGCTCATGGTGGCCATCACGGGGCTCGTGACCCCGCTTCTGCCCTACGTGCTGGCCTTCGCCGCCGGCGCCATGATGTACGTGGTCACCGAGGAGCTCATCCCCCAGACCCAGCAGGGCCGCCACACCAACATCGGCACCATCGGCGTCGCCTTCGGCTTCGTGCTCATGATGGTGCTCGATGTGGCGCTGGGGTAGGGGAGGTTGCGGACGCTTCTAACAGGCGTCGGCGCCGCAGGGGGCGGCGCGTTCGATGAGGCGCGCGTCGCCCGTCACGATGTCGTGGAAGCGCAGGCCCCCGGCCAAATGGCTCACGTCGGCGAAGCCGTGGCCCGCCAACATGCGGGCGGCCACGTAGCTGCGCAGGCCGCTCTGGCAGACGAGGCGGACGGGCAGCGCGGGATCCAGCTCGCCCAGGCGCTCGCGCAACTCGTCCAACGGGATGTCGCGGAAGCCGGGGAGGGCGCCGCGCTCGAACTCGGCGGGCGTGCGGATGTCGATGAGCTGCGCCGACCCGTCGCGCGGCAGCTTCGCCACCTCGTCCCAGCGGTACTGGGACACGAGTCCCAAGGCGAGGTTCTCCACCATGAAGCCGGCCATGTTCACCGGATCCTTCGCGGAGGAGTAGGGCGGCGCGTAGGCGAGGTCGAGATCCTTGAGTTGGATCGCGGAAAGCCCCGCAAAGAGGGCCGTGGCCAGAACGTCGATGCGCTTGTCGACGCCCTCGTAGCCGATGGCCTGGGCGCCGAGCAGGCGGTACGTCTCGCGCTCGAACACCACCTTCAACGTCATGACCTTGCCGCCGGGGTAGTAGCCGGCGTGGCTCATGGGGGAGAGCACCACGGCGTCGTGCGCGATGCCGGCGCGCTCGCAGACGGCCTCGGAGAGCCCGGTGGCGGCGGCCGTCAGGTCGAACACCTTGATGACCGAGGTGCCTTGGGCGCCGGCGAAGCGGCTGCTCAGCCCGCAGATGACGTCGGCGGCCACGCGCCCCTGCTTGTTTGCCGGCCCGGCGAGCGAGATGAGCGCGTCGTCGCCGGTGACGAGGTGGCTCACCTGCACGGCGTCGCCCACGGCGTAGATGTCCTCGATGCCGGTCTCCATGCGGTCGTTCACGACGATGCTGCCCTTGATGCCCGTTTGAAGCCCCGCCGCATCCGCAAGGGCCGTATCGGGCGTGACGCCGATGGCGAGCACCACCATGTCGGCGCGCAGAGGCTCTTCGCCGGCCAAGAGCACCTCGATGCCGTCCTCGCGTGCTTCGAAGCCCTCCACGGAACGGCCCAGCGCCAGGTGCACCCCGTGGGCGCGCATCTCCTGGTGGATAAGGGCGGCCATGTCGGCGTCGAAGGGGTTCATGAGGTGGCGCGGCCGCTGCACGATGGTCACGTCCAGCCCCAGGTCGCGCAGGTTCTCGGCCACTTCCAAGCCGATGAAACCGCCGCCGCACACAACGGCCGAGCGCGGGCTTTCCGCGTCGATGAACTCCTTCATGGCGAAGGTGTCCTCCACGGTGCGCAGGGTGAACAGGCGATCGAGTCCTACGCCGGGAAGCTTCGGTCGCGTGGGGCGGGCGCCAGGCGAGAGAATGAGCTTGTCGTAGGGCTCTTCGAACACCTCTCCGGTTTCAAGATTGCGCACGGTCACCACATGGCGCGCCGCGTCGATGGCCTCCACTTCGTGGCGTACGCGCATGTCCACGTTGAAGCGGGCGCGGAAGCTTTCGGGGGTCTGCAGGGTGAGGGCGCTCTTGTCGGCGATGGTGCCGCCGATGTAATAGGGCAGGCCGCAGTTGGCGTACGAGATGTAGCCGGAACGCTCGAATACGACGATCTCGGCCGCCTCATCGAGGCGCCGAAGCCGGGCCGCCGCCGTGGCGCCGCCGGCCACGCCTCCTACGATAACGACTTTCATAGAACTTCCCTTCTCGCGTTTTCTCTTGCCCATAGCATAGCAGAGCCTTGCTGCAGGCAGCGTTCTCGCCGCGGCGATTGCCCGTGGCGCGGTAGGCCTTTTTACGGGCAGGTAACGGGCCGATGGAGAAGCGGCAACGCTTGGATGCAGGGTGGCAACGGGTCGGTAGAGGATGGCGGTACTTCGCCGAAAGCTCGTGTGATGGGTCTATGATGGAGCCATCGAAGGGAGCGAAAACGACGAAAACCGTCAATGTTGATACGTTTTTGGTACCAAACTGGTGAAATTCCCAAGAAGCAGGTGACGTACCAGCACGCTCGTTCGAAGCTCGACCTAGGGAGGCTATTATGTCAGGTTGTTCTCGTCGACAATTTCTCACAGGAGGCGCTCTTGCCGCGCTGGGAGGCACGCTGGCTCTGGCCGGCTGTGCGCCCATGAGCCATGAAGAGGCTGCGGCCAAGAAGAGGGAGGCCGCTGCCGGCAACGACAAGAACGCCGATGGCGAGGTAACGGCTATCGGCACCGGTATGGGCAAGCATGGCGAGTTCACGGTAGAGGTGTCGGCCAAAGACGGCGCCATCGATCGCATCACCGTGCTCGATTCCCGTGAGACGCCGGGGATGGGCGATGTGGCCATGGAGAAGATGACTCAAGCGATCATCGACAATCAAACGCTTGCGGTAGACACCATCAGCGGCGCGACGCTTACCTCGATGGCCTTCCTCACCGCCGTGGGCAGCGCCTTGGATGCGATGGGGGAGAGCGCGGACGATTGGAAGAATCGCGAGCCAGCCGCTTGGGTGAGCGACGTTGAGCTCCCGGAAGAGGCGGACGTCGTGGTCATAGGCGCGGGCGGTGCCGGCTTCGCGGCGGCCATTACGGCGGCCAATGAGGGCAAGAGCGTCGTGCTTATGGACAAGATGGGCGTCTTCGGCGGCGATACGGCCCTCTCGGGAGGCGAAATGGCGGTGCCCGGCAACTGGATCCAGGTGACGCAGGGCATAGAGGACAGCCCCGAGAACCTCGTGTCCGACATGCTCGTCGGTGGCGACAACAAGGGCGATCCGGAGCTGGTGGCCATCATCGCCAACGGCGCGCTCGACTCGGCCAACTGGCTCACCTACGAGGGCGGCGTCTCCTGGAAGCACGACCTCATGCAGTTCGGCGGCCACAACATCAAGCGCTCCATCATCCCCATCACCCATTCCGGATCGGAGATGACCACGAAGCTGACCAACCGCGTCAACGGCATGGACGACATCGTGCTCATCGACAACACCAAGGCCGTCGAGCTGGTCACCGACGATGCGGGCGCCGTGGTGGGCGTGAAAGTGGAGAACCCCGTGACAGGCGATACGTCCGAGGTGAAATGTAAGGCCGTGGTGCTGGCGACGGGAGGCTTCGGCTCCAACGTCGATATGCGCGTGAAGTACAACCCCGAGATGGACGACAAGATCCTCTCCACCGACTCGGTGGCCGCCCAGGGCGACGGTATCGTGATGGCCGAGAAGATCGGCGCCGACACCATCGATATGGAGTATATCCAGACCTATCCGGTGTGTGACCCCGAAACGGGCGCGCTGCTGTACGTCGGCGACGTGCGCCTGGAGAACCATGGCATCCTCGTGAACAGGGAGGGCGACCGCTTCGTGCAAGAGCTCGACCGCCGCGACGTCATTTCCAACGGCATCAAGAACCAGACCGATGGCGTGGCCTTCCTCCTGTTCGATCAGGCGGCCGCCGATGAGACGGGGCTGCTCAAGCAGCATGCCGACGAGTACGAGAACAGCGAGGCTCGCGGCGTTATCGTGAAAGCCGATACGCTGGAGGACGTGGCGAAGGCCCAAGGCGTCGATGCCGCCGAGCTGAAGAAGACCGTCGAGAAGTGGAACCAATACTGCGCCGACGGGAAGGATCCGGATTTCGGCTACAGCGCCGAGATGAACGTCATCGGAGACGGTCCTTACTACCTCATGGCCTGCAAGCCCGCCGTGCATTACACCATGGGAGGCCTGCACATCACGCCCGAGGCAGAGGTGCTCACCGTGGAGGGCGCGCCTATCGCCGGCCTGTATGCCGCCGGCGAGGTGGCCGGCCACAAGATGGGCACGAACCGTCTGGGATCCTGCTCTATGACCGATATCTACACCTTCGGCCGCATCGCCGGCAAGAACGCCGCCGACTACGCCGCCTAAAGAGCTGACTGTCCGGTCAGTTCACGATTCGGCCACGGCTGCCCCCGCGTTTCGTGACAGGGGGGCGACCGTGGCCTTTCTGCATCGGCGATGCGTGTAGGCTCAGCGTTGTTAGTCGTGCGCGCGGCCCTGCGGCCGGGCGCCTCAACGCGAGTAAGGAGCCATTATGGCAGAGACAAGCCCCTCCTTCACCGTCACCATGAACGACGGGAAGAGCGCCAAACCAGAGCAGCTCGTTCCTGAGCCGGCCAGCAAGGATATGACCTGGACTGACGGCAAGCAGACCATCAAATACACTGCCACTGCCGAGATGCTGCCGTTGCATACCGACGACGGCACGCTCATCGGGCACATGTTCGCTCTCTCCTACGTAAGCGATGCGGCCGACAAGTCCGATCGCCCCGTCACCTTCTGCTGGAACGGCGGCCCGGGCGGCTCGTCGGCCATGGTCAACATCGGCGGCTTGGGCCCGCGTCGCGTGCCCATCAATACCATCAAGCAGCTGCCCTGCCCCACGAAGCCCGAGGACAATCCCTACTCGCTTCTGCCCACGACCGACCTGGTGTACCTGGACGCCATGGGCACTGGCTACTCGAAGGTGGCCGAGGGCTACGACCCGAAGAAGGTCTGGGGCGTCGACGGCGACGCTGACGCCTTCATGCGCGGCATCGCCCAATGGCTCACCACTCACGAGCGTTGGAACACGCCTCTGTACCTGTACGGCGAGTCCTACGGCACCATGCGCAACTCGGTACTCATGCGCGTGCTCGGCGAGCGCGGCATCGCGCTGACCGGCGTCATCGAGCAGTCCACCATTCTCGATTACGCGCCGACGCTTTCGGGCAACGACCTGTACTACATGGGCATGCTGCCGGTCTACGCCGCCACGGCCAACTACTTCGGCAAGGCCGGCGCCGGCGTCGACCAGTTCGAGTGGTTCGACCGCGCCTGGAGGTTCGTCGATGAGAAGTACGGCCGCGCCCTCATCGCGAGCGACTCCATCACCCCAGAAGAGGAGCACGAGCTGGCCGTCGAGATGAGCGAGCTCATCGGGCTTCCGGCCGAGTTCATCGAGGGCAAGCACCTGCGCATCGAGCTGGACACCTTCCGCAAGACCATCATGGCCGACGAGGGCCTGTTCACCGGCCGCTACGATACGCGCTTCACCGAGCCGGCCTACATGGATGTGCAAGGCGACAACGAGTTCTTCGCCGGCGAGGATCCCTCCGGCGACGCCATCATGACGCCGGACCAGTCCGCCTGGATGAAGCTCGTCCAGGAGACGGGCTTCAAGGGCTCGCCGATCAACCTGCTGCTTTCCATGAAGGTGAACGAGGAGTGGAACTGGACGCACCAGGCGCCCGGCACCATGGGCAGCCCCGTGTGCCCGAACACCGCCTACGATATGGGCACGGCCCTGCGCCGCAACCCGTTCTGCCGCGTGCTGTTCTTCGGCGGCATCCACGACGCGGCCACGCCGTTCTGGAACGTGAAGCACTCCATCTCGAAGATGTTCTTGCCCGAGTCCATCACGAGCCGCATCGAGTACAAGGTGCATGAGAACGGGCACATGGCCTACGAGGACCTGCCCACCTTGGAGAAGATGGCCCCGGAGCTGGCCGCCTTCTACGAGAAGAGGCACGAGGCGTAAAACGCGCTGTATTGCTTGTGCGGATGCTTGGAACTGCAGATGCATGAAAACGGCCGCCGCCCTTTGAAGGACGGCGGCCGTTCTGTATGGCTCTGCGAAGTGCTTACGGACGCGACAGGCCGTCGACGGGAAGCACGGCGCCCGACACGTAGCTGGACATATCGCTGGCCAGGTACAGACAGGCACAGGCGATGTCCTCTGGCTCGCCCATGCGGCCGAGCGGGATGGACTCGATGAGCGGCTTGATGACCGAGTCGGGCAGCGCGTCCACCATGTCGGTGTGGGTGACGCCCGGGGCCACGGCGTTCACGCGGATCTTGTGCTTGGCAAGCTCGCGGGCGAGCGACAGCGTGAGCCCGTTCACGGCGAACTTGCTCGTGGGGTAGGCGAAGCCGGAGGGCTGGCCGTACTTGCCCACCATGGAGCTCGTGTTCACGATGGCGCCGCCCTCGCCCTGCTCGATCATGATGCGGGCCGCCGCCTGGGTGCACACGAACACGGCGGTCACGTTAATGGACATGACTTTGTTGAACTCCTCCAAGGTGTAGTCCACCAGCGGCGTGCGGGAACTCACACCGGCGTTGTTGCACAGCACGTCCAAACGGCCGAAGCGGTCGACCACTGAGGCGAAAGCCGCCGCTACGGAATCGGGGTCGGTCAGCGAGGGCGCGATGCCCATGACGTTGTCGGTGAAGCCCTCCTCAGCGAGCTTGGCCAAGGCCGCATCCACGGTCTCCTGGCGCGAGCCGGCCAGCGCCACCTTCGCGCCGTTCTTCAAGAACTCACGCACGATAGTGAACCCGATGCCGCGTGTGCCGCCGGTGACGATGGCCACCTTTCCTTCTACGATGCCCATGGGCGTCCTTTCTCTAGGGTAAACTCGCATAATCATATCGCGGAGGAACTGTCCCGTTGGTTTCGGGACGGTTACAAAGCGAGAGGCTCAGAGCGAAGGCTAGGGCAGAGAGGGGCAAGGGCAGGGGCGGGGCGCAAGTCGGCAGCTGCTAATTCCGCGTCCAGCGTTCGTTCTCGTCGTACCACATGAACAGCTCGTAGACGCGAAGGCTGGGGGCGATCAGGTAGGTCTCGGGCGTGAAGCCGAATGCGGGGCTGTCGCCGTTGACGACGGCGGTGCCCAAAAGCATCTCCGGCGTGGCCTGGGTGCGGCGGTGCTCGGCGGCGATGCGGGCCGCCTCGTCGGGGTGCTCTTCCAGCCAGCACTCGGCCTGGGCTTCCACATGGCGCATCTCGGCCAGCAGCGCCTCGCGGCGCAGGGCGCGCAGTTCGTCGATGCGGTCGTAGTAATCGATGCGCACCCGTGGCGTGCGCACGCCCTCGGTCACGTAGAGGCGCACGAGCTCCATGGGCATGCGTTGGGCGAGATCGTGCAGGCCGGCGCTGAACTCCTTGGACTTGCGCCACGTGGAACGGGCAAATGCCACTTCAGTGGTAATCATAAGGGCCCCTTTTGTCGTTTCAGCAGTGTTTGAAGCCACGCGCTCACTATAGCATGCGCGTACTCGCGGCGCGAGGGCGATTCTGTGTCGGTTTGCTGGCGATTTCAGGGAAAGGGAGGGTGGTCTGGATGGCGTCCGGCTTTTCAAGCCAAAAACCTGCAGAAAGTCCACCGCCGCGCGACGGGGAGGGTCGTACGCGCGGCGGTGGCGATGGTTGGCGGTTGGTGAAGCGGGCTCACGGGAAGGCGAAATGGACGAATGAGCCTTCCCGTGCTCGCAGGCTGCTATTGAGCGGCGCCGGCGAGCAGCTTCGCCACGTGACGGCCCTCAACGGAGCTGCGGCCGCAGGCCACGCCTACGACATACTCGGGATAGTTACCCGAGAAGAAGCTGCCGGATACGTCACCAGCGGCATACAGGCCCTCGATGACGTTCAGCTCCGGATCGAGCACCTGGCAGTTCTCGTTAATGCGCAGACCGTCGATCGTGGTGAGCAGCGAGCCGCCGAACCAGCAACCGTAGAAGGGGGGCTGGCGGATGGCGGAGAGGCGGTAGGCCTCCTTGCCGAAGTCCTCGTCCACCTGGTTGTCGTAGAAGCCGTTGTAACGCTCCACCTCGGCGAGGAAGTTATCCTTGTCCTGGCCGGTGAAGCCGAGCATGTCGGCCAACTCTTCAATGGTGTCGGCTTTCATGAGGATGCCGGCCTCTTGGGAAGCGGCAGTGTACTCGTCGTAGGTCATGCCCATCTCGATGTAGGGCACCACGCGCGAGCAGCCGACGGTTTCGAAGCGCAGCATATCGTCCATCATGTTGCTGTCGTAGACCTGGCACCACACCCCGCCGGGCTGGTAGGTAGCGGCGAAGCAGATGAAGTCATAGGGGGTGGACTCGTTGGCGAAGCGCTGGCCGTGGCGATTCACCTTCATGAAGGGCTGGCTGCCGATATTCTCCTGGAAGATGCTTCCGCGGAATATGGCGCCTTCGCCTTCGCCCTCGTAGCCGGCATCCACGCCAGGAGCCACGGCCCCACGGTCGAAGACCATGGGGGCGGCGTCCTTGTCTTTAGAGGCTCCGGCCCACAGCCCCGCCTTGATGCCGTCGCCTGTGCAAGTGGGATTGAAGCTGGAGGCGGTGCAGCAGGCTACAGCGGAGGGCTGCAGGGCGGTCATCATCACGGGGTTGGCCGCGTAGCCGCCCGTGGCGAGCAGGGTGTTTTTAGCATTGATCTGCTTCATACCGTCTTTGGTTTCGAAGATAGCGCCCGTCACCTTGCCATCGGCGTGAACAAGCTTCACCATCTTATGCTCGAACAGAATGTCGTGACCTTGGCCGGACAAGCGCTCGGCGATGACGTCGTTGCGCGTGGGCGGGACGTAAGAGGGCTCCCACAGGTGCTGCACATAGGGCACATAGTAGTCGGTACCGCCCGTGGCGTGCTCGGGCGGCATGTCCAGCATGACCTCTTTGCCGGCGTCTTTCATTACCTCGGTCACCCAATCAATGTATTCGGCCGAATCGTCGATCCAACGCTTGATGAGCTTCTGGTTGCACTTGCCGGAGGCGTAGCGCGTCAGCTCGTTCAAGAGCTTCGGCCGGTCGATGGTCACGTTGTTGGCCTTGGCGTAAGCGGTGTCTACGCCGCCGAGGTACTCGCGGGTCTCGGGAACCTGGTTGCTCTTATCGCAGGCAATGAAGTTGAGGCCCAAATCGGCCGCCGCGCCAGCAGCGGCAAGGCCGGCCGTGCCGGCGCCAATGATGAGGAAGTCGGTGTCGAGGGTTTCGACGATGTCGCCCTCAGCGACTTCGGGCTCTGCGCCAAGCCAGTCTTCTGCGGCCGCCGTGGCTTCGGGCGTCGCGGCTGCGTCGCCGGTTGCGCTGAGGTCTTTCTCGGCCGAAGTCTGGGGCGCGCATCCTGCCAAGCCCATGGCCCCCACGGCGGCCACGGCGCCAAGGCCGAGGAAGTCGCGGCGGTTCATCTTCATCGATTCTTTGCTCATAGTCCCTCCTGTATCGTGGATCTCTCTTGCGTCGACGAGCGGTGTGATTGGCCGACGCAATGCGTCATCATGGAGGAACTGCGCGATAGAGGCCATCGCTTGCGCGCGGTTATTCGAGAAATCACCTCTCTGAGGTGATACCGCTACCAGGGGTTTTCTGAACCTGAGGGAGGCGAGTTGCTATACTTCTCTTTTGAGGAGGGACTCCTGTGGAGTGCGGGTGCGATGACATGAGAGGCTCGGGGAGGGAATCGATGGGAAAGGCAATAACCAAGGACAGCGTATTTGACTCGATGCGTCGTGTTGAAGCGGCGCTCAAGTTGCGCTACATGGGCATTGGGTTTGTCTGGGCGTGGCTGTATTGCACCTATGCAACGTCAGCGGTGTTTCCCTATCGAAGCGGTCAGTCCATCAACTCCGATGAATCATGGCTCCTCTCGGCGGTAGCTGTCGTGCTCGGATTTTTCGTCGGCGGCTTGTTGCTGAGTCGAAGACCGCTCGGGGCCCGCTGCTTGCGAAGATTTTCCATAGCGGCAGCGCTGCTTTTGGCGGCGGGAACCATTGTTTCGGCTCTGGGCGCATTTGCATTGGGGCTTGCGTGGCTGGGAGGGGCCATGACAGGCGTGGGCTATGCGTTGCTCAGTCTGCTGTGGGCCCGTGCGCTCATGGTGCTGGATGTGGAGGAGCTGGAAGCGGTAGTGCCTCTCTCGTCGCTAGTTATCGTGCCGTGCGTTGTGGTATACCCTCTGCTGGAGGGGGTTGTGGGCGTAGTGGCGACGGCGTCGCTGCCGCTGATGTCCGGCGTCTTGCTTCTCCTTTGCTTGCGTGAGGGGGCTAAACGGTGCGGCGTCGAAGAGGCGGCGTCAGGCGTTGGGGGGATGTCGCCCTACCTCAAGGAAGCTGAAGCGTCGGGCGCCGCTTCAGCTTCGTCGGGTGCCGGCGCGTCTCTATCCCGACGCTTCGGAATTGCAGAATCGTGGGGCTTCTATCTTGGACGCGTCGCGGTTGTTCTCGTGGTGCTGTATCTCGCCATCGGGTGGCAGGCCGCTTTGACCGATGTCCGCGACAGTATGCATGCGCTCATCGATCTTGATGTCTCCATGCTCATTTCCAGCCTTGCCAGCGTAGCTTTGGGCATTGCCATCGTATTCTTTTCGAGAAGGGTGAGTTTCACGGGGTTGTTCCGCTGGGCGGTTCCGTGCGTGATCATAACGCTTGTACTGCATGGGTCTTCCGGTCTGTGGGCCGGATTTGTCTCCAACGCCATCGGGGATACTCTTGATTCGCTCATTCAGGTGCTGGTGTATTTGTTTGCGATCACTCTTGCCAAGCAAGGAAAGGCGCCTGTGGCCTTGGGCGTGGGGCTTCTCAATGGCTCCGTGCAGCTGGGTGTGCTTTTTGGCAACCTTGCGGGGAGCGCATGCGCTGGTCCCGCCGCGGCGTCTTCTGAGGTTGCCTTTCTGTCGGCGCTCATCTGCCTCGTGGCCCTCGTTGGCATTGTGGCGCCCCAGCGCGAACCGATTGAAGTGCGGCCGATGGCTGAGGCGGGTTCGGATGCGCTTGAGCACTCACTCATGGTGGGGTGCGAACTGCTGCAGAAGAAATTCGGCCTGTCTGATCGCGAGACGGAAATAGCCTTTCTCCTAGCCCGTGGTTACAGTCGTCCCTATATCCGCGAGAAGCTGTTCATCTCCAAGAACACGGTGGCAACGCATATCAGGCACATCTATGGAAAACTCGGCATTCACTCGAAAGAGGAACTTATCGATTTAGCTACCGAGGCGGCAAGGAAGTAGAAGGCTCGGAGCTGCCTCTTCTTTCGATGCCTTTACGGAGATGTCTTTGTGGGCGTTTTCTGGGCGCGATGGGCAGGGCGGTGCTTGGTCGTGTGTTGCTTCTAGCCGAACAGCAGATGCAAGAAATCGATGCGCTTCTGCAACCCTTCGTAGATGAAATCGGTGCGGCCGTACATTGAAGGGTTCTCGTCGAGAAAATCGCTGGCCCATTCGGGGAATCCCGCGAGTTTGTCCAGATCGAGCCAAGAGGTGTCGCCTATGAGACGCAGCTGCCGGTCGGCGTCTTCGTAGAAGGGACGCATATCCACCACGAAGGGCGTGTAAGCCAGCTCTCGCGTGGGCACGCGGCACCAGAGGCTCGAGCCGGTGTCGAACAACGGGGCAGCGCGGTACTCGAGGGTTTCCACATCGCGGATGAGACCGAAGTTGCGCCAGTGACGATCGGTGTTGGCCATGATGTCGTCGCAGAGGATCATCTTTCCGAGGGCTGTTTCGATGTCCTCCACGCCCAGCGCGGCGCAGCATTCCACGTAATGACGGTAGCTGTCGCGGTGGGGGGCCTGAGGGAGAACCTCGTTCACGTAGTAGGCGGGGATGAACTCCTCGGTGGGGCCGACGAAGTTCGGGCACGAGCTGACCGGCGCGCCGCCCCATTCGATCAGCGTGTAGGGAACGTAGTCTCCGTCAGACAGCAGGCGCGAGAAAAGCTCCGTGGCGATAACCTCGTTGTAGGGTTCCTGATCGAGCAGCGTACCTCCCTTGAGCAAGCATCGCTCGCCATTGCGGCACACCCAGCGTTTGGAAAGAACGCCATCGGAGGTGTTGTCGGGGGAGTCGAGGCCCACATCGGCCATCCATTCTTCGACCGGCGCTTCGGAGAAATCGTTCTCAAAGTAGTTGACGTCGCTCCAGCGGATTTCGCTTCCATAGGGCTTGATCCAGTACTGGTCGGAAAGGGAGAGCCCCATACTTTTGAAGGGGAGGTCATAGGTGTCGGCAATGCCGAGCTCGACCAGCTTCGCTTCGATGCCGTGGCGCGCCTTCGGAATGGCACGATGGGACCACCAGTAGGAAAGTGCGGTTTTCGAGGCTTTTGTTCCCCGCGGGGACATGATGGAAAGGGGAGCGCGTTTGGCGTCGATGATCTCATCGGCATCGAGAAATTCTCCCGTCGAGGCGTCGAAACGGAAAGCGAGCACCTCATGGTCGCGGTTCATGAGCAGGTAACGGGAGATGTTTGGCTGGCTCAGGCGCGCGCTTGGTCGGCCGCGACCGGGGTTGTGCTCGCGGCGTGCCTCGACGCTCTTTTCGTCTATGAGCCAAATGCCCGCAACTTGTTCGGCGGCTAACACGCCGCTTCTGATGAGCTGGCGAACACGGGTGGGACTCACGCCGAGCTTTGCGCTGGCTTCGGCAACGGTAATGCTGAACATAGGCTCCTCCAAAAAATCTTTCGATTGCGAAATATTATCACGGAATTAGTAATTCTAGAAAAATCTTTCGAAATCGAAATATTTTTCTAGAAGGAAGACGCCGTCCCGCAAGCGATCAAGAGGATGGCCAGGAAACCAAAGTTCAGCACGCTGAACAGGGCGAGGAAGCGACTGGTGGATAGCTCGGGCAATGCGGTCGCTCGGGGGAAGATTTTGCGCACGCTGGTGAAGTGCTGCAGTGTGATGAGGCTCGCGAGCGAGCCGACGAGCGTGCCGGCGCCTCCGATGTTCACGCCGACGAGCAGGGGCTGCCATGCGCCCGTGAAGTGGGAGAGCAGCACAGCGGCGGGCACGTTGCTGATGATCTGGCTTAAGCCGGCGCTCACGAGCAGGCCGTGATTGGCCATGAGGGGCGAGAGCCATGCGGACACCTCTGGCACGCGCGCCAGGTTGCCCGCGAACACGAAGAAGCAGGCGAAGGTGGCGAGCAGGCCCCAGTCCACGGCGGCCAGGGCGCGGCGGTCGAGGGCGGCGAGCGCGGCGGCTACGACGGCGACGGCGGCAGCGACGGGCACGATGCGGAATACGGCCAGCAAAGTGAGGGCGACAAGCGCTCCGTAGATTGCCAGGCGCCGTCGGCTGAGCGGCATCGGCGCGGCGAGACTGCGCGTATCATCTCGGCCACAGCTGCCGTTCGACTGACCGCACAGCCACCAGGTGCAGGCGACGATGCCGGCGGTCGACAGCGCGAAGGGCAGTGCCATAGCGGCCAGGAAATCGCCGAGGCCGAGCCCGTAATAGGAATAGAGGTAGAGGTTCTGCGGGTTGCCGAAGGGAACGATCATGCCGCAGAGGTTCGCAGCCAGGCTCTGCAGCACGAACACGGGAGCCACGAGACGGGGGAGGTTCGCGCCCATAAGGGTGGCCGCCGAAAGCGGCAGCATCATGATGAGGGCCATGTCGTTGGTTGCCATGCACGAGAGCGCGGCCGTCGTGAGCACGAGGGCCAGCGCGAGGGGCCCAGGTCTGCGAAACCGTGCGATGACGGCGCGGGCCGCCCGGTCGAAAGCGCCCATGAGCCGCAGCGCGCTCGCCACGGCCAGCACGCAGAACAGGCATCCAAGTGTCTTCCAATCGAAATACCCCAGATAAGCCTCGTCGGGCGGTACCGCCAGGGCGGAAGCCGCAGCCGCCACCGCCGCCACGACGAGCACGGCGTGCTCGCGTAGAAAGGCAGCAGGAGTGGTGGCGGAGATACGCAAGGGACGCTCTTTCTCGAAACAGGACAGTGCCCGTAGTGTACCCCAACGTCGCACAAACAAAGAGCGCCGTTACCGGGATGAGCAGTAGCCCCGAGCCACCCGGGAAGGGCTTTGCTCTCGAGGGAGGCCTTTTTTGCACGAGATCTCGAGTTATAAGCGTCTGAACTCTGCGTTGCGTTCGGTCTTCGGAAGAAGTTTTTGGAAAACACCTGGTCAAAGCTTCGCGCGCATCGAGACTATTCCGGGTCACTGAAGGATATGTCTCCCAAGACGCTTATAACTCAAGATCTCATGCATTTTCCGAACGGTTCGTTGACCGAGAGGCGGCGAGGCGCTTATAACTCGATATTTGACGCATGCTTGAATGCGATGCAAGTATGCGGAACGGCTCGGCTCCTACTTCGATGGCGTCGGAGCCGAGCCGTTTAGGGTGCCAGCGATTTGCGAGACACTTGGGCGGCCACTCGTGCGTGCTGTTACGAAAGGGCGGCGTACTCTTCGTCGGTGACGGGCTCGCACCACTCGTTGGAACAGTCGGTGCCCGGGGCCTCGAAGGCCACGTGGCTCATCCAACGGTCGGCGGTGGCACCGTGCCAGTGCTTCACGTTGGCCGGGATGTACACCACATCACCCGCGACGATCTTGCGGGCGGCCTGGCCCCACTCTTGGTACCAGCCCTCGCCGTCGGTGACGAGCAGAATCTGGCCGCCGCCTTCAGCCGCATGGTGGATGTGCCAGTTGTTGCGGCAGCCCGGCTCGAAGGTGACGTTGGCGATGAATTGGGTCTTTTCCGGGTCGGTCAGCGGGTTCAGGTAGGACTGACCCGTGAAGTACTGCGCGTAGGCGTCGTTGGGCGCGCCGAGGCCGAACAGGCCGCCGTGACCCTCGGGGTTTTCAAAGTCCAGCGAGTCTGTGGCGTACACCTTCAGCGCCACGCGGAAGGCAGCCCAGGCGTTGGGCCAGCCGGCGTAGAAGGCCACCTGGGTGAGGATGGCGGCCATCTCGCGGGCCGTGACGCCGTTCTTCTTGGCGTTGGCCACGTGGTGCTCGAACGAGCCGTCGGCCATTCCCTTGGCCACCAGCGTGGTCACGGTGAGGATGGAGCGCATCTTCAGGGTAAGCTCGTCGCTGCTCCACACCTCCCCGAACAGCACATCGTCGTTCAAGGCGGCGAACTGAGGCGCGAAGGTGCCGAGCGCATCGCGGCCGGCGGTCTGTACTACTTTGGGCATGAGGTTCCTCGATTCTTTTGGGGTGTTTCCGACGCTACTGCTCATTGCGCGCCTTCAAGTTTTGCGCACTTGCTTTCTCGTTACCCTAAACCTTCGAGTAAGCTCAAAGTCAAGGCACAATTGCGAGAGCGAAGAAGTTTCTGCCGGTCGTTGAATCCCCCTGTTTTTGCATGAGATTGACGGTTATGAGCGTCTGGTTCTCGCGCGAAGGAGTTCAGCGCGAAAGGCCCTTGGCAAAACTCCAGGTCAACAGACTGTATGTGATACGGCTCTTTCAAATCCGTATTCGGTTAGCGCCTCCAGACGCTCATAACCGGTGATTTGCTGCAATTTCGAGGTGGTTCGTCGACCGAGAACGTGAGTGAGTGCTCTTATGCCTATCTTTTATGGGCCATGACGAACATGCAGTTGCTTTTGACGAGAGTGCCCGCGACAATAGGGAAAACGATGCGGAAAGCGGCGGCCCGGCCGCCGCTTCGAAGCAGGCGTCTCGGAAGAGGCCATCGACGAGTTCGTTACCCCCTACGCCGAGTGGCCGCGCAGTTTAACCTTCACAAAACTGGTCAAGTTGCCTTGCCAATTATTGAAAAACTGGCAGAGTTACTTGGCCAGTTACGGGGACGTTAGATTCTGCGCGTCCCCGCTGTCTGCCTCTTCGCGACCTGCTATGCGATCTCGATAAGGTCGCCGGGGGCGATGGTGCCGCCGGCGAGCACCTTGCAGAAGACACCCTCCCGGGGCATGATGCAGTCGCCCATCTGGTGGTAGATGGCGCAGTGGGCGTGGCACTGCTTGCCGATTTGGGTCAGTTCCAGCACCACGTCGTTGCAGACGAAGCGCGTGCCGATGGGGAGGCTTTTCAGGTCGAAGCCCTCGACGATGATGTTCTCGCCGAACGCCCCATGGCCCACTTCGGCGCCGCGGTTCTTGAATGCCTCGATCTGCTCGTAGGGCAGAAGGCTCACCTGGCGGTGCCACGGCGCAGCGTGGGCGTCGCCCTCGATGCCCCAGTTGGGCCTAAGCTCGATGACGGCTTGCTCGGTTTTCTGGATTCCCTTGATATCGCTCGTGCATACGGCTTTGATCACGCCCATGATGCACCTTTCTCGCTGGCGATGGGTCGTGCGCCACTCTCGACCCACCCGGTGCATAGGACTTGGCCCCCGACCCGCTGCACGACGCTGAAGGGGGAATGCCGGCGCGCCCAAATTCTAGCGAACCCCTAGACTATTTGCAAGCGGGGATAGTAGAAGCGAATGCTCCTTTACCAGTTTTAGAGCCTTTAGAATTTTTAGCAGTCTTAGCCAAGGCACCCGACGCGGCTCTTCTGGCGTCTAGCCTGTCGGCATGAGCGCGCGAGCGAGCACCTTTCCGACCAGCACGCCGGCGACGCACAAAACGACGCTGACCAGGGCGTAGGCGCCAGCGATGGCGTATTGACCGCCCTCGATGAGCTCGAGGGTCTCCAGCGAGAAGGTGGAGAACGTCGTGAACCCGCCGCATAGGCCCACCTTCAAAAACAGCACCGCCTCGCGGGAAAGGGCGCCGGCGGCCAGCTCGGAGGTCTCCACGATGGCCCCTATGGCCACCGACCCCAGGAAGTTGATGAGCAGCGTCATGAGCGGCAGCTCGCCTCCCAGCGGGATGAGTCCCAGGCCGTAGCGCCCCATGGCGCCCAGCGCGCCGCCCGCTCCCACGCACAACAGGCCCATCATCGCTCGCTCTCCTTTCCCGAGTCCATCGCGCGCCCAGTATACGCTATCGGGGGAGAACGCGCTGCGCCATTGGGGGAGCGCGCCCCTCTAGCGGCGGGTGTGGCGCACGCCGTCGGGGAGGCCCGCTTCGGGCATGCGCAGGGTGCCGGCCTTCTCGCGGCGGCGCATGTTCCACAGCATGGTCGCGGCTACGACCAGAAGCGGCAGGCCGCCCACGATGCCCGTGCACAAGGGCCCCACGAAGGGGTTGCCGCCCGAAAGCGAGAACAGCGTCACGCCGTTAGTCGTGCCGTTCGCGGCCCCGTGCCCGATGGCCGCGGCAAACGTGGAGCCGGTGCGGATGGTCACGTAGCTGAGGAAGATGGCGAGCACGGTGCACCAGGCGCACATTTGGAATCCCTCGCGCGTCACGAGGCGCGTGAGCACCACGCCCAGGGCGGGGAAGAGCATGGTGAGCGCCACGGAGACCATGTAGGCGAGGTCGGGCGAGAGGAACTCGCTCGCGTAGGGGGCGGTGCCTTGGGCGATGGGGTACACCACGAGAAAGTCGTAGGCGTAGGTGATGCCGAAGGTGATGGCGAGAAAGACAAGGGCGCGTTTCATAGCGGAGTCCTTTCGTCGGGAACGAGCGGGCAGGGCTTCGGGTGGCCGCGGCGGCTTTCGCGGGGCGACGAGAAGCCGATCGCCCGTATTTTGTTCTATGACAACTAGAACAGTTTATGTTATACTCCGAGTAGAACAAGAAGTCAATGGCCCGTAGCGCGCCGCTACGGGCCGCTCGGAAAGGACGCCCCCATGCTCATCGCCGTCGACGCCGCGGCCGCCGAGCCGCTCTACCTGCAGATACGCAACCAGATTGTGGCCGGCATCGCCACCGGCCAGCTGGAGCCGGGCCAGTCGCTGCCCTCAGTGCGCTCCCTAGCGAGTGACTTGGGCATCAACCTGCACACGGTGAACAAGGCCTACGCGGTGCTGCGCGACGAGGGCTACGTGCGCATGCGCGGTCGCGCCGGGGCGGTGATCGCCGATCCGGCTGCCGCCGATCGCGCCGACGCCGACGCATCGGCCCAAGTGAAGATGGAGGACGACCTCTTCAAGCTGGCCTTGGCCTTCCGAGCCCGGGGCGGCGCGCGCGGCCAGTTTCTGGAAGCGGCCGCTGCCCAGGCCGCACGCGCCTACGGGGTGATGGAAGATGCCGAGCCCGCCCCGCGCCCGACGCGGAAGAAGAAGGCTGCCGATGGGTCGTCGGTGGCGGCCGCGGGTGCAGGCACGTCGTCGGTGGCAGGTGCGGCTGCAGCCGCGGGCGAGGCGGTGGTGCCCCAATGAGCGTGACGTCTCCCGTAATTCCTCTTCTCGGGCTTTTGACCCTCGTCGTTCCCCTCATGGGCGTGCTCATGGCGCTCACGCCCTACCTCATGCCGAAGCGCGAGTGCTTTGCCGTCACGGTGCCCGACGATGCGGCGCGCGATCCTTATCTGCGCCGCCTGAAACGCGCCTATCTTGCGATCATGCTGGCGCTTGCGGCGGCGGCAACGATTGCGTGCGCGGCAGCCCTTGCGCTCGATCCCGAGCATGCCTTCGTCGCGACGCTGGTCGTGGCCGCCCTCGTCCTGTGCGTGGGCGGCTACGCCCTCATGCTGTATTTCCGCGCGAAGGTGCAGCGCTACAAAAAGGCTCAGGGCTGGGTGGCCGAGGGGCGCCGCAGCGCGGGATTTATCGGCGACGAGCCCTTCCCGAAGCCTCTCTCCCTTGCTTGGGATCTGCTGTACGTGCCCGTAATCCTCATTACGCTGGCCATGGGCATCGTGGGCTATCCCGCCATGCCCGGCAAGGTGCCCCTGCACATGGATTTGGCGGGGAAGGTGACCGAGTGGGCCGACAAGTCGCCGGGCATCGTTGCGTTTCCCGTGCTGTTCGTGGCGCTCATCGCCGTGTGCCTCACCGTGGCCCATTGGGTGATTCTGCGATCGAAAAAGGGCAGCGATCCCGCCATGCCGGCGGCGAGCGCCTGGGCCTACGGCATGTTCGCCCGCGCTCAGAGCGTGATGCTCGTCGGCATGGGCCTGTTCGTGAGCTTGCTGGGGCCCGTTATCCAGCTGACGTTTCTCGGCGTGCTTTCCATGGCCCAGGCTCTCGTGCCCATCGGGGTCGTGGTGGCGGTCATACTGGTGGCGAGCACCGCGGTGAGTCTCGTGTACGGCCAGAACGGCAGCCGCCTGCTCGCCCGGGTGAGCGCCGACGGGCGCGGCGGCGCCATGCCGCGCGACAACGACCGATATTGGAAGGGCGGCATCTTCTACGTGAACCCCGACGACCCGGCGCTGTTTCTGCCTGAGCGCTTCGGTATCGGCTGGACGATCAATTTGGGGCGACCCGCAGCGTGGGCTTTTGTGGTAGGCTTCGCTCTGGTGATCGCGGGATTCATCGCGGCGTCGTTTCTGCTCACCTAAGGGGTCGGGCGCAAGCGGCCGTTCGCGTCCCGCCGGGGCCATCGCGCGAGGAGCAAAGGGAGGCTGCCATGAAAGATTGCGCCCAGCCGCTGCAGCACATCGAGCACGGTATTCCGCCGGTGTTTGACGAGCGCTCGGAGGTGCTCGTGCTGGGCACGATGCCCTCGCCGAAATCGCGCGAGGCGGCGTTTTTCTACGGGCATCCGCAGAACCGGTTCTGGCGCGTGCTCGCTGCGCTGTTCGACGAGCCGGTGCCCGAGGACAACGCCGAGCGCGCCGATCTGCTGCTGCGCCATCACATCGCGCTGTGGGACGTGCTGGAAAGCTGCGACATCCGGGGCGCCTCGGACGCCTCCATCGCCAACCCCCACCCCAACGATCTGTCGCGCGTTTTGGAAAAGGCGCCGGTGCGCCGGGTGTTCTGCACGGGTGCGGCGGCGGGGCGCTACTACGCGAAGCTATGCGAGGCTGCCAGTGGCTTGGCCGCCGAGGTGCTGCCCTCGCCGAGCCCGGCCAACGCGGCCTGGTCTCTGCCGCGGCTTGTGGAAGCCTATCGTCCCGTAGCCGATGCGACGACCCCCTTTAAGCCTCCCGTGCTTGAGGTGTCCCAGGTGGTGGCGCTCGAGCGGGCCATCGCGGAGGCGGGCACGCCGCTCGACGCGCTCATGCGCCGCGCCGGCCGCTTCCTTGCTTTCGAGGCGTGTAAGGCGCTGGAAGGGATGGAAGGCGCGAAGGAAATAGTCATCTTTTGCGGAAACGGCAACAACGGCGGTGACGGCTGGGTGGCCGGGGAGTACCTGGACCGCTGGGGCATCCCCGTCTGTCTCGTGACAGCGGTGGAGCCTGCGGCGCTTACGGCTGAGCCGGCGCGTGCGGCCGCCCTGCGGGCGACGGTGTCCCTGAGCGCGCACAGCCAGGTGGTTCTCGCGCCGACGGACGCGGAGGTGTCGGCCCTGCTTAACGGCGCCTCGCTCGCCATCGATGCCCTTTTGGGCACTGGGTTCGCCCACGAGACGGTGAAGGCGCCCTTCGACGGCTGGATCCGCGCTCTCAACGCTGCCCGCGACCGAGGCACGTTCGTGGTGGCCGCCGACGTGCCGAGCGGACTTTCGGCCCAGACGGGCCGCGCGGTGAAAGACACCGTGCGCGCCGACCTCACCGTCACGATGATCGTGCCGAAGCCGGGTCTTGCCGCCAAAGACGGTGCCGCACACTGCGGACGCTTCGTGGTCGCCCCGATTGCCTACATCGAGCCGCTCGTCTAGAACTTGCCAGGATTAGCCATCGCAGAATACGCGGGGATCGGGCCGAACTGCTGCCCCGCATCGCATTTCGACTGACGCGGATGCGTGTGGCCCCTATAAGGTTTCCGCAAGTTGAAATTTTGCTGTCGAGACCATGTGCCTTATGGAAGTGGGCGGGCGAGGGTGCTATGGTGCCCAGGAAAAACTAGTGACCGCGCGGCACCCTCCCCAAAAGGGGCGAACGCGCCGCGGCGGCATTCAATCAAAGGAAAACTCGCCATGTTCAAAGTTCGCTCGAAGTACCTGCTGCTCATCGCGGCGGCCGTGTGGCTCATTGCCGGAAGCCAAGTCGCCCGCATGGGCATCGAGGCCATCGCGGCCGGCAACGGCAACCTGTGGCTTCTGCTCATCGGCATTCCCGCCGCGTTCGTCGTCTTCCACATGATGTTCTCCAAGCTGGTGGGCAAGCATGCCGCCCGCATCCGCAGCTACGGCGAGGAGAAGATGCACGTGCTGAAGTTCTTCGACGTGCGCGGCTACCTCATTATGGCCGTCATGATGGGCGGCGGCATCGCCCTGCGCTCCTTCCACCTGGTGCCGGGTTGGTTCATCGCCTTCTTCTACACCGGTCTCGGCATCGCGCTCGCGCTTGCCGGCGTGGGCTTTCTCGTGCACTACTTTCATCGCGACGGGTATATCACCTGCCCCGTGACCGGGAAGGTGCGAGAGGGATAGGGGCTTCGGCCTCAAGGTGATTCCTCGCGTGCCCGTTTCGCGCGTCGGCGCCTAGGTGTGCGATTGCGATCGCCGTTCCTGAAGTTTGCGGCTTGCCGCTTCGACGATTTTGGCGGCGGCGAATCCCGCGAGCAGCCCGACGACGGTCCCCGCCAGCACATCCGTGGGGTAGTGCACGTAGCAGTACAGCCGCGTGAGCGCCATGAGCAGCGCGCCGATGCCGACGACGATGACGAGGGGCTTGGGCCCCTTCGAGAACAGCAGCGCCCCGAACGCGGCAAAGGCGGCGGTGGCGTGCCCCGAGGGGAACGACGAGCCGTGGGGTCGGTCGACGATCATGGGCACGAGCGGGTTCACGTCGCACGGTCGCGGGCGTATGATCAGGGGCTTTAGAATGCCGCTCGTGACAATGGCGCCGATGAGAACGGCGACGAGGACGGCCGCGCCCAGCTTGCGCGTCTTTGGAATGATGGCGAGCACGATGCCGAGCAGGATCCAAATCTGGCCGACGTCGCTCGTGCTCGTATAGGCGGCAACAAGGGCGTCGAGCCAGGGTGTGTGGATGAGCTGGATGGCATCCAGGATGGCAAGTTCGTTCACGGCAGGGGAGGCGAGTGTCTTAAAGAGAGGGATTCGGGAAAGGCTCGCCCCGCGCTCCTTTCAGGCACAAGGCTACAGGAAGCGGCGCCGGCGGGCAACCCGTCGCGCTCTCAAAAACGCAATGCCGATCGTCCCGAAGCGCTCCACCGGCTGCGATATCCATGGTTTTCCAGGTAATCCGCGCGCTTGCTTGCCCATGCGCGAACGCGGCGATGCGCATTCGGCAATCCGCATAGCCGATTCCCTTTCTGCATTGCCCAAAGGGCGCTGCGCCCGTTACTATGGAACTGAACAGTATTTGGAAGGCGCCGGGCGGCAGGGCTCGGCGCCGGCGAAGGAGGCATCATGGATCAGACGCGCGTCATCGAAGTGAAGAAGAACATCCTGGCGGCCAACGACGAGGCGGCTGACGCCTTCCGCGCCGAGCGCGCCCAGGAGGGCACGTTCTTCGTGGACGTCATGGCGAGCCCAGGGGCCGGCAAGACGACGCTTTTGCTCGCGTTCATCCGCGAGCTGCGTGCCCGGGGCGTCGAGGCCCTCGGCGTCATCGAGGCCGACCTGGAATCCGACGTGGACGCCCTCAAGATCAAGGAGGCCGGCGTCGCCTCCGTGGAGCTGAACACCCGCGGGGTGTGCCATGTGGAGATGGGCATGGTCACCATGGCCTTCGAGGCCTTCGACGGCGACCGCTTCGACTACCTGTTCCTTGAGAACATCGGCAACCTCGTGTGCCCAGCCGACTTCGATACCGGCGCCCACACCCGCGTCATGCTGCTGAGTGTCCCCGAGGGCTGGGACAAGGTCATGAAGTACCCGCCCATGTTCGCCGCTGTGGACGCGCTCATCGTCACGAAGTGCGATTACCTGCCCTTGAACGAGGATTTCGACATGGATCGCCTGAAAGAGCAGGCGCGCCTTTTGAACCCCGCGCTCGACATCTTCGTCACGAGCGCCCGCACCCACGAAGGCATCCCCGAGCTGGTGGACTGGCTCGAGGCCCAGCGCGCCGCGAAGGTGAAGTAGCGTCTCCGACGCTCCATCGGTTTAGCCGAAGAGCAGCTGCAGGAAATCGATGCGCTTCTGCAATCCCTCGTAGATGAAATCGGTGCGCCCGTACATGGAGGGGTTCTCGTCGAGCAGGTCGGTGGCCCATTCGGGAAAACCCGACAGCTTGTCGAAGTCGAGCCAGGAGGTGTTGCTCGCGAGACGCAGCTGCCGATCGGCGTCTTCGTAGAAGGGACGCATGTCCACGGCGAAAGGGGCATAGGCGAGCTCGCGGGTGGTAAGGCGGCACCACAGGCTCGACCCGGTATCGAAGAGGGGTGCGGGACGGTACTCCAAGGTCTCCACATCCCGGATGAGGCCGAAATTGCGCCAATGACGATCGGTGTTCGCCATAATGTCGTCGCAGACGATCATCTTGGCGAGAGCGTCCTCGATATCATCCACTCCGAGCGAGGCGCAGCATTCCACGTAATGACGGTAGTCGTCGCGATGGGAAACGCGCGGCAGAATGTCGTTCACGTAGTAGGCGGGAATGAGCTCCTCGGTGGGGCCGACGAAATTCGGACAGGCGCTGACGAGTGTGCCTCCCCATTCCTCGAGGTGATAAGGAACATAATCCCCCTCGTTCAGCAGGCGTGAGAAGAGCTCCGTAGCAATGACCTCGTTATAGGGTTCCTGCTCCAGCAGAGTGCCGCCTTTGAGCAGCGTGCGCACCCCGTTGCGGCAGACCCAGCGCTTTGAGAGCACGCCATCGGAGGTGTTGTCCGGTGAATCGAGGCCCACGTCGGCCATCCAGTCCTGCACTTCTGCTTCGATGAAGTCGTTCTCGAAGAAGTTGACGTCATGCCAGTGGACGTCGCTGTCGTAGGGCTTGATCCAATACTGGTCGGAGAGAGAAAGCCCCATGCTCTTGAAGGGCAGGTCGTACGTATCGGCAATGCCGAGCTCGACGAGCTTGGCCTCGATACCATGGCGCGCTTTGGGAATGGCCCGATGCGCCCACCAGTAGGAGAGGGCCGCGCTCGAGGCCTTCTTTCCCCGCGGCGACATGACCGACAGGGGCGCGCGTTTTGCGTCGATGATCTCGTCTGTGTCGAAAAACTCACCAGTGCTTGCGTCGAATTTGAAAGCAAGCACCTCGTGATTGCGGCTCATGAGCAGGTACTTTGCTGTGGACTTGCCCTTGGGCTTAGAGCTCGGACGCCCGGGTCCAGGGTTGTTTCGCACACGTGCCGCAACGCTGCCTTCGTCAATCAACCAGATGCCCGCCACCTGCTCTGCGGCGAGCGTGCCGCGGTTGACAAGCTGGCGAACCCTCTCGGTGCTAACGCCGAGCATTCGACTTGCTTCGGCAATAGTGATGCTGAACATGCGACCTCCAAAACCTTGGTTCTAAACAAGGTTATCATGAAAAAGTGAAATTACATAAAACCTTTTATGAAACCAAGGTTTTTTAAACGGAAAAATTTCTGCGTACGCCGAAATTCTACATACTGAGGCAAGAATTACTGCGTACGCAAGAATTACGGGATAGGCAAGTACTTCGTCTTTGACGAAAAAAGTCTTGTCTGGCTTTTCATTTTCTTTAGGGGTGTAAATATGTTTGCCAGGGAGCTTTGAAAGAGAGGTTTGGCGGCAAAGCTTCTTTGGCAAAAACGTCCACCTGCCCTTCTTAAAATCAAATGCGTCATTGGTCTTGCTTGCGATGAGACGTTGCAAGGCCTGGAATGCTACATAAGGAGGTAAGAGACATGGGAGAGGCGAGGAACACGAGACTTCGTGGAAACGGGCTCAGTCGTCGCGGGTTTTTGAAGGGAGTAGCGACCGCTGGCGTCGCGGCAGCATCGGCTGCAGCTCTGCAGGGATGTGCCAGCCAAGGGGGATCCTTAGCCGACACGGCGAGTGATGCTGATGAGAAAGCGCGTGCTGCCTTCGAGGCCGAGGCTGCCCCGATTCCGCCCGTTGATGTTCCCGACACGTGGGATGCTGAGACCGATGTGATCGTTGTTGGTTCGGGTGGTGGCGGAATGGTCGGCGCTCTGCGCCTTGCTCGCGCTGGCAAAAAAGTCATCGTCTTGGAGAAGGATCCCGAGACGGGTGGCGCCTCCCGTTACTCGGGACTCATTGTGAATTTGGGCGGTCACCGCTTGGCGGAGGAAGTAAAGTGGGCCTGGCCGAGCTACCCTTACGACCCCGATGCCATTGTCCAGTACCTGAACGATCGCTGGCAGATGACAGCCGATACGGTTCTGCTCAAGGAAATGCTTGTCCAAGGGCCGAAGTGCATCGACTGGATGGAGAGTGAGCTTGGTGTTCCGTGGGCGCCCATGATTCCCGGCCTGCCTGCGGGAGTACAGGCCATCTACTGGGATGGCCAGATGACGCCGAAAAACTCCATAAAGATAAATGATCACACGTTCAATTACTTGACCGACCTCGCAGAGCAAGAAGGCATTGAGATTCGCGTAAATACTCGCGTTGACGCCCTCGTTGCCGAAGATGGTGCGGTAGTTGGCGTGAAGGCTACCGCTTCAGATGGCTCAGAAGTGTATCTAAAGGGCGCTGATGGCGTGCTCCTCACTGCTGGCGGTTTCGAAATGAACCGCCCTATGATGTTCAAATACCTCGGTGATATTACTGACGGCTTCGCTAATGTGGCGTGTCCTCCGTGCAATACTGGTGAGTGCATTCGCATGGGTCTTGGCATGAATGCCGATATGTCGGGCTTTGGATCGACCCACAGCTACGATGGCGGTGTTTGGTGGCGCGAATACGACGAGTATGAGACGCGCATGGATGCCCATATCAACAAAGACGGCAACCAGGGCATCCGTCAGCCGTGGCTGCGTATCAACAACCACGGCGAGCGTGTGCCTTATTTGGGGGCAAGTTACACAGCCGCACCTTATGCCCCGAGTGGTAACTTCATGGTGCATGGCCTGACTGACCAGGCGGCGTTGGAGGTGGCGCAACCCAATGGCGTTACCTACGTGTGCTTTGACTCCAAATACGAGGACCTTGTGACAGAGAACTACTTCGGTCAGGCCGTGTGTCGCGTGGGAAAGATTATCCCTGACGACGATCCTTGCATCGATCGCGTCCCCGAGTTCCAGCGCGATTGGCGCACGGGTTTCAATCAGATGGTCGATCAAGGAGCGGTGGTGAAGTGCGACACTATCGAGGAGCTGGAAAGCAAGCTAGGGCTTGAGCGGGGCATTCTCTCAGATGCTGTAAAGCAGTGGAATGAGGCCTGCGAGCGCGGCGAGGACTATCTGGAGAGCTATCCGTACGATCCTTCGTGGCTCGTGTCCATAGATGAGCCCCCCTATTACGGCGCGAAAACGGGAGCACATCTGTTTACCACGAAGTGCGGTTTGCGCATTACCCCCCGCATGGAGGTGCTCGATGTCGAAGGCAACGTTATTCCCGGACTTTACGCCGGCTGGCATACGGCTGGCGGATCCAATGGAGAGAATATGGTCTCAGGTCATCCCTTCGGCGGTCCCTTTGGCGATGTTGGCCTGTCGTTCTTGGGCGGCTATATGGCTGCTGCAACTATTGCGGGTATCGAGTAATCTCGGTCTTCCTAGGGGAAGATGCTCGAATACATAATGCGACAGGGGGCTTCCCTCCCGGCCCCCTTGTCAATCGCCCGCGGTTTTGTTCTTGTCTTCGGCCACGTCGGCTAACGCATGGACAAAACCGCGGGCTTGCTCGCTAAGACGCGACTCGTCGCAAATAGCGTAGATATCGGTCGTGAGCGACAAATCGCTGAGGCGAAACGCATGAAACCCTTCGCGAGCCTGTCGGCTCTCGTCGAACTCTTGCAGGGTAATGCCAAAGGTTTCTGCCCCGTTTGAGAGCAAATAATCCGTGTAGGTTGCGAACGGCTGATTGTCTGTTTTGATGGCAATGCCCTTATCGGAGAAGTGCTGTGCAATAAGCGATGCCGCCGCATTCATGGTCGGGGTGTTTCCCAGTAAAAGAGTCATGCCTTCCAAATCAGCTGCGCAAAGATCGTTGCGCCCGAAGAGCCGGTTGCGACTCCCCATCCATAATTGGCATTCGCAACTGCCCAAATAGACCGATGTTCCCTCAGTTGTTGATGGGGGAACATGGCGTACCCCGCCAAAGCCAGATTCTCTGATGGCGGGGTAGACGGTGATATCTACTTGCCCGTTTTGCAGAGCTTCCCAATTGGCGCTCATGCTGCTCGAGAAGAGGAACTCCAAAGTTGAATCGGGGTGATTGGAGCAGTAGCGTTCGCGTGCTTTGAGGAACAGGTCTTCTACCCATCGGCATTCAAGAAAGCTAACGAGCAGCGAGACGGATTGCTGCGCTACAGCCCGTGTGTGCTCGACCACATCCTCAGTGTTTTCTACAAGCTCTCGTGCTTTCGTGAGAAAGAAGCGGCCTGCAGGGGTGAGGACGATGCGATCCGCCCGTTTCGTCGCCAAATCGACGCCGATCTCTGCTTCGAGGGAGCGAATATGCGACCTCAGTGTGGGCTCCGATAGGTACAGCTCTCTCGCGGCCTTTGCGTAATTGAGCGACCTCGAAAACACGATGTACTCATGCAAGAATGAGATGTCCATGTTCCTCCTCCTTTGCGATACTCCCATTATAGAGGAGCAAGGGGGTCTTCAAGGACATCGGTGCTGAGGTTTAAGGAGCGGTGTGCAAAACACTTGGATGCGGAGACTCTATTGCGGCAGCACGTCGTACTCCACGTCGGTGACGGGCTCGCACCACTCGTTGGCACAGTCGGTGCCCGGGGCTTCGAAGGCCACGTGGCTCATCCAGCTGTCGGCCGCAGCACCATGCCAGTGCTTCACGTTCGCGGGGATGTGCACCACGTCACCGGCGACGATCTTGCGGGCCTCTTCGCCCCATTCCTGATACCAGCCCTCGCCGTCGGTGACGAGCAGGATCTGGCCGCCGCCCTCGGTCGCATGGTGGATGTGCCAGTTGTTGCGGCGGCCGGGCTCGAAGGTGACGTTGGCGATGAACTGGGTCTTCTCTGGGTCGGTCAGCGGGTTCAGATACGAGCGGCCCGTGAAGTACTGCGCATAGGCGTCGTTGGGGGCGCCGGTGCCGAAAAGGGGCGCGAAGGTGCCGAGCGAATCGCGGCCGGCGGTCTGGACTACTTTGGTCATGGGGTTCCTCGATTCACGAGCGACTTTGCTAACACGTCCGACTCTATAACTTTGAGCGAACTCAAGGTCAAGAATCGAAGAGCGGATAATGAAGGGTTGCGGCGGGTGGAAAAGAAGTTGCAGAAGCGGAAGTCATGTGCGGCTCCGCCGTTCGAGTTCCTCGCGTCCTGTTATACGAGCTCGATGGTGTCGCCGGGGGCGATGGTGCCGCCTTCGATGACTTTACAGAACACGCCCTCGCGGGGCATGATGCAGTCGCCCATCTGGTGGTAGATGGCGCAGTGGGCGTGGCACTGCTTGCCGATCTGGGTCAACTCCAGTACCACGTCGTTGCAGGCGAAGCGCGTGCCGATGGGGAGGTTCTTCAAGTCGAAGCCCTCCACGATGATGTTCTCGCCGAATGCACCGTTGCCCACTTCGGCGCCACGATTCTTGAAGGCCTCGATCTGCTCGTAGGACAGAAGGCTCACCTGGCGGTGCCACGGCGCGGCGTGGGCATCGCCCTCGATGCCCCAATCGGGCCGAAGCTCGATAGCGGTCTGCTCGGTTTTCTGGATTCCCTTGACATCGCTTGTGCACACGGCTTTGATAACGCCCATCATGCACCTTTCTCGCAGGCGACAGGCCGTGCGCCACTCTCGACCTGCCCGGTGCACGGAACACGCCCCCAGCCCGCTGCACGACGGCGAAGGGGGAACTTCTCGGCGCAAGAAAATTCTAGCGAACTACTAGACTATTTGCAAGAGAGAATAATTGCAGCTATTGGCTTGCCCCCCCGAGTCTGGCTGCCGGCTCGGGGGGGGGCTTGTGCTTGTCGCCCTAGAGTGCGGCGTACTCTTCATCGGTGACGGGTTCACACCACTCGTTGGCGCACTCGGTGCCCGGCGCCTCGAAGGCCACGTGGCTCATCCAGCTGTCGGAGGCGGCCCCGTGCCAGTGCTTCACGTTCGCGGGGATGTAGACCACGTCCCCCGGCAGCAGCGCCCGGGCATCTTGGCCCCACTCCTGGTACCAGCCGCGTCCGTCGGTGACGAGCAGGATCTGGCCGCCGCCCTCGGCGGCGTGATGGATGTGCCAGTTGTTACGGCAGCCGGGCTCGAAGGTGACATTGGCGATGAACTGGGTCTGCGCGGGGTCGGTCAGCGGATTGAGGTACGAGCGCCCCGTGAAGTACTGCGCATAGGCGTCGTTGGGGGCGCCCAGGCCGAACAGACCGCCGTGTGCCTCCGGGTTCTCGGTGCCGAGCGCATCGCGGCCGGCAGTCTGGACTACTTTGGTCATGAGGATTCCTTTCCTTTGGGGCTCGGCTCCAACGGTATAACTTCGAGCAAACTCCAAGTCAAGATTTCGATTTTGGCAAGGGACGCTTGAAGGGGCTTTTGAGCGCGTGCAAGCTGACGGTTCTGGTAGGGCGACCGGGCATCTTGCATGAAGGATGTCCGACAAGTTGTCTTCTCGTGCGTTTATCGCGTTCGATCTTTTGAGATTCCGTATTATAGTTTTCTGAGAAACGCCTTTGCCGACGCGCAAGGTGTAGCTTGCGGTTTTGGATGCAGGGCAGTGATGAAGGGAGGCTCTATGGCGCAGGTGGAGCATATCGAGCACGGTATCGAGCCGGTGTTCGACGAGCGCTCGGAGGTACTCGTGCTGGGAACCATGCCCTCGCCGGCCTCGCGGGAGGCGGCGTTCTTCTACGGGCATCCGCGCAACCGCTTCTGGCCGGTGCTGGCGGCGCTGTTCGACGAGCCGGTGCCCGAGGACAACGCCGAGCGCACCGATTTGCTGCTGCGCCACCATATAGCGCTGTGGGACGTGCTGGCCTCCTGCGACATCGAGGGCGCCTCCGACGCCTCCATCGCAAACGCCCGGCCCAACGATTTCTCTCGCATTTTGGGCACGGCACCTGTGTGGCGCGTGTTCTGCACCGGTGCCACCTCGGCGCGGCTCTACGGGAAGCTCTGCGAACCCGATACGGGAATAGCCGCGGAGAAGCTGCCGTCCACAAGTCCCGCCAACGCCGCCTGGTCGCTGCCACGGCTCGTGGAGGCCTATCGGCCTGTAGCCGAGGCGGTCACGCCCTTTGAGCCGGCGGCGCTCGATGTGCCTGCGGTGGTGGCGCTGGAGCAGGCCATCGCCGCCGCTGGCACGCCGCTCGATACGCTCATGCGCCGTGCGGGCCGCTTCCTGGCCTTCGGGGCGCGCAAAATGCTGGAAGGGGAAGGCCCCATCGTCATCTTCTGCGGCAACGGCAACAACGGGGGAGACGGCTGGGTGGCCGCCGAGTACCTGGATCGGTGGGGTGTCCCCGTGCGTGTGGTGACGGCGCGGGCTCCCGAAGATCTGACGGCGGAGCCGGCGCGCTCTGCGGCGCTCCGGGCCCAGGCGGCCCTGAGCGATCGCAGCACTGTGCTCGTTGCGCCCGATGCCGGGGAAATCGCCGGTCTTCTGGAGGCGGCGCCCCTCGCCATCGACGCCATTCTCGGCACCGGCTTCCCTCACAATGCAGTGAAAGCCCCCTTCGGCGGGTGGATTCGCGCTATGAACGACGCCCGCAACGGCGGCACGGTTGTGGTGGCCGCCGACGTGCCGAGCGGCCTTTCGGCCCAGACGGGGGCGGCCGCCGCCGATACGGTGCGCGCCGACGCCACCGTCACCATGATCGTTCCCAAGCCGGGCCTGCTCGCGCCCGAAGGCGCCCTGTTGTGCGGTCGCGTCCGCGTCGCCCCACTCGCCTATATCGAACCGCTGCTCGAAGCCGAGTCGCTAGCCTCCTGATCGTTCACGGGCACGTAGAGCACCTCGATGTCGCTGCCCTCGCCGTCGAGGTTTAGGAACATGGGCATGATGAGGATGTCGCCGCGAATCGCCAGCTGTCGGGTATCAAGGTAGGCGAACAGGTCGTCGAAGGTCTCCTTGCGGACGGACTCCTCGCGGGTAACGGTGCGGCGGAATCGCACGCAGCGACCCAGTTCCAAACGCTTGACTCGCTGCTGGGCATAGTCGGAGAGGAAATGGCGCTCCTCTACCGAGGCGATGTTGATGTAGTCGGGGTCGACCGCCGGGCTGTCGTCCAGAAGATTTTCTCGCGTGATGATGCGCGCGCAGCTCGTGATGCTGAGCAGATCGTAGTACTCGGCGAGCACCTTCTCGTTCTCCATGGAAACGGTGAAGTCGCGGCCGTGGGAGGCGTTCACGTACAGCTGATCGGGGATGTGCACGAGCTTGAAATCCACCTTGCCGTCGGTCTCCAGCACGTCCAGCATGCTTTCGATGCGCCGCTGGCGATAATCGAGCAGGATGCGCTCGCGTTCCAGCTTCTGGCGCTGCTCCTGCAGCGATTCACGGAACTCGGCGGTGTCCTGCTTGGCGTCCAGCATCTCGATGGCCTCGCTGATGCTGAAACCGTACTGCAAAAGCACGCGGAAGGCGTTCGAGCGAAAGGCGTCCTTGGGGGTGAACGCGCGGTAGCCGTTCTCCATGCGGTCGGACAGCACGAGCCCGTGCTGATTGTTCTCGTTGGTGAAGCGCTTGCCCTCTTCGGTGACCATGATGCCCCAGTTCATCGCGCCGGGGAAGTACACGCGCTTCTCCACGAAGGTGGAGGGCGTGGCGTTGCTGAAGTTCATAACCGGCTGGGGCAGCGAGTCCATCTCGGCGCCTACGGCCAGGCCCATCATGTGGCCGTCGCCGGTGGTTCCCCAGGAAGGATTCCACCAGGAGGAGTACTCGTAGTCCTCGGGGCGCACCCAGGCCTGCATCATCTCGGGGTTGGCATCGTAGCCGCCGGTGGCTCCCGCGCCTTTGAGGAAGTCTCGCCGCGATAGCTTGCTTAGGGTCATAGATTCCCTCCTTCTCGCGATTGGTATTTTGCGCATCTTCTCCTAATACCATGCACAAAATCGACACAACCCGAGGTTAAACCCTCAACCTAGTTGAGGGTCAAGAGGATTTTTCCAAAAAGATAGTTTTGCCTGTTCAAGATATGAAGCGGAATTGGTGTCATGGGGATACGGGAATGAGTAAGTTGGATAACGCTTTTGGAATGGCGTTGAATTCGATACTCATCTGTGGTAAAAACCTCTATAAATAAGTTACTTATTTATAGAGGTGATTCTATGCCCGCTGCCGTGCCCCTTATTCGCCCTATTAGCGATCTGCGAACCGATCTCAACGACGTCTGTGCCCAGGCTCAAGAAACGCAGCAGCCCATTTTCATGACGAAGAACGGGAAGGCGAGCCTTGTCGTGATCGATTGCGTTGCCTACGAGGAGCAGCGTCAGCATGAGCGCTACGTCCAGAAGCTCCGTGAGGCGGAGATAGAGGAGAAGTATCGCAAGGAGACGATCTCCCAGGCATCCCTCGATGAGACCATGGAGCGAATCTTCGAAGTTTGGGGCGTCTGATGCGGGAGCCGATTTACCGCCCCCGCGCGGCCTTCGATCTGGAATCGATCATCATCTACGTGGGCGAAGTGTGTCGAAATCCTGCCGCTGCGCGGCAAACCTACACGAGCATCAAGGCGGCCGTAAAAGAACTGTGCGCCATGCCCACGCTTGGCCGCCCCTTCATCGATGAGGCGCTGGGCCGTCGAGATATTCGCTCATGGCTTGTCGGCAACTATCGGGTGTTCTACACCTACGACGAGGAATTCCTCACGGTTCGCCGCGTCATCCACACGCGGCAGGACATCGACGACTTCGCCCTTATCGATTGGGAGGAAGACGAGGATTAGTTGGATCCGTAAAGGTGCAAAATGCGAAGAGGCCTCTCGATATCGAGCGGCCTCCTCGACAATAGCTGACACTGCGCAGTTACACCCCGAGCGGGGCGTCGTCATCGTAGGGGAGGCGGGCCACCAGCTCGCAGTACTCTTGGATCTGCTGGCGCGTCTCGTGATCGAACAGGGCGATGTGCTCGTGGGCCTCTTCGGCGAACTGCTTCACCGGCCAGCGACGGGCTTCCTTGTCGCGGCCCTCTTTCTTCTCGATGACGTCGGCCCATTCCTCGGCCGCGGCCATGGCGTGGCGCAACTTCTCGGGGATGTCCTTCGTCTCGCCGGTCTTTTCCATGGCCGGAATGATGACGCTCTGCTTCGCGATGATCTTCTCGAGCAACTCTTTATCTTCCATGATGACGCCTCCTTGGTGCGTTGGGATGTGCGACGGGATGCCGTCGGTTCTTTCGGGAAGGCGAAGGAGTCGGCGGTTCCGAAGACCCATGGTAATCCGCGCCGGGCGCGGTGGCTCCTTTTGGCAGGAAACGGTCATCGAGCCAGGGGAGACCCGTTGCCAAATGGCGAATGTGCGCACCGGCGCCCGCCTCGGAACGAATGGGAACTTAGGCGTGGCGTTCCTTTTTGCAGTCGGGGCGCGGCGCGGCGCAGGTCTCGCAATGGTGCAGCGGGTGCTCGGCCAGTTCGGCTTCCCAGTCGAAGTCCGGGGGCGGCGCGGTGGGCATGTCGTTCTCGCCGGGTGCGGCGCTTTCCGGACGGCCGTCCCACTGGAACTCTTCCATGAGCACGCGGCCCTCTTCGTCGAAGGCGATCCCCTCGGCGGCGAGCATGCCTCGCTGCTCGTCGGGGCCTCCGAACGCGAAACCGGTGGCCATGCGTCCGTCCTTGAATACGACCCGATGGCAGGGGATGCAGCCCGGATCGGTGCCGGGCTCTGGGTTGGCGTGCAGGGCATAACCGACGTAGCGCGCCGTGCGCGGGGCGCCGATGAGCCGTGCCACCTGTCCGTAGGTGGCCACCTTTCCGCGCGGTATGCGCCGTACGACGGCGAACACCCGGTTGGCGTAGTCTCCCATGAGGTCTCCTTCGGTGCGCTCTTCGCTGATTGGGGCCACCATAGCAGACGAGCGGGCGATGTGAAAGCCCTTCTTCTCAGTTGCCCAACGTATGGGAGATGAGTATTGCTGATGCTGCCGCTTACGTATAAGATGACCGCGCTGGCTGCAAGGGACGCGATGGGCGTCGAAGAATGCGATCAAAGGAGCGGGAATGAAGCTTAAGGCGAAGATCATCGGGGCGGCAGCATGCGCCTTCGCGCTGTGCGTGGCGCTGGCAGGATGTGCCGGTGCGCCGGCGGGCAACGATGCCGCGAACTTCCAGGGGGATTGGATTTTGACGAGTGGCACCGTCGATGGCCAGGAGGCCACCGAGGAGACGCTGGCCCAGGCCCAGGAGATGGGACTTTCCGTTTACCTGCAATTGAACGAGGGCGGTTCTGCCGTGCTCAGCGTGCTGGGCACCAACATGGACGGCTCCTGGACCGCCAAGGACGCCACCACGGTGGAACTCACCTTCGACGGCAGCTCGGCTGAGGCGACGCTCGAAGGCGAGGAGCTCGTGATGCAGCAGGACGGCGACGTCATGCGCTTCAAGCGCGGCGAGATTCCGCCTGCGGCCAGCGAGGTTCAGCGCGACGAGAACCAGGCAGCCGAGCCAGAGGCTTAGACAACCTGCTGAAACGTCTGTCAATAACGACCATCGTAAGGTCCTTCGCCAGTTGCGGAGGGCCTTTTTGTGCACGTGACCAAAGAAAGGGAATTTTGCGAAACCATCTTTATACGGGTAAGATTTCCTATAAAATGACCTTTTGGCTCAGAAAGTGGTACACTGTAATAGTGCAACGTATGGGATTTTTTCAACAAACCTGTCAAGGGGAGTTTTGCCGTGGATGAACTGTTGAGAGCCTGGGAGACGACATTTGGCTGCAGCACGCTGCCTTTCGGTGTCGCCGAAGTGCTGCTTGACGATCGGGGGCGTCCCTATGATTTCGCCTATCGCTATATCAACGCCGCGGCGGCCTCTCTGACCGGGCATGTGGCGGAGGACCTGCTCGGCGAGGAGGCCTACGCCCTGTGGGGCGGCGATCCCATCTGGCTCGACCACTTCTACGAGGCGGCCTACGAGGGCCGCGCCTCGGAGTTCGAGGCGCCTTCCGAGATGCTCCAGCAGTTCTTCCGCGCCGAGGTGTTCCCCATTTCCGAGGGGCTGTGCGGATTCACCATCCACGACGTGACGGACTGGATTCTGCCCGCCCAGCGCTCCATGGAGAAGGCGGCCGCCGGCCTGTTCTTCTACGATATGCGCTACCGTCAGATGCTTCTGACGGAGCAGGCCCGCGAGCAAAGCGGCGTGGACAGCAACTATATCAGCCTGACCGAGTTCATCGACCTCACCTTCGGCAGCACCTTAAGCGAAGAGGTGCGTCAGAAGATGAAGGCCTTCCTCGAGCGACGCGAGGCCTTCTACCAGGAGGGACGCCTTCCCAACGGACGGTGGCTGCGCATGAGCCTCGATCACACCGACCGCTCCGAGCGATTCGCCTTCGGCTTTCTGGAGGATTTCACACGCACGAAGCTGGCCGAGGAGCGCAGCGAGCAGTACATCGACATCATCGACAGCCTGGGAGCGGAGAACTTCGCGCTGTACCTGGTCGATTTGGAAACTCAGGAACTCGAGGTGTACCGGCGCGGCGAGGAGATGACGGCGGAATTCGCCCTGGCCAGCGCGGAAGAGGGCGACTATCCCGCCGCCATGGAGCGCTACATCGACACCTTCGTGGTGGCCGAGGACCGTGCCCGGGTGCGAGCGGAAATCGGCGGCGAGGCCTTGTGGCGCCGCCTGGAAGCGGGGGAGACCGACTTCTCCGTGGGCTATCGGCGCCTGTTCGGCGACGAGGAGCAGTACGTGGAGCTGCGCATCATCCGCCTGCCCCAGCGCGATTCGAAGGTCATTTTAGCGGCCCGCAACGTCACCGGCGAGATGCGCGAGCAGCTGCGCCAGAAGGTGGCGCTGCAGAACGCGCTCGATTTGGCCGAGCATGCGAGCCAGGCGAAATCGACCTTCCTCACCAACATGTCCCACGACTTCCGCACGCCCATGAACTCCATCTCGGGCTTCGCGTCCATCGCGCTGGACCACCTGAACGACACCGATCGTGTGCGCGATTGCCTGCGCAAGATCATGCTGTCCAGCGATCACTTGCTGAGCCTGGTGAACGACATTTTGGATGTGAGCCGCATCGAGAGCGGCAAGATGTCCTTCAACGAGGACATCGTCAGCCTGCCGGATGCCGTGATCGAGGTGCAGGGCATGTTCGGCGAGAAGGCGGCGGCCAGCGGCGTCGATCTGACGATCGATGTGGACAACGTGGCCCATCCCCAAGTGGTCACCGATCCCTTGCGCCTGAACCAGATCCTCGTGAACACCGTGGGCAACGCGGTGAAGTTCACGCCCTCCGGGGGGCTTGTCACCGTGGCGCTCACTGAGCTTTCCGACGCGCCCCGCGGCTTCGGCGCTTATCGCTTGACCGTGAGCGACACCGGCTGCGGCATGACGCCGGAGTTCCTCGATCGCATCTTTCTGCCCTTCGAGCGCGATGGCCTCGGGTACGCCAACAAGACCGAGGGCACGGGGCTGGGCATGACCATCACCAAGAGCCTCGTCGACCTTATGGGCGGCGAGATAGCGGTGGAAAGCGTCGTGGGCCGCGGCTCGACGTTCGCCATCACGCTGCCGCTGCGCGTGGCCGACGCCGACGAGCTGGCCGAGGCCCGCGAGAAAGCGGCGGCGGCCGAGCGGTGCCAGCGCGATTTTACCGGCTGCAAGGTGCTCGTGGTGGACGACGACGATCTGTCCCGCGAGATTCTGGTGGAGATTCTGAAGGACTACGGCTTTAAGCCCGAAGAGGCGCGCGACGGCGATGCGGCCGTGCGCAAGGTGGCCTCCGTGGAGCCGTTCTACTACGATGCCGTGCTCATGGACATGCGCATGCCCCGCATGGACGGCGACGAGGCCACGCGTGAGATTCGCGCCCTGGATCGGCCAGACGCCGCCACGCTGCCCATCATCGCCGAGACGGCCGACGCCTTCGAGGAGGGCCAGCGCCGCGCCCGCGACGCCGGCATGACGGCGCTGACTACCAAGCCGCTGAACATCCACGAGTTGGTAGCGCTTCTGGCCGAGTACATTCCAGAGAAATAGAAACGCGCGGGCCACGAGCGGCCCGCGCGTTCTTGCATCGACGGTTCGAAGAGGTGCGCTCTTAGGCCACCGGCGGGGTGCCCTCCCAGTTGCCGGCGATGGCGTCGATCATGACGCGGGCGCCGAAGGGCAGCTCACCGCATCCCACGACCTTGCGGGCCGGCTTGTGGTCGCCGAAGAAGGCGGCGTAGGCCTCGTTCATGGCGGCAAGATCGGCGATGTCGGCCAGGTACACATTCACCTTCACGATGTCTTCCACCGCGTGGTCGACCGACTCGACGATGGCCTTCACATAGGCGAGGCACTGGGCGGTCTGCTCGGCGACGGTGCCGTCGATGAGCTTGCCGGACAGATTGAGCGGCAGCTGGGCGGAGATGTTGTTGTAGTGCGAGAAGGCCACGGACTGGGTGGCAAGCGGGCACTTCGGAGCGGCGTCGGTGTTGCACGCCTCGATGATGAGGCCGTGACGATCCTCGATGGCCTGGGGCGGGGTGCCGTCGCCATGGGAGACCACGGCCTCGACGGCCACGTCGCAGTGGTAGGGCAGATCCTTCACCGGCACCACGGTGCGGGCCGGCAGGTAGTTCACGGCGCGCGCGATGCCGGAATCGGGGAAGAACGTCTTGTACACGTCGTCCACCACGCTCGCATCGGCCAGGTTCTTCACGAAGATGGTCACCTTCACGATGTCGTCGAAGGGCACGTCCACGGAGGTGAGGATGGCCTTCACGTTCGCGAGGCACTGCGCGGTCTGCGCGGCCACGTCGCCCAGGATGGGACGGCCCGTGCCGGGATCGAGCGGCAGCTGCATGGTGATGTTGTTGTAGTGGGAGAACGCCACGGTCTGGGTGGAGCCGGCGTCGTAGGGGGCGGCGTGGGTGTTGTTGGTGAGCTTCACCAGGTCGCCGGCCTGCGGGACCGACTGGGTTCCCTCGCCGTTATCGACAAGCGCCTCGATGAACACGAGTGCGCCCTGGGGCAGGGCGTCGATGGCCGCCACGGTGCGGGCGGGCTGGTAGGTGGGGAAGAAGGAGGCCTGCACCTTCTCCACCGCGTTCAGATCCATGATGTCGGCCAAAAAGATGGACACGCGGATGATGTCGTTCATGTCGTGGCCGATGCTCTCCACGATAGCCTGCAGGTTCTTGAAGCACTGCTCGGCCTGCTCGGCGGCGCCGCCCGCCACGATGGCACCCGTCGCCGGGTCGATGGGCAGCTGGGCGGAGAGGTTGTTGTAGTGGGAGAACGCCACCGTCTGGGAATACAGGTCGCTCACGGGCGCCTTGTCGGTGTTGCGGGCCACTACCACGTTCGGATCGCTCATTGGTACCCCTTTCAAAGGTAAGAATCAGCAGCGACGCACAAATTGTGCAAGTGCATTAAACATGACGAAAAGAGTCGTTGTCAATGAGGAAAGCTTATTGCTACATTGTCGATGGGAAATTGGAGTGATCTTGACAAATGAAACTTCCGGGAATGCACAGGTCATGTCTGCAAAATTTGAGCATATGAACAAAATCAAGTCAGTTATGGGTTTTTGGCGATGAAGTCGCGTCGATGGCACCTTAATTTCGACTCGCGTTGAGGTGGTAGCCGCAAATCGACGAAGTTTAAGGTAAAACCGTTGATTTGAGGCTAGGTTTTAAAGACGGGGCGTTTGGGGCAAAAGGCGTTTTGGGCTGAGTCCTTGAACTGGATAAAGGGGATGTTTAGAATTATTCTCCATTTCAATGGCAATTCAAATGAAAGAAATTCTTAATGCTTCGACTGCATATACTGGCCAGCGGCAGCGGCGGGAATGCCGCCATTGTGGAGAATGCGGCGACGGGCGAGGGGGTACTTGTCGATTGCGGCATATGCAAGCGGGACTTCTTCGCCCGGGCCGAGGAAGCCGGGTTCAATTTGGAGAAGCTGCGGGCCGTCGTGATCACCCACGACCATGGCGACCATACGAAGGGGCTCGGCGTGGTCCTGCGCGGGCTGGCGAAGGCGGGGGCGCATCCTGCGGTGTGCGCCAGCGAGGCGGTGTTCGCGGCCTCCGCGCCTCTGCGCGAGGCTGTGGCCAGCGTCGGCGCCGCGTTCGAGCCCTTCGACGGAGGCGATCGGCTCGATTTGGCCGGCCTGGCCGTGCGTCCCTTCCGCACTTCCCACGATGCGGCCGATTCCTACGGGTTTCGGTTCGAAGAGCGCGGAAGCGGTTGCGACTCCCTCGGCTACATGACCGACACCGGTGTCGTGACCGATGCGGCCTGGGAGGCGCTTTCCGGCGTGCACCTGCTGGCTCTGGAGAGCAACCACGATGCGCGCATGCTTCAGATGGGCCCCTATCCCTACGTCATCAAGCAGCGCATCGCATCGGCGCGCGGGCATCTGTCCAACGACCAGGCGCGCGAGGCCCTGGATAACTTGGCTCACGAAAACTTGCGCGCGGTGGCGGCCATGCACGTTTCCCAGGAGAACAATACCTACCGGCTCCCGCGCGACACCTTCGAGGCCGTCATCGCCGAGCGCGGCCTTCCCACGACGGTCTCTGTCGCCTTCCAAAATCGCCTCGTGACCATTGGGTAGCGGCTCTACAGCTGCACGGCGTACACGCGGCCGGCGCCGCAGAGCTTGCCGAAGATGTACTTGTTGGAAGCCGACTCGTCGGTAGTGTAGACGCGCCCGTCATGGGATTCGATGCCCTCTTGCATGGGCGGTCCGACCAGATCTTCCGTCAGGTTGCGGGAATCGAGGCAGAACAGCTCCACCTCGTCGCCGGAACCGGTGGTGAAGGTGCCGTCGGGCGCGGCGAGGTTCACGTTGTAGGCGAGCAGGTGCGAAGGGGCGATGCCGTAGGAGACCGACAGCACGATGCGCCCGTCGTCGGTCGTGCAGGTGCCCTGGACCATGCCGGGGATGGAGAACACGTTGTCGGGCACCGTGGCGAAGCGGCCTGGACGGGTGGGATCGGCGGCGAAGGCGTACATGACGGCGGGGTTCTCGGTGCCGTCGGGCGTGGTGATGTGGTGGGCCTCGGGGGTCTCGTAGTCATTCGGGTAGTAGAAGTTCCCGAGCATGAGCTGTCCCTGCTCGATGTTCATGAAGGCAGGGGAGAAGTCGACGTCCACTTTCTCGGCGGCTTGCACGCAGGCGCCGTCCTCGGCGAACAGCAGGCTATCCATGGGGATGACGAGGTAGCCCTCCTCGCAGGCCAGATAGGCGTACTGCTCGTTGGTGGTGATGGCCGAGCCGTGGCCGTCGTAGGCCGAGCCGTCGGGCAGGGCGACGAAGAACTTCGCGATGGTGCCGTCGGCGGCGCGGCGGTAGAGCGGCGAGGGGGAGTGGTCGGCCATGTACCCGCTGAACAGCCACGAGTCGTCGGCTTCCACGTGGTCGAGGTCCTGGGGGACGAAGCCGGTGTTGATGCCCGGGATGTCGAAGGGGGATTCCGCGCGGTCGAAGAAGGGAGCGAAAGCGACGCGCATATAAATGTTCAGGGCGACCACCGCGATAAGCGCGACGGCGACGATGGCGCCGATGACGATGCTGGTGATTTTCAGCGCCCGATGGCTTTTCGCGGCCATGGCGACCTCCTTAAGCGTTGGCAGTTCGGCGAGCGACGATGGCTCGGCTTCAGCATACCTTATGCCCGCGCTTCGCGCGCCGGCTCGTGGGCGCTACGTCATGAGTTTGTTTCAGATCGCTTCGTCTGGCGGATGGTTGCCCTTGAGCGCCGTCGGTGGTGTATACTCTTTAGTCGCATTTTTCACGAGCGCGGCGGCCCGTGCCGTCGCAAACCCGAAGGAGCCCCTGTGATCAGAGAGATTATCACCGACGAGGAAATCCTGTCGAAGCCCTGCGATGCCGCCACGGCCGCCGACGCCGCCATCGCCGACGATTTGGTGGAGACGCTGCTTGCCAGCGACGAGGCCGTGTGCCTGGCCGCCAACCAGATCGGCGAGACAAAGCGCATTGTCGCCTATCTGAACGAGGCCGGCCGCCCGCAGGTCATGTACAACCCGCGCGTCACCCAGAAGCTGAAACCCTACACCGCTGTGGAGGCATGCCTCTCGCGCGAGGAGCCGACGGCCGTCACGCGCTACGACTGGGTGCGCGTGAGCTACGAGGTGCTGGTCGACGGCGAGCTTGTGGAGCGCAAGAAGAAGCTCGAGGGCAACGCCGCCCAGGCCGTGCAGCACATGATCGACCACTGCGAGGGCATCCTTGTCTAGGGAAGGGCAACAGAGCGCCGGCGCCCCTTCCGTAGGGGGCGACCTTGGTCGCCCCTCGGCCGCGACCGGGCAGGAGGCCGCGGATCTCGTCTTCGCCGCCGAACAGGCGCACCTGAGCGAGACCTACGGCAAGCTGGAGAAGATCGGCCGCGATGCGATAGCCGCCATGGAGGCCGTGGCGCGTGATGCCGCCGAGGACAAGAAGTCCATGGCCGAGGAGCTGGCCGTGAACTTCGCCACCTGGGATGACATCCTGGAGACCCATGCCGACATCGTGGCCATGAACAACATCATCGAGGCCCACGACATGGCCAACTCCGTGCAGGCCGAGCGCCTGCGAGCCGTGGAAGTGCTCCTGCGCGAGCCCTACTTCGCGAAGATCGCGCTGCAGTTCAAGGAAGGGGCGCCGGCCAAAGAGCTCTACATCGGCTCGGCGGGCATCTCGGACGAGAACTATCGGCGCCTGGTCGTGGACTGGCGAAGCCCCGTGGCCGAGGTGTACTACAACCAGACCATGGGCCCCACCTCCTATGTGGCCGATGGGCGCACCATCCACGTGGACTTGCAGCTGCGCCGCCAGTTCGAAATAGAAGAGGACCGTCTCATCACCTACTTCGATTCGGATGTGGCCATCGAGGACAAGCTGCTGCTCGCGTCGCTTTCCCGCGGGCGCTCGGCCCATATGCAGGCCATCACTGCTACCATCCAGCGCGAGCAGAACGCCGTCGTGCGCCACGAGGACGTGCCGGTGCTTCAAGTGGCGGGCATCGCCGGCTCGGGCAAGACCTCGGTGTTCATGCAGCGCATCGCGTATCTGTTCTACCAGCATCGCGGCGCCCTGGATCCGACCCAGGTCTTCCTCATCTCGCCAAATCCGGTCTTCGGCCGCTACATCGACCGCGTGCTGCCCGACCTCGGCGAGCGCAACCCGGAGATTCTCACCTGGGAGGAGTTCCTCTCGCCGCTGCTTCCCGCCGGGCGCGGCGTGGGCGAGAGCGACGTATCGCTTGAGCGCCTGCGGGCCATTGATGCGGCGGTGGCCTCCTTCGAGTTCGCACGCAGCGACTTCCGCGACATCACGAGCGCCGGCGTGCGCCTGCTCGGCGGGGATGCGGTGGAGAAGGTGTCGGCGAAGTTCGCGAACCTGCCTGCCGGGCCGCACCGGGCGACGCTCATGGCCGAAGAGCTGTCCGTTCGCCTGACGGCGCGGTTGAAGTCGCTGGCGGCTCAGGAGGACACCCACGACGAGATCGCCTCGCTTCCCGTGGACGAGCAACTGCGCCTGTTCGGCGAGGTCTTCGATCCCCAAAGCGACGAGGAGGCCCGCACGCTGGCCCTCGTGTATTTGGAAGAGAAGCACACCGATGCCCTGCGCGCCATGGAGGCCATGGAGTGGCTGGATGTCGATCGCGTGGCCGCGCGCCTGCTCGGCCGCGAGGGGCTGACCTCGGTGGAGTGGGTCTACCTGAAGATGGCGCTGACCGGTCTTGGCAACCCCGAGGCGCGCTACGTCATGATCGACGAGGCCCAGGACTACTCCCAGGGCCAGCTGGCGGTGCTTGCCCGCTACTTCCGTCGGGCGCACTTCCTGCTTCTGGGCGATCCGAACCAGGCTATCTTCGAGGGCACGGCCACGTGGGACGAGATGCAGGCGGTGTTCGAGGAGATGCGCGGCGAGGTGTCGCAGTGCCGCCTCATGACGAGCTACCGGTCCACCCCGGCCATCACCGACCTGTTCGCGCGCCTTCTGCCCGAAGGCGAGGCCATGGAGGTGGCCTCGGTGCAGCGCGAGGCCCCGGCACCGGAGATCGTGGTGTGCGAGGGCACCGACGAGTGGAAGGCGGCCCTGGCGGAAGCGGTGCGCGTCGCACGCGATGCCGGCGGTCTTACGGCGGTGATCGTTCCCTGGAAGAACGACGCCAAACGCCTCGCGAAGGCGCTGGACGGCGTCACCGCAGGGAGCGGGCAGCCCCCCGTAGGGGGCGACCTTGGTCGCCCCTCGGCCGCAAGTGATGCCAATGCGGGGCAGGGCGTCGTTGTCCTCGGCGAGGGCGACAGCCTGCCGGATGAGGGCATCGTCGTGGTGCCGCTGAAGCTGGCGAAGGGCCTCGAGTTCGATCGCGTCATCATCCCCGACGCCTCGGCCCGCACCTTCCCGGAAAGCGACATCGCCCGCCGCCGCCTCTACACCACCATCAGCCGCGCCACCCGCCACCTCACCCTACTATCCAACGGCGACCTGACGGAACTTTTAGGATAGCTATGTCGAAGAAGCAATCGCTTACGATGCGCAGCTTGCACTACTACTGGCTGGCAACTCGCAATCATCTGGGACTGTTCGTGGCGCTCGTCGCCTCGACGATCGGGTTCTGCGGCTTTCTCACCTACGGCAACCCCTACGTGATGAGCCTCATCGTCGATCGCATCAGCGCCGACCCGGTGGCTCCCGAGGCCGTGTTCGACGTGTTCGGCCCCTACATCGCGGCGCTCATCGGCATCAATCTGGCGGGACAGACCTGCAGCAAGCTTCAGGACTACACGTTGTGGAAGCTGCAGATCGCCGTGAACTACGATTTGGCCACCATGGCCTTCGATTGTTTGTGCAACCAGTCGCTGTCGTTCCATTCCAACCGCTTCGGTGGCACGCTCGTCAGCCAGACCTCGAAATTCATGGCCGGCTACACCCAGCTGCTTCAGGTGATGAACTTCCCGTTTTTGCCGATTCTCTGCTCTATCACCTTCACGTGCCTCATCCTGTTTCCGGTGGTGCCGGCCTATGCGGCGGTACTCATGGCCATGCTCGCGGTGTATGCGATCATCAGCTACCTTATGTACAAGCGCATCCTGCATCTGAACGAGAAGGCCGCCAGCGCCCAGAACCAGCTGTCCGGCGAACTATCGGATGCGGTCACGAACATCCTGGCCGTGAAGACCTACGGGCGCGAGGACTACGAGCGGGGGCTGTTCGACACGGCGAATCGCGAGGTGGTGGCGCGCGATTCGAAGCGCATGCGGGCCTCGCTCGCCCGCGGCATCACCACGGCGGCCATCACCGTGGTCATCATGTCCGTGGTGACGGTGTTCATCTCCGGCGGCAACGCCTGGTTCGGCATCACGCCGGGCACCGTCATCCTCATGTTCACCTACACGAACACGGTGACGAACCAGTTCAACTTCATCAACACGGGCCTGCAGCGTATCAACCAGGCCTTCGGCGACGCGAGCGGCATGACGGCGGTGCTCGATGAGCCGCGCCTGGTGGCCGACAAGCCCGGCGCGCAACCGCTCGATGTGGAACTGGGCGACATCAACTTCAAGGACATCAACTTCTGGTACACCGACGGCGATGTGAAGACCCAGGTGTTCTGCGATTTCAACCTGCAGATTCCCGCCGGGCAGCGCGTGGGGCTCGTGGGCATGAGCGGGGCGGGGAAGACCACGCTCACGAAGCTGCTGCTGCGCTTGGCCGACATCCAGGAGGGTGAGATTCTGGTGGACGGCCAGAACGTGGCCGACGTGACCCAGCAGTCGTTGCGCCGGCAGATCGCCTATGTGCCCCAGGAGGCGCTGCTGTTCCACCGCTCCATTGCCGAGAACATCGCCTATGGGCGGCCCGACGCCACGATAGAGGAGATTCGCGAGGCGGCCCGGGCGGCCAACGCGCTCGAGTTCATCGAGGATTTGCCCCAGGGGTTCGACACCATCACCGGTGAGCGCGGCATCAAGCTGTCGGGCGGTCAGCGCCAGCGTATCGCCATCGCCCGGGCGATGCTCGCCGATTGCCCCATCCTCGTGCTGGACGAGGCCACGAGCGCACTTGATTCCGAAAGCGAGGCGGCCGTGCAGGAGGCGCTCGCTCGCCTCATGGAAGGCCGCACTGCCATCGTGGTCGCCCATCGCCTGTCCACGGTGGCGAGCCTCGACCGCATCGTCGTGCTGTCCCAGGGGCGCATCGTGGAGGACGGCCCCCACGCCGAGCTCGTGGCCAAGGGCGGCGACTACGCTCGCCTCTGGAACCGCCAAACCGGCGCCTTCGCGGGGGAGTAGGGGCTGGTTTTCGCGTTCGTGCGGCGATTGGCAAGCTATTCGCCGCAGAATTTGCGGTGAATAGGGAAAGGCGCAGGGTGCGACGCGAATTTGCGCAGGACTGGTCTACAGCTTCACGACGGTGTCAGTGGGGCCGGATTCGGTGGCGCTTACGAGAACGGTGGCCGAGGGGGAGGCGACATCGCCGGTGCACAGGGCGTAGAGGCCCGGACGGTTCACGGTGACGGCGCCCAGCTCGTCGGCGGACAGCGTGCGGTCGCGGGAGGGAACGACGGTGCCGTCCTCAGCCACAGCGGCGGTGCAGAGGTAGACTTCGTCGGCGTCACTTTCCACGGCGAAGGTGAGGCCCGTTTCCGTGGCGCTGGCGGAGCCCGTGCCCTCCACGGCGGTGCGGCCGTCGCTATGGCAGGAGGCGCATTGCTCGCCGGATTTCGTGATGGGGTGGTTCGATGCGCAGCCAGCCAGGGCGAGGGCGCTTGTGGTTAAGAGGGCGGCGAGGGCGAGTGCGGCGAAGCGCCTGCGCTGGCGATGCGAATGCGTGGTAGTGCCTGTATTGGTACAGGGTGAGGCGAAAAGGCCCATGAGTCCTCCTCGGGATGGGGCGGCGGATGCGGTTTCGCGTTCTTCGTGTCGCGTCCATCATATTCAGAGCTGCTACCCGAGTAAGTTGCAAGCAGAGAATCCGGCAAGTTTTTCGAGGTTACCGACATGCCTTAGGGAGTCTTCCTCTGGAAAATAATGAATTGCATGAATTCTTCTTGGAAGAAGCCGCAAAAGGGAGGATGCTGGGGGCTATTTCGGACTCTCTTAGGGAAGCGAGTGTCGAAAACCGTGGAAAACTTGCAAGAATCGAAGGTTCTCAAAGACGCGCAGGGGCCGCAAGGCCTTGCGCTTACCCCGCACTGCGAACAGACAAGTTGTGGTAACCTCAAGTGTTCGCATTCGGCAATTGAAAGGAGGCGCGGTGGGTCTGGGCGGTATCAAGTTGGCCGATTACGCCGATCCGCGGGCGGTGTCGCGGGGCGTAGGGCTGGCGGCCAGCGCAAAGGCGGTTGCGGATCGCACCGTACGGCGCGATGACGATATGACGATCATCTCGGCCCAGGTCGCCTCAGCGTCGGGCATTGCCGATTACTTTGAGACGTCGGTGATGTTCGGCGACTTCGAGTCGCGCATCGTCGATTACGAATGCACCTGCCCCGCCATTGCCCGCTTCGACGGGCTGTGCAAGCACTGCGTGGCCCTGGTAACGACCTACTTCACCCAGCCCCGCAGCTTTCGCGACGTTGGGGCGAATCGCGCGGCGTCTCGCAGCCAGCGCACGACGAGTGAGGCGCTGGCCCGCTGCCTCGCCCAAGGCGCGACGGCGCCTGCAGGCGCAGCATCGCGCGGCGCGGGATTGCCCGTCTTGGGCGTGGCGCCCGGCAGTGTTCATTTGACGCCGCACCTTGCCTTCGACGGGCGTCTCTGGTCGCTGTGGCTCGATGCGGAAGGCCCGCAGGGCACTTACGTGGTGCGCGACCTTGAGGCCTTAGCCCATCGCGTGCAGCGTGGGGAGTACTTCTCCTACGGGAAGAAGCTCGCCTTTGCCCATCGGCTCGAGGCCTTCGACGGACCTTCCCGCGCCGTGGCCCGCACGCTGGCCGAGGTGTTTCCCGATGAGCGCTTGTTCGGCGGCTCCACGTTCCGAGCCGCCGCCGGGAAGCGCGAGGTGCGCCTGCGAGAGGCGGAGCTGGCCGATATGCTCGATGCCATGGGGGAGCGCGCCTCGTTCATCCTTGAGCGAAGCGATGGCGGCGCTGCCGCTCCGGCTCCGACGCCGTGGACCATCGCGGAGGACATCCCCGCTGCATCTCTTGAGTTCCTTCCCTCCGAAGGCGGTTACGACCTGCGTCTTTCCAAGGAGGTGCTGGTGGTGCGCGGGCTCGAAGTGGCCTTCGTGCTGGCCGACGGCATAGCTGCGCGGACGACGGCCGCCGACGCGCGGGCCTTCTCGTTTCTGCAGGATGCGGGACTTGCGGCGGGACAGCGGGCCTTCATCGCCGAGCACGACGCCGAGGCGTTCTGCCGGCGCGCGTTGCCCGTGCTGGAGGAGACGCTTTCGGTGGAGCTGCCGGAGGTCTGGGAGGCGCTGCGCCCTGTGGCCGGCACGCTTGCCTTCTACTTCGACGTGACGGGGAAGAAGGAAGCCGCGCTCATCCGCCTCACGGTGAAGGCCTTTTACGGCGAGCGGGAAGTGGTGTTGGAAAGCCCTGCCGATTCTGCTGAGGAGCCGGAGTTGCGGCCGGCCTCGAGCCAGGCCTTCCGCGATCAGGATTTGGAAGATGCGGGGGTGGCCGTGGCCGCGCAGTTCTTCGATGGCTCGTGCACGCTGCCCCTGCGCCAGACCGAGCTGGCCGGCGAGCTGCTCTATGGCGGCCTGGCGCAATTTCGGGCCGCGGGCGAGGTGTTCACCACGCCCGCCTTCGACCGCCTCATCATGGAACGGCCGCCGCGGGTGTCGCTGGGCCTGTCCCTGCGGGCGAACCTCATCCAGATGGATGTGCGCGAGAGCGACCTTTCCGCCGACGAGCTGCGAGCGATGCTTTCCGCTTATCGGCGCCGCAGGCGCTTCCATCGCCTGAGCGACGGGCGCATCGCCGCTCTGGGAGAGGGGGATGTGGCGGTGCTCGGCGATATGATGCGCGATTTGGGCGTGTCGGCCGACGCGTTGCTGGACGGTGGTGCCGAGCTGCCAACCTATCAGGCGTTCTACCTAGATCGGGAGTATGGCGATGCCGTGCGCGACCGCGCCTTCGAAGACTACCTGCGTTGTCTGGACGGGTCGCCCGCGCCTGCGGAGGCGCCCGCTTCCCTTGCGGGTACGTTGCGGCCCTACCAGGTGGAGGGCTTCCGCTGGCTGGCGCGTCTGGCATCGCTCGGTTTCGGCGGCATCCTGGCCGATGAGATGGGTCTCGGCAAGACGTTGCAGATGATAGCCCTGGTGAAGAGCTTGCGTGACGCCGAGCGGCTGGCCGGCCCCGTGCTCGTGGCCTGTCCCGCCTCCCTCGTGTTCAACTGGGCCGACGAGTTCGCCCGCTTCGCTCCCGATGTGCCGGTGATCGCTCTGGAGGGATCTCGCGCGCACCGCGAGGCGCTGCTGGCCCGTGCGAGCGGCGAGCCCTGCGTGGTCGTGGCCTCCTACGATCGCGTGCGCATCGATGGCGCGCAGCTCGCCCGCATCGATTGGGGCATGGTGGTGCTCGACGAGGCCCAGTACATCAAGAACCACGCCACCAAGACCACCCGCGCGGTGAAGCGCCTGCGCTCCCGTTTGCGGTTCGCGCTCACGGGCACGCCGGTGGAGAACCGCCTCTCGGAGCTGTGGAGCATCTTCGACTTCCTCATGCCGGGGTTCCTCGGCAGCTACGAGCGGTTCCGCGAGCGCTACGAGCTGGGCATCGTCGGCGAGGACGAGGAGGCGGCCGCGCGGCTGCGGGCCCTTATCGAGCCGTTTTTGCTGCGGCGGCGCAAGACAGAGGTGCTCACCGATCTGCCGGCAAAGCTCGAGAGCATCCGCTACGTGCCGCTTTCCCGCGAGCAGCGGCGGCTCTACGACGGTGCCGAGCAGCGTTTGCGCGAGGATCTGAACGCCCAGAAGCGACAGAACGCCTCGCGGGCCAATCGTCGCGGGCATATTCCCGATGCCGAGAAGAGCGCCGTCGAGGTGCTGGCCGAGCTGACGCGCTTGCGCCAGATCGCGCTGGACCCCTCGCTCGTGTTCGAGAACTACAAGGGCGGCGCCGAGAAGCTGGGCGCCATCATGGAATTGGTGGACGAGGCCGCCGATGCCGGGCGCAAGGTGCTCGTATTCTCCCAGTTCACCAGTTATCTGGACGTGCTTTCCGCCGAACTCGATCGCCGTGGTATCGCGCACTTCACTATAACGGGCGCTACGCCCAAGCGCGAGCGTGTGCGGCTGGTGAACCAGTTCAACGGCGACGAGACGCCGGTATTCCTCGTGTCGCTGAAGGCCGGCGGCACGGGGCTGAACCTCACGGGCGCTTCGGTGGTGGTGCACGCCGACCCCTGGTGGAACGCCGCCGCTACCGATCAGGCGACCGACCGCGCCCATCGCATCGGGCAGAGCCGCGAGGTGGACGTGTACAAAGTGGTGGCCAAGGGCACCATCGAGGAGCGCATCGTGGCCCTTCAGGAGGCCAAGCGCGACCTGGCCGATTCCGTGATCGCCGCAACAAACGGCGAGGCGCTCGCCGGACTTACCCGCGAGCGCCTCGCAGAACTTCTGGGAGATGAGAGCTAGCGCGCAGCGGCGCTTTTCCGCTACTTGCGCTTGTCGGCGTCTACCATGGCGTTGATGGCGGCGCGCTCCTGGTCTTCCAGGCGCTCCTCGGCCGCGTCCAGCGCGCGCTTGTCGTGCTTGGCGTTGGCGATGGCGAGCACCGCGCCGGACAGGGCGAACAGCGCGATGGCGTTGGGGATGACCATCAGCTGGTTGAACATGTCGGCGAGTTCCCACACGAGGTCGTTGGAGAGCAGCGAGCCCATGAAGATGAACACGAGCGCGATGATGGTGAAGGGCATCACGGCCTTTTTGCCGAAGAGCCACTCTACGTTCAGCTTCGCAAACAGGTTCCAGGACAGAATGGTGGAGAACGCGAAGAACAACAGGCAGATGGCCACGAACCAGGCGCCCACATTGGCGCCGAAGAACTGGCCGAAGGCCAGCTGGGCGATGTTGGTCTTCGTGATGGTCTCGGCGGTGAGGGCGGCGTAATCGCCAGTGGCCAGGGCGCCGTCGCCCACGTAGAGCACCGACAACACCACGAGCGCCGTCATGGTGACCACGACGATGGTGTCCACGAACACGCCAATCATGGCCACAACGCCCTGCTCATGCGGGGTCTTCACCTCGGCCAGCGCATGGGCATGGGGGGTGGAGCCCATGCCGGCTTCGTTGGAGAACAGGCCGCGCTTGGCGCCCTGGCTGATGGCGGCGATGATGCCGAAGGTGGCGCCGCCTACGGTGGCCTCGGGGTTGAAGGCGCACTCGAAGATGAGGGCGAAGGTGGCGGGGATGTTCGCCGCGTTCATGACGAGCACGATGAGCGAGCCCAGCACGTAGAGGATGGCCATGATGGGCACGATCTTCTCGGTGACTGCGGCCAGGCGGGAGACGCCGCCGATGAACACGACACCGGCCAAGATAACCACGGCCAGGCCGATAACCCAGGTGGGGATGCCGAAGGCATTGTTCATGGTCTCGGCAATGGAGTTCGACTGCACCATACAGCCCATGAAGCCCAGCGCCAGGATGATGGCCACGGCGAAGAATCCAGCGAGGAACTTGCCCCCGTTGCCCTTGAAGGCGGTGGTGATGTAATAGACCGGGCCGCCGTGGACGGTGCCGTCCTCGTCGACTACGCGGGTCTTCTGGGCCATGACGGCCTCGGCGTAGTTGGTGGCCATGCCGAGCAGCGCGATGATCCACATCCAGAAGATGGCGCCCGGGCCACCCACGATGATGGCGCCGCAAGCGCCCACGATGTTGCCGGTGCCTACCTGGGCCGCGATAGCGGTGGACAGCGCCTGGAACGACGTCATGCCGCCGCCCTGGTCGCCGCCGCGCAGGCTGAAGTTGCCGAACGTACGGCGCCAACCTTCACCGAAGCAACGGAACTGGATGGCGCGGGTGCGCACGGTGAACCAGATGCCCATGCCGAGCAGTAGGATGATGAGGATGTAGTTGGACAGGTAGTTGTTGATGGTGGTAACGATACCAAGTAGCGCCTCTTCCACGGCATTCCCTTCTTCTCGCGAGAAGACTCGGGGGAACTCATGCGTGGGCGGCCGAAGAAGTCGCGTCATCGCTCTGTCCGTTTGCCTGAGAGATTCGGCCCGCCTCGCTTGGGGATTGCCCGCGCGAAACCTGCCGCCTTGCGGGGCCCGCTCCCTCTCGGGGGCGCCCGCGTTGGCAGGGCCTTGCACCTTCGGCACTCACTTAAGAGTTCTCCAGAGTTTTCTCCGCCCCCGGTTTGCTTATGCCGCGTTTTCGCTGCTGTGGCGCTGCGGGCAAGCCGCTTTGCCGTTCGCGCGAGCGCTTCATGCATCCCGAAGGCCTCACAGAAATATTGACTCGGCCACTATACGCCCTGACGCCGCGTCGATCAACAACTATTTTGCTCAACGTTACGCGTTGCCCCTGCAATGTCGCAATGCCGCGCAATGTTGCGACCGCGTTGCTCCCGCAATGCCGCGCAATGTTGCGACCGGAGCGCCCTCGCAGTGGTTGCGGGATGCCTACGAATGTGACCCGGGCGTAGTGCCCGTGCTAGACTGGCGGCAAAGAAAGCGGAATGCCAAGGAAAGAGAGCGCTATGAGCAAGTACGACAAACTGTGGGAATACGTGGAAACCCAGGAGGGCGATGAGCTGACGCTCACCTTCGACGAGATCGGCGCTATCGCCGGCGTTCCTTTGGACCACTCGTTTCTCAACTACAAAAAGGAGCTTCTGCCCCACGGCTGGGAAGTGGGTAAGATATCCATGAAGCAGCAAGCCGTGCGCTTCCGCCGACTGGCGGAATAGGCCGAGATCGACGGAACAGGTGGCCGGCGGCTGACGAAACGGACTTTCGCTGGCTTGTGAGGCAAGTCGGGGTTGCTTACGTTGTCTGCCTGACTGGCGAAGGAGGCTTCGGCCGTTCGCGCTACCTGTCTGGTTAACGAAGGTGCCGGTTTTTGCACGAAATCGCGAGTTATCAGCGTCAAAAGGGAAGTTCGCTGCCATTATTATCGAATTTCGCAAATTATGGCAAGATTTCTCGTTCCGAGACGCTTATAACTCAAGATTTCACGCAGAAACAGCGCTTTCCGTTTACCGAGTCTGGATGCCTGCCTCTTCCACAGTCGTGCTTTTCGGGAGATCGGCCTCAAGCCGGCGTTGGAAGATCCCTCGAAGCAGGCTTTGGAAAGGCTTTGAACGTCACTTACGTTTCCTTAACTTGATTCCGCTTGCCGCGCGGACACGGTATATTCGTCCCAGGCAGTAAAGGAAGGTGAGGCATGGGAACGTGGCTGAAACGGATCGGGTTGGACGACCCCATTTCGCTTTCCGGCAGCGCAACGGCTGCTGAGGGATAAGAAAGAATGGCAGCGGTCTCTCTACGGTGAAAACAGAAGTGTCGCTGTTTCCATTCCGTGCGGGTTGCAGGCGCGCTTATTCGGCCAAATTTTCCACGAAGCCCACGCGGTAGTTGCGGAAGATGACTTCGCCCTGCTCTTGGGTGGCGTCCAGGTCCACATCGGCTTCTATGCGGAAGTCGCCGGCGTCTTCCTCGTCCAGGAATATCTGACGGACGTGCCAGGCGTGCGATTCCTGCTCGGGGCTCTCGTCGATCATCAGATAGGCGGCGGACCGCGCGTCGCCATCGAGGCGGATCTCGTTGTGCTCGGCGAAGTAGTCGTCCAACGCCGCATTCCACGCGCGCTCGCTCATGCCCCAGTCCTCGTCCAGGTTGCCCAGCTCGCGAGTGCGATCGAGTGCGGCCAGGCGCACGCGGGCGAAGAGTGCGTTGCGCACCATGACTTCCATGCCGTGGCGGTCGGCCACCACGGCATCGGCCGCCTGCGGGGGCGCGCCGGCCTCGGGCAGCTCGCCGGCGCTCTCCCACGCGTCCACCAGCGACGAGTCGGTGGTGCGCACCATGAAGCCGAGCCAGGCGATGATATCGCGCAGCCGATCGTCCAGCCGATCGGGCGGTAACGTGCGCACGAGCACGCGGAAGGCGTCGGACAGGTAGCGCAGAAGCGTCCCCTCCGACTTCGCGATGCCGTAGCGGCCGATGTAGGTCTTGAAATCGCTCGCCGTCTCCACCATGTCGCGCAGCACGCTCTTCGGCAACAGCTCGTAATCGCGGGCCCACGGCACGCCCTGGCAGTACAGCTCGAAGGCGCGGGCGAGCAGCTCTTCCAAGGGCTTGGGGTAGGTGATCTCGGCCAGCCGCTCCAAGCGCTCCTCGTATTCCACGCCGTCGGCCTTCATCTCGGCCATGGCCGCGTCGCGCGCTTTGCGCTCCTGAGCCCGCAGCACCTTGGCGGGGTTTTCCAGGGTGGCCTCCACGAGCGAGATGACGTCCAGGGCGTAGTCGGGGCTTTCCGGATCCAGCAAGTCGAGCGCCGCCAGCAGGAAGGGCGAAAGGGGCTGATCCAGGGCGAAATCCTCGGGCAGTTCCACGGTAAGCTCGTAGGACGGCCGACCTTCGGCGTCCTCGCCGCGCACCACCACGCCTGCTTCCAAAAGCGTGGCGAATATCTCGTCGGCCCGCGCGTTCAGCTTGATCTTCTCCTCGGGGGTTTGGGCCGAATCAGCGATGAGCGTATGCACGTTGGCCCAGGCGTCGCCTCCGCGCGACACCACGGACAGCACCATGGAATGGGTGATGCGCATGCGGGGCGTCAGCTTCTCCGGCGGCTTCTCGATGAGGTGCTCGAAGGTCTGCTTGTTCCAGCTGACGAAGCCCTCGGGCGGCTGCTTTTTCTTCACGCGACGCTGCTTTTTCGGGTCGTCGCCGGCCTTGAGCATCGCCTTGTGGTTCTCGATCTCATGCTCGGGGGCCAGCGCCACCACCATGCCCTCGGTGTCGAAGCCGGCCCGTCCCGCGCGGCCCACGATCTGGTGGAACTCGCGGGAGCGCAAACGGCGCATCTTGGTGCCGTCGAACTTGGTGAGCTGGGTGAGCACCACCGTGTGGATGGGCACGTTGATGCCCACGCCGAGCGTGTCGGTACCGCAGATGACCGGGAGCAGCCCCTGCTGGGCGAGGCGTTCCACGAGCAGGCGGTAGCGCGGCAGCATGCCCGCATGGTGCACGCCCACGCCGGCGGCGAGCAGCCGCTGCAGGATCTTGCCGAAGGGGGTCGTGAACTTCGTGCCCTTCATGGCCTGCTTGATTTCCTCGCGCTGGGCCTTGTCCGACACGCCGTAGCTGGCCAGCGCCCGGGCGTTCTTCAGCGCCTCGTCCTGGGAGAAGTGCACGATGTACATGGGTGCCTCGCCGGCGCGCAGACCCAGCTCCACGGTGGCTTCCAGGGTTTCGAAGGTGTAGTCGTAGGACAGCGGCACGGGGCGAGGCGCGTCGGTCACCAGGTCGACGGGCCGGCCGGTGCGCTCTTCCAGCGCGCTCGCGATGTCGCTCACGTCGCCGAGGGTGGCGCTCATCAGCAGGAACTGCGCATTCGGCAGCGTGAGCAGCGGCACCTGCCAGGCCCAGCCGCGATCGGGATCGGCGTAGAAGTGGAACTCGTCCATCACCACGCAGGCCACCTTCGACGCGGGCCCTTCGCGCAGGGCCTGGTTCGCGAGGATCTCCGCCGTGCAGCAGATGACCGGCGCCTCGGTGTTGATGGTGGAGTCCCCCGTGATCATGCCCACGTTCTCGCGGCCGAGGATGTCCACCATGTCGAAGAACTTCTCGGACACGAGCGCCTTGATGGGGGCGGTGTAGTAGGCAGTGCGCCCCGTGGCCACGGCCATGAAGCAGAGCCCCAAGGCCACCATGGACTTGCCAGAGCCCGTGGGCGTGCCCAGAATCACCGAGTCGCCCACGGCCAAGTCCATGAGCGCGTCCTCCTGGTGGGGCCACAGCTCCATGCCGCGGGCGTCCACCCATTCCAAGAATACCTCCAGCGCCTCGTCAGGCGTGAGCACGTCGCCCTCGCCGGTCTCGGCCCAGGGAAGGAGCCAACCCAGCGAGCCCGGCTCGAAGGGATCCACGGGGGCGATGGGGCTGTCGGCGTCGGCGCGGGCGGCGCGCTCGGCGGTTTTTGCGGCTTCGGCGGCGATGTCCTCGGGCGTCTCGTAGACGCCCTCTTCGGCAGCGGCGGAGTTCTTGGCGGTATCGGTCATGGGGTGTCCGTTCTGACGGCGCGATCGTTCGCCATCTATTATAAGTAAGACCCGCGCATCGAAGATGACGCATCGGCAGCGGTTCCCGTGGTGTAGTATAGGCGCTTACTGAAACAAGGAGCTGTTGGTGCGGAAGGCGGGTCGTGGGCGAATCGGAGTTCTGCGAGTCCGCCGTGCCGGGCGCGGCCTCAAACGCGCAGGGATGCGCTTAAGAGAGTTAGGGTGCAACGTGAAAAAGGGAAATGTGGCGGCGCTTCTGCCCATCGGGGTATTCCTCGTGCTGTATCTGGGGCTCGGCATTCTGTTCGAGTACGGCATGGGCATTTCCATGGGGTTCTATAACATCCCCATCGTGGTGATCTTTTTGGTGGCGCTTCTGGTGGCGTGCTTCCAGAATCGCAGCCTTTCCTTTGACGACAAGCTCGTCGTCATGGGCCGAGGCATCGGGGACAAGACCATCGTCACCATGATCCTTATCTTCATGGCGGCCGGCGTGTTCGTGGGCACGGTGGGACGCGATTCCGCCGAGTCGGTGGCCTACCTCATGCTGTCGGTCATTCCCGCCGAGTATTCCGTGGCCGTGCTGTTCGTGGTGAGCTGCTTCGTATCGCTTTCGATGGGCACGTCGGTGGGCACCATTACGCTCATCACGCCTATCGCCGTGGCGGTGGCGGCGGCCTCGGGGTTCAGCCTGCCGCTGTGTGTGGCCTCGGTCATGGGCGGTGCCATGTTCGGCGACAACCTGTCGTTCATCTCCGACACCACCATTGCCGCCTGCCAGGGACAAGGTTGCCAAATGAAAGACAAGTTCCGGGAGAACTTCAAGATCGCTTTGCCGGCGGCGTTGGTGACGCTGGTGATCATTCTGGTGCTGTCGCTGGGAACCGATATCTCCGGCACGGTACAAAACGACTACAACCTGCTGGAGCTCATCCCGTACCTCATCGTGCTTGTGGGCGGTATCGTGGGCATTAACGTGTTCATCGTGCTTTTGCTGGGCATTCTGTCCGGCTCTATCATCGTGGTGGCCGAAGGCGCCGTGGCTGCTACCGATCTGCTCGGCAACATGGGCACCGGCGCCGCCGGCATGTTCGAGACGACTATGGTGGCGGTGCTCGTGAGCGCCATCTGCGCGCTCATCCGCGAGAACGGCGGCTTCGTGGCTCTGTTGAACGGCATCAAGCGCCTGTTCCGCAGCCGGAAGGGCGGCCAGCTCGGCATGGGACTGCTCGTGGGCGCCATGGACATCGCCACCGCAAATAACACCGTGGCCATCGTGATGGCGAACCCCATCGCCCACGAGATGGCCGAGACGTACAACGTCTCAAGACGCAAGACGGCTTCCATCCTGGATACGTTCTCCTGCGTGTTCCAGGGGGTCATCCCCTACGGCGCCCAAATGCTCGTGGCCATCTCGGCCTGCACCGAACTGGGTTTTCAGGTGTCGGCCTTCCAGATCATGCCGTTTCTGTTCTATCCGTTCTTCCTGCTGCTAAGCTCGCTCGTGTTCATCTTCTTCGTGCCGGACGACCGCGGCTACGTGCCCGATCATGCCGCCTACCACTCTTCCAGCTCGTAATAGCGTTTGAGAGTCACGCCCTCGGGGGTCACTTCGAAGTCGGCCTGCCAGAGCTCCACGCCGGCTTCCCGGCAGGCGTCCACCGTGGCGAGCACTTCCTCGTAGGTGGTGCCGTGGTAGAAGCGGAACCCGAAGTTGTCGTAGTAGAGGCAGTAGAGGATGGCGGCCCGCTCGTGGTCGGCCAGCGACGCGGCCAACTCGCGCAAATGGCGCAGGGAGCGCTCGGTGGAGCTGAAGGGCGCCTCGGGCAGCCGCGGCACGTAAGGCGGGATGTCCGTCTGCATCTGCACGAGCGGCGTCTTCACTTCCAAATACAAGTCGTCGTTCACGAGGAAATCGAGGCGCGAGTCGCCTAAAGGCACCTCACGGCGTACCGTGCGAACGGGGCCGGTTATGGCTGCGAATGCGCCCTCGCGCAGGAAGTGCTCCACGTAGCGGTTCGACGCGTTCTGGTTGATGCCGATCCAGCGCTTGTCGGGATCGTCCGGCTGCTGCAGCGAGAAGGCCTCCACCGTGAGCGGCATCTTGCGCTTGGGGTTGCGGGAGTCGGACACAAGGCACGGGCGCCCCGCCAAGTCCAGGCCGCCGATGCGCGATACCGCCGGGCAGTGGCAGCGCACGATGCCCGATGGCGCGCTCCCTTCGTCGGAGGTTCCGAAGTCGACGTCCATGATGAACCGGTTCGGCCGCGCGAGAATGACGCCCTCGCGCAAGGGCTCGGGGAACGGAAGAAAGACGTCTTGCTCTTTATCGCGTGATTCCATGGGCACCTTGCAAAAGTTTTAGAGATAATGGTCACAAAGTCGAGTTCTGGGTTTTTCTGAGCCCTAATATGGCGCTCGGCATCTTCGAATTAGTTGAATAACGTTAATTACGGTATCATTCAAGCGCTTAAACGCGGTGAATATTAGGGTAAATCTGTGCTCCAGAAACCCAGAACTCGACTTTGTGACCAAAAAGAGAAATGTTTTTGCAGGCAGGAGGTTATGAGCTCCGTGCGTCGCGGTGGTGGGCTGCGGCGGCCAAGGCGTTGAACAGGCCGTGGTGGCGATCGAGGTATTCCGGATGCCATTGCACTCCCAGGAAAAAGGGCTTCGCAGGATCCTCCACCGCTTCCACCACCCGATCCTCGGAGCGGGCGGCGACAAGCAAGGCGGGGGCCACATGGTCGACGCCCTGGTGGTGCATGGAGTTCACCTCGAAATCCCCCGATGCGCTCACCACCGATTCCAGCAAGCTGCCCTTGGCGATGGTGACCTTGTGGGATATGCCGTAATAGGGCGGGTTCTGGCGATGCTGCTTTTCGGTGACGCCGCAGTTGTACAGGTCGCGATAGAGGCTGCCGCCGAGAGCCACGTTCATGACCTGCATGCCGCGGCAAATGCCCAAGGTGGGCAGGCTGCGCTCATGGGCGAGGCGGGCGAGCTCCAGCTCGAAGCCGTCGCGATCCTCGCAGACGGCGAGCAAACCGTCCAGGCAGGGGATGGGCGGGCGTCCCGTGGCAGACAGCACGTCGCGGCCGTCCAGGGACTCCACCGTTTCCACGGCCGAGGTGCCATCCATGGCCTCTTCGAAGGTGCGGTCGGGCACGTAATGGCCGCAGAAGGGAACTTTTGCTCCTGTGGAGCGGCAGTGGGAGGAGGAGCCGCAGCCCATGGCCGCAAGATCATCGAGGCCCAGCGCATCGCGATTCTTGGCCGGGTCGGGTACGTAGTAGCGCGGATGCACGTCGCCGCCTCCGGTGATGAGCAGGCCGTCCACCAGCTCGATGACGTGGCGGGCGTGCTCTCGGTTTGCCTCGGCGCCCCCGGCGATGGGGGTGAGGAGAATGGGCACGGCCCCGGTAGCTGCCACGCGGTTGATATATTCCACATTCACACGCTGAAAGCCATCGGCCTCGTTCAGCGTTGTTGTAATTCCAATGATCACGGGATTGTTCCTTTTGTTGCTATCGCGGCGAGTTGGCAGCAGATACGCCATTGCCTCTTCGGAGCTGTCTTGTTGCAATAGAACATACCACCGACTGCGCCTGTGCACAATCCAAGATTACCCGCATGGCTTGGCTTGGGAAGGAGAGCGGTTGTCAGACGATCTTGGTGCTGGAAATGAGGGCTTTTTTCGAGTTGTTAGACTCTGCGTTGATTGGTTTGCGGTTCAAGCAGCGGAAGGCTAACAAAATCCAGGGAGGTATTATCGCAAAACGTGTATTCTGATTGCAGATGGGGACAGCTGGATTTATCTTGCCGTCGAGGATAGCTAACAAGTCGAAATTCTTGCACAATGTCGAGTGCAAGATTCGCCGGATTAGAGCAGTTGGTACGTGCGAAGTATCTTTGTCTGGAAAATGCTTCAAGAGCGAGGTGCTATGCGAGCATATCTTAGTGCTGAGGAAAACATGAAGAGAGGAGAGCGGCTATGCGAGCGGTAGTGCAATGCGTGAGCGAGGCGTCGGTGACGGTGGAGGGTCGCGCGGTCGGTGCCATTGGGAAGGGGTACGCCATTCTTCTGGGCGTGGGCCACGGCGACACCGAGGCCGAGGCGGAGCGGCTGTGGCGCAAGATCGCCAAGATGCGCGTTTTCGAGGACGCCCAGGGCAAGACGAACCTGAGCTTGGCCGATGTGGGTGGGGAAGTGCTCGTGGTGAGCCAGTTCACGCTGTACGCGAACTGCCGCAAGGGGAATCGTCCCTCGTTCACAGACGCGGCCGAGCCAGCTATCGCCCGGCGGCTGTACGAGCACTTTGCCGATCTGGCCCGCGCCGACGGCTTCACGGTGGCGACGGGCGAGTTCGGGGCCATGATGGACGTGGCGCTTGTGAACCACGGGCCGTTCACGGTGGTGCTTGACACCGACGCGCTTTAGCGGGGGGCGGCCCTCGCGAAGAGGAACAATCCCGCCAAAGAGGGACGGCCCCAGTAAAGAGGAGCCGCCCTGCGTCGCATGGGGCAATGGCACGTTGCGCGGCTAGTTTTCGTCCACCACCAAATCGACGAATTGGAAGGTGGTGCAGTCCACGAGCCCCCGGTTCGTGAGGCGCAGCTCCGGCAGACAGGCGAGCGGGATGAGCGCCATGGTCATGAAGGGGGAGGGCATGGTACAGCCGATCTCGGCCCAGGTCTTTTCCAGATGATGCACCTTCTCGCTCATAGCGGGGGCGTCCAGGTCGTTCATGAGGCCGGCGATGGGCAGCTCCACGAGGCCGAGCACCTCGCCGTCGGCCACGACGACCATGCCGCCGCCCACCTCGGCGAGCGTATTGGCCGCCAGCGCCATGTCCGCATCGTTGGTGCCCACTACGAGCAGGTTGTGGGCGTCGTGGGCCACCGTGGAGGCCATGGCACCGCGCTTGATGCCGAAGCCCTTGGTGAACCCGACGCCGAAGGTGCCCGTCTCGTGGTGGCGCTCGAAGACGAAGGTCTTCAGCACGTCCTGGTCAAGATCGCTTTCCAGGGCGCCGTCCGTCACGGTGAGCGCGGCGCGAACCTCGCGGTCGGGCACCGATCCGGGCAGCACTTCGATGACGCGCACGCATACCGCGTCACCCTCGGCGGCGTCGGTGGGTGCTTCCACGCGGAACGTCTCGGGTGCGATGGCGCGCCCCAGGTGCATGGAGTGGGTCACCCACGCCGGGTATTCGAAAGGCGGAAGCGGGAAGGTGCACGCGCCGTTTTCGGCCACGACCTCGCCGTCGATGAGAACGCGGATGACGTTCAAATCCTCTAGGCTGTCCAGAAACACGATGTCGGCGCACTTGCCCGGTGTGATGGAGCCCAGCTCGTTGTCCATACGGAAGCAGGTGGCGGTGTTGATGGTCATCATCTGGATGGCGCGCACCGCGTCGATGCCGCATTCCACGGCCTTACGCAGGATGTAGTCGAGGTGCCCGTTGGCCACGAGCGTGTGCGGGTGCGTGTCGTCGGAGATGAGGTTCGCGAAGCGCGTGTCGATGTCAGTTTCGGTGATGGCGGCCGCCAGGTTCGGCAGGTCGAGCCAGGCCGAGCCGTAGCGCAGCTGCGCGTACTGCCCGAGGCGCATCTTGGCCAGCGCGTCCTCGGCGCGGGTCGACTCGTGGCAGCAGCGCACGCCGCTGGCGACGTAGGCGTTCAGCCCCTGGTCGGTCTCGGGGATGGAGTAGTGGCCTGTGACCACCTTGTCGGCGGCGAGGGTGGCGGCCAGCTCGCCGTGGGCGTGATCGGTGCCCGCCAGCACGCCGGGGAAGTTCATCATCTCGCCGAGGCCCACCACGCCGTCCCAGGTCATGGAATCCGCGATCTCGGCGGGGCCCACGGCGGCGCCGGTGTCCTCGAAGCCGGGCACGGCCGGCACGCAGGAAGGCGTCGTCACCATGGCCTTCAGCGGCGTGCGCGCAGCGTCCTCCATCATCACCTGCACCCCTTCAAGGCCGAGCACATTGCACACCTCGTGGGGGTCCCAGTAAATGCCCACCGTGCCGTGGGGGATAACGGCCCGGGCGTACTCGCCGGCGCCGATCATGGAGGACTCCACGTGGATGTGCCCGTCCAGAAAGCCCGGGGCAATCACCTGGCCGATGGCGTCAATGACGCGGGTGTTCTCGCCGATGCAATGGGCGGCGCTTTGCCCCACATAGGCGATGCGACCCTCCGCGATGGCCACGTCGATGTCGTCTTGCACTTCGGCCGTGCACACGTTCACGAGCCGCGCGCCCGTGATCACGGTGTCGGCGGGTTGGCGTCCCTGGGCCACGGCGGCCAGGGTTTGCGTGCACTCCCAAAACGGTTTCTTGCAGAAATGGTTCAGCATGGGCGCCTCCTTCAGCGCTAGATGAATGGCCGGCGTGCGCGGGCGTCGGCGTAGGCGAGCGGCCAGATGAGCGGCCGAAATGCCTGTCTGCGGCCGCAGCCGGCCTGATGGCGCCAGTGTACGCCCGTCGTCTTCCGGGAAGGTGTCAATGGCCGAGAATGCAGAAGGGCTTCACGGAGTTCCCTTTCCTTGGAGTTAGCTCTAAATGCTTTAATGGGGGAAGCGGGGAATGAGAAGGTCGCGATAAGGCAAGATGATCGAAGAAGAACGTCGCGGCAGCATAGGGTTTGCGAAGAAGAGAGGACGTGCCATGGAGTATCGGAAATTGGGCCGCACGGGCCTGAAGGCGAGTGTTATCGGGTTCGGCGCCGAGTGGATCGGCAAGATGGAGCAGGCCGAGGTGAACGCCATGGCCGCCCGGGGCGCCGCGGCCGGCGTGAACATCGTGGACTGCTGGATGAGCGACCCGGCGGTGCGTTCGGCCCTCGGCGAGGCGCTTGAGCCGACGCGCGATCAGTGGATCATCCAGGGCCACATCGGCAGTACCTGGCAGGACGGCCAGTACGTGCGCACCCGCGAGCTGAACCACGTGCGCCCGGCCTTCGAGGACTTGCTGGCGCGCCTGCGCACCGACCACGTCGAACTGGGCATGATCCACTACGTGGACGCCTGCGACGAGTTCCGCGCCATCATGGACGGCCCCTTCATCGAATACGTGCGCGAACTTCTGGCTGCGGGCAAGATCGGGCACATCGGCCTTTCCACCCACAATCCCGAAGTGGCGCTGCTCGCCTGTGACGAGCCGGAGATCGAGGTCATCATGTTCTCGCTGAACCCGGCCTTCGACATGATGCCGGCTTCCGAGGATTTGGAAGATCTGTTCGGCGACTACGAGAACGTGGCCGGCGATGGCATCGAACCCGTGCGCGCTCGCCTGTACGCCCGGGCCGAGGAGAAGGATGTGGCCCTCACGGTGATGAAGGGCTACGCGGGCGGGCGCCTGCTTTCCGCCGACGCGTCGCCCTTCGGGGTGGCGCTCACGCCGGTGCAGTGCATCCATTACGCGCTGACCCGCCCGGCGGTGGCGAGCGTCATGGTGGGTGTGGAAACCGTGGAGCAGTTGGAAGAGGCCCTGGCCTACGAGCGCGCCACCGCCGCCGAGCGCGACTACGCGAGCGTGCTGGCCGGGGCACCCAAGCACGCCTACATGGGCCAGTGCACCTACTGCGGCCACTGCGCGCCGTGCACCGTGGGCATCAACATCGCGCTTTCCAACAAGTTCGCCGACCTGGCCGAGATGGCGGGCGAGGTGCCCGCCTCGGTGGCGGCCCACTACAAGGCCATGGACGTCACGGCCGGCGCCTGCATCGCCTGCGGCGACTGCGAGCCCCGCTGTCCCTTCGACGTGCCCATCATCGAGCGCATGGAAGCCGCCGAGAAGCTGTTCGGCTGCTAAATGAGCCGGTGAGCTTCGGAGTTTTCTGCATTCGGGCGGGCTAATGCCACTTCGACGCAGAAATGGCCGATGGAAGGTGCCAGTTCGGGGCCGAAATGGTTGAAAATGCCAGTTCGACGCAGAAATGGCCGACGTTGGGAAAGCGCATCGCGCCATTTCTGCCCTCAACTGGCATCTGCCGGCGGATTTTCGAAATCGCGCTCGGCGCAGAGGCCCTTCAACGTATCCAAAAAAGCTTGGGCTTGGCGGGTGGGGAGGGTCTTGCGCCAGACGAGGCCCTGGGTGGATTCCAGGGTGGGGGACAGCGGTACGAAAGCCAAGTCGTTCAGCTCGTTGGCCTCGAACAGGCCGCGATAGGTGAACGCGCTGCCGATGCCCTGCCGCACGAGGAACTTGGCGTTCAGTGGCAGGTTGTAGGTGGCGCGCACGTCCATCTCGTCGGCCAAGTCTCCCAGCCATTGGCCGAGCACGCCCACCTTCACGCCTTGGCGCGAGCTGATGAGCGGCTGGTCCAGCAGGTCCTCGGGCATGACGGCCGCCTTTGCTGCCAGGGGGTTGTCGCGGCGGACAAGGAGACCCCACGTGTCGGTGTGGGGTAGGCGCAAGGTGTGCATGTCCACATGGCTGCGCAGCTCGCATTCCAGAAGGAAGTCGTAGAAGCCGCGGACGAAGTTGTCCATGAGGTCGGCCGAGGTGCCGCTGTACAGCTCGAAGGTGATGCCGGGGTAGGCGGCGCTCGTGCGCTTCATGGCCTCGGCGACAAGCTCCATGGCCTGGGTCTCGCCGGCGGCGATGTGCACCTTACCGGCGATGGAATGGGTGGGAAGGGCGATCTCCTCCTCGGCCTTGTCAGCCAAAGCGAGGATGGACTCGGCGTAGCGGCGCAGGATGACGCCCTGCTCGGTGAGCTCGATGCCTTTGCGGTTGCGCTGATACAGAAGGTGCCCCAGCTCGTCTTCCAAAGCGGCCAGCTGGCGCGAGAGCGTCGGCTGGGTGACGTGCAATGACTTGGCCGCCGCGGTGATGGAGCCCTCGCGGACGACGGTGACGAAATAGCGGAGCGTTCTCAGTTCCATGGTTCCCCCTTCGATTCCCCGGCCTGCTCGGATGTCGTGTCGCCGACGTCTATTGCGCCAGGCGAGATCGGGTCTAGCACATCCTGCATGCCTTTCAAGCATTTACAAGATTACAATATAAGCATTACCTATGGAAGGGGTGCCCTCCGTATGATTCGAGCTGTCAGAGAAGACACGAGAAGAGGAGGGTGATGTTCATGGCTCTGTTGGACAAGGGCATGAAGCGTCGCGATTTCTTGAAGGCGTCCGCCGCCGCTGCGGCCGCCACGGCGGCGGCCGGGCTTGCGGGCTGCGCGCCGAGCACGGCCACCGACATGGCCGAGACCGGCGGCAACACCGGTGCGACGACCCATCAGGTGGCCAGCGACGCCGCCATCATCGAGGGCAAGGGCGAGTGGATGCCCATCCATTGCCACCAGAACTGCAACCAGATGTGCCTGAACATGGGGTATGTGGTGGACGGCGTCGTGGTGCGCCAGAAGACCGACGACTCCCATGCCGACAGCTTCGACTGTCCCCAGCAGCGCGGCTGCCTGCGCGGGCGCTCGCTGCGCCAGCAGGTGTACAACGCCGACCGCATCAAGTACCCCATGAAGCGCAAGAGCTGGCAGCCCGGTGGCGGCGAGGCCGCCCACGGCGAGCTGCGCGGCAAGGACGAGTGGGAGCGCATCAGCTGGGACGAGGCGCTGACCTACGTGACCGACGAGCTGAAGCGCGTCTACGCGCAGTACGGCCAGGACGCCGTCATCTGCAACGGCTGGCGCTGGGCCCCCGGCTCCGCCATGTTCCCGGTCATTGGCGGCGCGGTGTACAACACCGAGTGCGAGTCCTTCGGCTGCTGGGCCTTCCAAACGGAAGCGCTGGGCATGTACTCCCACGGCGATCATCCCGACCTCATGATGGCGCCGGACAAGTACGACCTGCCCAACGCCGACACCATCGTGCTGTACGGCTGCAATCCGGCCTGGTCGCAGCACTCCTCCATGTACTGGCTGAAGAACGCCCAGAAGGCCGGGGTCAACTTCGTGTTCGTCGGCCCCGACTACAACGCCACCGCCGCCGCCATGGACGCCCGCTGGATCCGCGTGCGCCCCGGCACCGATACGGCCTTCCTGCTGGCAGTGGCCTACGAGATGGTGCGGCTCGACGAGGAGCGCGGCGACATCATCGATTGGGACTTCGTGAACGAGCGCACCGTGGGCTTCACGCCGGAGACCATGCCCGCCGACGCCACCACCGACGAGAACTTCCGCGACTACCTTCTGGGCGCCTACGACAACACGCCGAAGACGCCGGAATGGGCGACGGAGATCTGCGGCACGCCGGTTGAGGACATTACCTGGTACGCCGAGATGGCCGGCAAGAACAACGCCGTCATGTTCCTGCACAGCTACGCCGCCTCTCGCTACCTGGGCGCCGAGAACCTCTCCCAGGCCTTCATGACGGTGTCGGCCTTGGGCGGGCACTTCGGCAAGAGCGGCCATGGTTCGGCGGCCATCTACACGTGGGATGCGGGCGACTCGGGCTACCGGCTCATCCAGCACGTCGGCGGCGACTACGGCTATGTGGACAACCTGGTGGGCAGCCCCGCCGCCACGGGCCCCAACCGCAACATCGAGGGCAATTCCTGGTGGAGCTCGCTTGCCGACGGCAAGTACCTGTCCTCCTCGGAGGGCCCCTACGACCTTGGCTCCAGCGACGTGGTGGGCGACCCGACGAAGCTGCGCGCCAACACGCCGGTCTACCACGAGGCCCGCGAGATGCCGGTGAACCCGCGCATGCTTGTGCAGACAAACTCGAACTTCATGCAGACGCGCGGCAACCTCGCCACGGCCATCAAGGTCATGCGCGCGGCCGACACTTGCGTGTCCTTCGAGATCAAGTTCTCGCTCACGGCCCAGTTCGCCGACATCATCCTGCCGGTGTGCACCCACTGGGAGGGCAACGACGACGAGTCTTGGGGCGAGCTGTCCTGGCCGAGCCCGTTTGGCGACGGCAACGGCCAGAAGCAGCGCAAGGACGCCCTGCTTGCTTGGAAGCCCCTGGTGAAGCCGATGTACGAGGCCCGCGAGGAGAAGCGCGTCTTCCGCGAGATCATCGAGCGCATGGGGTATAACCCCGACGACGCCTACCCGAAGAGCAACTACGACCAGTGGCTTGGCTACTTCCTCGGCATGCGCGTGCTGAATGAGGACGCGACGAAGTGGGAGCCGGTCATCACCTGGACCGAGGCCGACAACGAGAAGTACCACGCGAGCTACCCGGCCCAGGAGGGCAAGGTCGCCTTCGACCAGTTCATGGCCGACGGAAGCTATGTGGTTGAGCGCTCGGAGGGCGATCCGCGCAACTACGTGGGCTACCGCGACGACAAGCTGGGAATCGGCGAGGACGGCGAGTCGGTCGTCGTGGCCGACCCGGCCTGGCCGCGCCCGTCGGTGTCGGGCAAACTGGAGATCTACTGCCAGTACAAGGCCGACAACGTGAACCGCATCGGTCTGAACGATACGCCCATCAAGCCCTACGCGAACTACTTCGTGCCGCGCCGCGGCTACCAGGAGACGTTTGCCAACTGGGAGGCCAAGGAGAAGGGCGCTTACCCGCTGCAGGCCTACACGCCGCACTACATGCGCCGCGCCCACACCTGCTACGACAACATGACCTGGACCCAGGAGGCCTTCCGCAACCCAGTGTTCATGAGCGTGGAAGACGCCGAGGCCCGCGGCATCAAAGCCGGCGACACGGTGCGCTGCTTCAACGACTTCGGCAGCATGCTGAGAATCGCCCAGCCCATGCAGGGCTACATGCCCGGCGTGGTGGGCATTCCCCACGGCGTGCACTCGGTGTTCGACGAGTCCGACCCCGAGAACATCATCGACCGCGGCGGGAGCGAGCAGATGCTCTCCGACGGCCTGCAGTCGAACTACTTCCCCCAGGTGGACGGGTACAACAGCCTGCTCATCGAGATTGAGAAGTACGACGGCGAGCCGTTGGTGGAAGACTTCGAGCGCGGGCCGTTTCTGGCCGCGGGTATAGACGACGAGGGCACGGCCGCCTATGTGGTGCCCGGTGCCGACAACGGACAGGAGGCTTAAATCATGAGCTTGGGATTTTACGTTGACCTGGCCAGCTGCATCGGCTGCAAGACCTGCCAGGTGGCCTGCAAGGACCGTCGCGACATCCAGGTGGCGGGCCCCCGCCTGCGCCGGGTGGACACCTTCGAATGCGGGACGTACCCGGAGGTGGCGATGTTCCACCTGAACCTCTCCTGCAACCATTGCGAAAGCCCCGCCTGCGTGGCGAATTGCCCCACGGGCGCCATGTACAAGGACGACGACGGCACCGTGCAGCACGATGACGAGGCCTGCATCGGCTGCCAGACCTGCGTGAACAGCTGCCCCTACGGCGCGCCTCAGTTTATTGAGGAGGACAAGATCGTCCAGAAGTGCGATACCTGCCGTGCTCTGCGCGAGGCCGGCCATGCGCCGGTGTGCGTCGAGGCCTGCCCCATGCGCGCCATCGAGTTTGGCGAAATGGACGATTTGCGCGCCGCCCATCCCGATGCGGTGAGCGAGCTGCCCTGCACGGAGCCGGCCGCCACGACGACCCCCAACATCCTCATCGGCGCCAGCCGCGGGGCCCTGCTCGAGGACTTCAACCCGGTCGTTCTGTAAACGCGAATGCTGCTGGGGCGGTCGGTGCGGCCGCCCCTTTTGCTAGAGGAGGGAGCCATCATGACCGATGTCGTCAACATGCGTCGCGAGTCCATCGACCTGGAGGCGCTGCTTCTGTCGCGCGCCTACCTGTACATGCTGTTCCACAAGCTGTTCGGCGGTACGCCGGATGCGGCCATGGTGGCATGCGTGCTGTCGGAGACCACGCGTGACGTGGTGGAGGAGTACGCCGGCGACGACCCCTCCATGAAGGGCCTCGGGCGCTTTTTGGAGAACCTCGGCGAGTGCGTCGATGGCGCGGTGCTGACCGAGCAGGCCCGCGACGAGTACACGCGCCTGTTCATCGGTCCGGGTGAAGTGCCCTGCCAGCCGATGGAATCGCCCTACCGCACGAAGGACGCCGCCGTCTTCCAGGAGAACACTCTGGCCGTGCGTGCCATCTTTCGCGAGCGCGGGCTTCAACTTACGCGCCTCATGCGCATCCCCGATGACCATATCGCCACCATGTGCGGCTTTATGGCCCATGAGGCCGAGCGCTCCCTGGCGGAGCTGCGCGCGGGGAACGTGGGCGATCTGGCCGCGTCCCTGCGCGATGAGGAGGCCTTCGCGCGCGGCCATATGCTCACCTGGGTGGACGATTTCGCCCGCTGCGCGCGCCGCTCGAAGACGGCGGTGCTCTATCCGCAGATGATCGAGGCCCTGGCCGCCTTCGTTCGCAACGATGCCGTGCTGCTCTCCGAGGCCGCCTGCTGGGCCGAGGAGGCGCGCGATGCCTGCGGCGAGACGATCCCCGGGGGTCTCGGCGCTCTTCCGGGCAGCCCCGAAGCCGCCGCCTTCGCCGAGGTCTCCGACGCCCTGGCAGCCCTTGCCCGCCTGCGCCCCTTCGGCATCGAAGACCACGAGCTGGTGAGTATATCGGTCTAAAGAGCAGCCTCGTCGCTACAGCCAAAGCCCCGTGTTCCCCATCAGGTAGAGAGGGACGTTGGTGAGCCAGTCTTGCTCGCGGTAGTCGGAAAGCGAGAAGCGCCGGGCCTGAATTTCCGGGTACTTCTCCTTGAAGCTGCGCAGGCTCTTGGCGCGCAGGTTCTCCTCGGCTTTCACCTCGATGGCGTAGACGGCACCGGCCGACTGCACGAGGAAGTCCACTTCTCCCCGGGAGTTCTCGGCGGACCAGTAATAGGGGACAAGCCCACAGCTTGCTATAAGCTCTTGGCACGCGTACTGCTCGGTGAGCGCCCCTTTGAATTCCTCGAAAAGGGTGTTGCCTTCGATGATACTCTTGCTGTCCAGTTCACTCATAGCGCCGAGCAGGCCCACGTCTAGCAGGAACACCTTAAAAGCGCTCGGATCTCGATAGGCCTTGAGGGGGATGCCTGGTTTGGATACGCGCGGCACCTGGTAGATAAGGCCGGCTTGCCTCAGCCACGTGAGGGCGCTCTCGAACTCCTTCGCCCGGGCGCCCTTCGCGAGGCGGCCGAAGATGAACTTCTTGTTCTCTTGGGATAGGTGAGCGACGACGGAGTCCCACACGGCGAAGACCCGTTCGGCCTCGCGGGGGGCGATGTGCTTGGAGAAGTCGCGCTCGTAGTCGGCGAGGATCCGCTTCTGAACGGCCCGTGCGTCATCGTAGCTCCTGCTGTCGAGAAACGCGCTGACTGCCTCGGGCATCCCCCCGACGAAATAGTAGGTTTTCAAAAGGGCGATCGCCCGTGATTTGAAGGCCTGGATGAGCGCCGGGTTCGGGTTCTGCAATGAGGCCAGGAACTGCTCTCCTTCGGCCGCTAAGGCGAACTCTTCGAAGGAAAGGGGGTAGAGGTCGAGTGCTTCCACCTTCCCCACGGGAAAGCCCGTCCCGCTTTGGAGAAGGATTCCCAGCAAAGAGCCAGCGGCTACGACCGAGAAACCACGCGGATCCTCATCGAAGTACTTGAGGGCCGTGAGCGCCTTGGGGTTTTCCTGGACTTTGTCGAACACGATGAGGGTCGAGTCGGGCTCGATGGTGACGCCGGTTTGCAGCTGGAGGCCGGCGATGAGAACGTCGATGTCGTACCCGGTGTCGAACAGCTCGCGCATGGCTGAGTTGTTGTCCATATTCACATAAGCGACGCTCTTGTAATGGCGCCTTCCGAATTCTTTGATGAGCCACGTCTTTCCCACCTGGCGAGCCCCGTTGATGATAAGGGGCTTCCTGCAAGGATTCTCGCGCCATGCTTCGAGATCACGCATGAGAAAACGTTCCATTGGCAGCCTCCTTGCTCAGTGCACGTTACAAGTATACAAAAACAAGGACGTAAAAGTGTCAAAACCCACACAAATCAGGACGTAATGGGAGATATTGCCATGGTGCTCCATCCGTCTCGGCGAGAGAGGCCCCGGGCGAGGCCGAGCAGATCAGCTAGCCGTTCCTCCGCTCCTGCTCCCACACGAAGCGAAGGTTGTCGGGGCCTTCTGCCCATTGGCGGGAGGAGAAGTCGAAGAGCAGCTCATAGGTGCGCGATGAGGCGAAGGCGTCCAGTGCATCATCGAAGGGAACGCCGGTGTCGTCGCACCAGTCTTCCAGCATGGTTCGCATCACCACAACGGCGCACGCTTCGCGCTGCTCGTCGGTCACGGCCTCTTCGTCAAATCCCATAGGGCTCGCTCCCCTCGAACGTAAGGCATTCGATGGAAGCGTAACTGCCGTGGTAGAGGGTGAGATCGTCTTTCAAAGCTAGCATAGCGAATACCCTTTTGCGGTAAGGTAGGTCTCGATGTTGTCGAGGGCTTGCGGGTTGAACTACAATGGGGCGCTGGACAGAGGCGCTCATTGCGGGGTGCTGGAAGGCTCTCTTGAAAGGACAAATTATGGCGAAATCGGCAGTGGTGTTTGTGGCGAACGGGTGCGAGCCCGTGGAGGTGGTGGCCCCGGTGGACGCGCTTCGGCGCGGCGGGGTGGACGTGGTGCTCGCTGCCGTGTCCGACGATCTGACCGTGCGGGCGGCCCAAGCGGTGACGCTTCAGGCCGATGCGCCGCTTTCCGCCCTCGATCTGACGCAGTTCGATGCCGCCATCGTGCCTGGCGGCTCGGTGGGCGTGGACAACCTGGGCAAGAGCGCCCGCGTCGTGGCCGAGCTGCGCCGCCGCATGGAGGCCGGCGAGTACGTGGCCGCCATCTGCGCCGGGCCTATGGTGCTCGCCAACGCGGGGCTGCTCACCGGGCGCAAGGCCGTGTGCTACCCGGGCTGCGAGGAAGGCTGGCCGGCCGACATCTACCAGGCGGGCAAGGACGTCTTCGTCGATGGAAACCTTATCACTGCCACGGGCCCCGGCACGGCGCTGTCCTTCGGCATCCAAATTTTACGTACGCTTGAAGGCGACAAGGTTGCCGATGAAGTGGCTTCGGGGATGCTGCTGAAATAACCATCGCATTGCCATTGCGCGACGAGGGTCGCGTAGCGACGGGCGAAGGGGCGGCGCAGGAAGCGCAACCCCTTCGCCCGTCGTGCGTTTCGAGTCGAAACCTTCTCACCCATTCTCGGGTATATTTTACGTTTTCCCAGGTGGGCGATGGGTGAATACCCGAATGCGGGCGATGTGCGGCCCGTTGCATCCTGCTTAAGATGCGTTTCGTTCGGTTCGCTTATGGGAGGGCCGGATGCGTGCCGGTTCACATAAGGGAGGGCCGGGCGCGAACCGTCTTTAGGAGGATGCAATGGAAACCAATCTTTCCCGTCGTGGATTTCTGACCGGTGCCGCCGCGGCCGGCGCCCTGGCCGCCATGGGCCTTGCGGGCTGCGCGCCGACCCCCGCGGCCGAGGGCGGCACGAAGACCGCCGACACCGGTGCTGCGGCCGCGACAAGCTGGCGCGACAAGCCGGAGATGCCCACGGAATTCGTGGAAACCGTTGACGCCGACATCGTGGTTGTGGGCGCGGGCAACGGGGGCCTTGTGGCCGCCACCACCGCCGCCCAGAACGGCGCGAAGGTGGTCGTGCTGGAGAAGGCCGGCGCCATCGCCGCCGCCCGCGAGGCCATCGGCGCTCTGAATTCCAAACTGGCCCCCGACCATCAGGAAGACGTGCCGACGCTTTTGAACCACGCCAACCAGACCCAGGCCGGCGACGCGAACATGCTCATGTACAAGACCTGGGCCGAGAAGTCCGGTGAGATGATCGAGTGGATGGCCGACACGCTGGGCCCCAAGGGCATGCTCTTCCCCTTCGAGTGGCACTGCCCCGACGACCCGCATGCCTACTATCCGGCCATGTGCTACAACCCCTGCCTCGATGAGTACAATCCGGACGGCCCGAACTACACTTCCTACACGCACCTCGAAGTCATGGCCGATGTGTTCACCACCGATCTCGGCGGCGAGATCCGCTTCGAAACGCCCGCACAGCAGCTCCTCATCGACGAGGCCGGCCGCGTGACCGGCGTGGTGGCCGAGGGCAAGGAGGGCTTTGTCCAGGTGAACGCCGCCAAGGGCGTCATCATCTGCACCGGCGGCTACGGCGCCAACAACGAGATGCTGGCCGATCTGGCTCCCGGCAACTCGGCCTGGTGCGCCCTGCGCGATTCGGTGACCGAGACCGGCGACGGCATCCGCATGGCGCTGTGGGCCGGCGCCGAGCTTGAGGCCGGCGGCGCCTGCATGATCTGGAACCGCGCCATTCTGCCCGACGGCTTCGAGTTCAACGAGGACCGCATGGGCGGCGACATCTTCCTGCCCGGCAGCCAGCCCTTCCTGCACGTGAACGTGAACGGCGAGCGCTTCATGAACGAGGATCAGTGCTATCCCATGAGCTACGCCGCCGGCGCGAACCAGCCGAAGCACTACAGCTGGATCGTCTGGGACGGCAACTACTGGGACGACATCGCCCAGTTCGACACCTGCGGCTGCTCTCGCTTGTACCCGGCGCCCTCCGGCACCGCCTTCAACGCTGATGTGTACGACTGCGAGGCCATGTCCAAGGAGCACCTGGACGAGTTCTGGCTGAATCCGCGCCTGGAGGCCGGCACGCTGAAGAAGGCCGACACCTTAGAGGCGCTCGCCGACATGATGGAGTTCGACGCCGACCAGAAGGCCACGTTCCTGGCCACGGTGGAGCGCTACAACGGCCTGGTGGCCGCAGGCGAGGACACCGACTTCGGCAAGCCGGCCTATCGCCTCTCCGACGTGGAGACCGCGCCCTTCTTTGCGGCGCGCATCGGCGGCGAGCTTCTGGTGACCATTCACGGCGTCATCACGGACGTGAACTCCCAGCCGCTCAAGAACGACGGCACGCCCATCGAGGGCCTGTACGTCTGCGGCAACGACCAGGGCGGCTTCTATCCGCACAACTACCCGAGCAACTTCACGGGCATCAACGCCGGCCGCACGGCCACCTTCGCCCGCATCGCCGCCAAGCACGCCTTGGGCGTGGAATAGGGCGACCGCTCGCTTTTCCCGAGCCTGCCAACCCTCCCTTCAGCAGGCGTTTTTCAGGGCTCCCCTTCGAGGGAGCCCATTTTTGCGTTTTGGCCAAAATCACTGTCGCACGAGGTCGATGAGCTCTTGGCGGGAGTGGACGCCCAGTTTTGCGTAGATATGCTTGGCGTGGGTGGCCGCCGTCTCGCGGCTGATGATGAGCTCGTCGCGGATGTAGGGGATGGAACGGCCCTGGGCGAGCAACGCGAGCACCTCGGTCTCGCGCGGCGTGAGGCCGCCGACGCGGGCGAGCTCGTCGATGCGCGCCGCGCCGTGCACCTCGCCAGATGCGTCGGCGGTTGGTGCGGTAGTGGGCGCCGGTGCATCCGGCTGAGGCTCACCGGGCTGGTCCATGGCATCGTGGGCATCCGGCGATTCGGTCACGAGGCCCTTCCCATGCGCGTGGGGCTGATCCTTTGCGGTCTCGGGGATGCGCAGGAATGTGGAGGTCTCGCCCATAACGGCCATAGTGACCGTCACGAGAACGACGATGCACCCCACGCTCACCGCGGTGAGCCCCGTCGGCTGCGCCAACATCAGCGGTTCGAGAACGATCCACAAAACGAGGCCGAGAAGGTCGCCCGCATGCACGAACAGCCATCCCAAGCTTGAGGCCTGGGCGGGGGTCGCGCGGCCGGCGGCGGCGTAGTTGGCGAAGTAGATCTGGGCGATCAGGCAGAAGGTGAAACGGCCTCCGAGCGATGCGGCCACGGCAACAAGGGCGCCGGCCTGCCCGAGCAGGATGACGGCCGCAAATCCGATGACCAGGGTGGGGCACATCCAGCGGTAGAGGAAGAACAGGGATATGCGGCGCGGTCCCGAAATGGCCATGGCCGCCACCACGGCCATCATGAGCGCGCTGAACAGCAGGATGGCTTGAAGGGGGATGCCCTCCACCCGCTCGGCGCTCATCATGCCCGCGATGCTCACGATGGAGAACACGACGAGGATGCCGAACCCCGTGCGCCCGAGTCCCGCCAAGGGGGAGCGCCGCTCGGTTGCGAAGCGATGGGCGGTTGCGAGCGCCTCTTCGGTGCGGGCGGCTTCTGGCGTCCACGCGAGATGGAAGCATAGGCCGGACAAAAGCGGGAGCGCCGCGGCGACGGCGACGGGCACCCAGCCGTCCATGGCGGATACCAGAAGCACGATGACGGCGGCGGAAACCGCGGAAACCGGCGCGAGCCATTCCGATCGATCGCGGGGGATGACGGCGTAGTACTCGCCCCACATCGCCCACAGAAGCGCGCTTCCGATGCCCGTGGCCACGGCGCCGATGCCGAAAAGCAGGGCGTTCAGCCCTGGATCGGCGACGGAGACGAACATGAAGGGAGTGCTCGCGGCCGTAAGGGCGGGGGCGACGACGAAGAGGGGGCGATGGCTTGTGGGCGAGCCGATGCGCGGCTCGGCGAGCACGATGGCCGCCAGGGTCGCCACCGATGCGGCCAAGGGGAGCACGGCGTAGAAGAGCGCGGCACCGATGGATGTCGGGACGGGCGCGGCACTAGCTGCAGCTTCGCCCGCATTCGGGATCGCGTCCCCGCTCAGCACGCCGGCGGCGTTGGTGTAGAACACGCAGAACACCCAGGCGAGCAGAAACGCCCATCCCAGCTGCCGCAGCGGCGCGACCTCTCGGCGCTCGTCGTTCTGCGGCGCCAGCCATGTTTCGAAGCGTTCCTTCACGGCCCTCCCTTTCCAATCCCCTCATTGTAGCGCGAATGGCGCGAAGGCTACCGCAGCTTGAACTTCATGGCGACGGGGTTGTGGTCGGAGTAGGCGAAGTCCAAGTTCACGGTGGAGCAGTCGAGGCACTCCACGTTGTCGGAGTAGATGAAGGTGTCCATGACCCAGCGGTCGTTGGTGCCGTCGTAGGGGCGTCCGGCGTCGCGGCAGGTGGCGGCATCGGGGAAGGCGGCGGTGCCCGTCTCGTCTAGCTTCGCCTTGGCGGCCACCGTGAAGCCCTCCGGCACGCCATCGAAGTCGTAGGGCTTCGCCCAGCTTTCCACGGCCTGGGCGGCGTTGCCGTACACCTCGCCGGAGACGCCGATCATGTCGTGGTTGTAGTCGCCGCCGGCGATGACGTAGTTGCCCGCCGCCCGCTCGGCCGTCATGTCCTCGTAGAGCTTCTCGCGCTGGGCCGCCATGATAGAGGCATCGGCCCCGTAGGCGGACAGATGCACGTTGAAGAGCACGAGCTCGGCGTCGCCCGCGGGCACGCGCACGATGGAGTAGCAGCGGTCCAGGTCGAGGAACTTGCTGAAACTCTCCGAAATGGGCAGGCTCTTGCGCACCGGGTCGCCCACGGGCAGGCGCGAGAACGTGGCCAGCCCCGCGCGGTTGGCGCCGTGAGGTGCGTAGAGGGGCCAGGCGAGGAAGGCCGAGTCGTAGTTCTGGCAGAACACCGACCAGTCGCTGGGGAACTGGGTGCGCAGAAGCTCGTACTCGTCGATGTGGTGGCTGCGGGTGCCGTCTGTGTCCACTTCTTGGAAGAGGACGAAATCCGGCGAGAGCGCACGCAGGGCCTCGGCCGAGCCGAGAATGTCCTCGCGCACCACCTCCGGGCTTTCGGCCACCGATCCTGTGCCGCCGTCCATGAAGAAGTCGAAGTCGCGGTTGTAAGCGCCGAAACCGAGGTTGGCTGTCACCACGGTGAACTCCTCATCAGCGGAAACGACCGGCGCAGCCTCGTCGGCAGCCAAAGGCGCGTCCACGGTGAGCGCCAGATTGTCGGGAAGTCGCTCGTAGGTGACCATGACGTAGGCGACGTAAACAAGGGCCACGGCCAGAAGCGCGCCGAGCAATGCGAGCAGAACCGTTATTATGCGTTTGGCCACAAAAGGCTCCTTTGACGAGGGAAAAATCCATTTGGGTCATTGTACTTCACCCTGATACACGGGTCATTGTGGAATACCCTAGCTTAACCATATCGTTAGGCAGTCGCATTAGATGACTAAAAACTCACCATTGGATTTGAATCTGAACACTCTGTATCCAGATAATGACAGGGAGGTAACAGAGACCTGACGCGACAGTGACAAGCTAGAGGAAGCTATAAGGTACGCTCCATCGGATTGCACAGGTAGCAAGCATTCCCCCCCATGGCACCCATTCTTGCGGGTTTGTCGCCCGGGTGCGCTTAAGAGACAGGAGGTCCCTCATGCAGTCGAACAAGAAGAGCACTCGAGGTGTAGCGACGCGCGAGGTACTCCGCAGCAACGACACGGCCAAGCGCTCGGCGGAGATCGTTGTCGCCGCGCGCGAGCTGTACGAGGAGAAGGGCCTGGCCCGCACCTCCATCCAGGACATCACCAACCACGTGGGCGTGACGCGCTCGCTGTTCTACCACTACTTCCAGAACAAGGAAGAAGTGACGAGCGCCGTGCTCGACCAGTACATCACCGATTTTCTGGAGGCCATGCAGCACTGGCACGAGAGCCAGACGGCGCTGGCCACCGACGAGTCGCTGCACTCCATGGTGAAGATCATGCGCATGGTGCTGTTCGAGAAGAATACCTTCCGCATGGCCCTTTCCACCCAGGAGAACGCGGCGCTGTACCTGGATTTCCTCAATCGTTTCGCTGCCCAGGGCGCCGAGTTCATGGTGACGCATCCCATGGTGGAGCAGACGAAGTACGGCGAGCAGTCCGACCATCTGTACGAGACGTTCTACGTGCTCATCGTGGGACTGGTGAGCTATCTGCGCTCGCACCCGGATGTGGAGGACGAGGTGCTCATCGACGTCGTTACCCGCATGCTCAACATCGAACAGGCCGAGGAAGCCCGCGAGCTCGCTTAATTCGGGGCTCCGCACTGCTTCTGGTTGGAAGGTCGGCGATCTTGCCGAGCTGCTCTGGCGCTCTCCGCGGCCGAATTCTGCGTCGCGCCGGCGTTGCGCGGCGGTATGGCGAATCGGTTACGATCTGCGCGCCGTGCCGCCTATCGGCTATCATCTTACTCGTAAGTCAACGGGCCCGCCCGCGCAAGCGGCGGGCCCGTGCGCGATTGCGGGAAGGAGGGGCCATGGACATCAAACGAGTGCTGGCGAGCGCGCCTCGCGACCACGACCCGGGCGCTGCCCGTCCGCTGCTCACGCGCTGGGGCGAGGCGCTCGATCCCGACTCCGTGCGCAGCGAGCATCCGCGCCCGCAGTTCGCCCGCGACCGTATCACGTCTCTCAACGGCTGGTGGGACTACGCCTTCGTCCCCATGGGGGCTCATCGCACCGTGCGGCCGCCCGATGCGTTCGATGGGCGCATCCTCGTGCCCTTCTCGCCCGAGTCCCTGCTGTCGGGGGTGGGGCGCCAGCTTCAGCCCGACGAGCTTCTGTGGTACGTGCGCCGCGTGCCCGTTCCCGCCCTGGGCGAGGGCGAGCGCTGCCTGCTGCATTTCGAGGCCGTAGACTTCGCCTGCGCCTGCTGCGTGAACGGCCAGGTCGTGGGCACTCACGAGGGCGGGTATCTGCCGTTTTCTTTCGACATCACCGAGGCGCTGCGGGCAGAGAAGACAGCCGGCGAGGGGAGTGCGGAAGCGCGTTTCCAGGGCGCGGAAGCAATGACTGGGGACGTGGCGGTTGAAGGTGCCGGAGACGCGAAAAGCGACGCCTGCGGGGAGGGAAAGGCCGATCTCGAAGAGGCGGCCGACCTGGCTCCGGCGCTGCCGCGGGAGTTCGTGGTCGCCCTGTGCGTTCGCGACCCGAGCGATGCGGGCACCCAGCCGCGGGGCAAGCAGCGGCTCAAGTCGGGCGGCATCTGGTACACGGCCCAAAGCGGCATTTGGCAGCCGGTGTGGATGGAGGTCGTTCCCGCTCGCCGCGTGCTGGCCCTGGCGCTGCATCCCGATGCCGATGCCAGCACTCTGACGGCGGATGTCGATGTGAGCGGGGATGCGGGTCTGGTGCGCATCTACGTTTGCGACCCGACGGGCCGCCAGGTGGGCGCCGGCGCCGCTTTCGCCGAAGAGGGCTCGGTGCCGGTGGGGGTTGAATCCTCAGGGCAAGCGGGGCCGGCCCGTCGCGTGCGCTTGCGGCTCGATCTTGGCGAGGTGCGCCGCTGGAGCCCCGACGATCCGTGCCTCTACGATATCGTCGTGCGCTTCGGCACCGACGTGGTGCGCAGCTACACCGCCTTCCGCACGGTGAAGGTGGCTCCGGACGGCGCCGGCCGCTTTCGCTTCTTCCTGAACGGCGAGCCGCTGCTTCTGCGCGGGGTGCTCGATCAGGGCTACTGGTCCGACGGCCTCATGACGGCTCCCTCCGACGAGGCGCTCGCCTTCGACATTCAGGCCATGAAGGACGCCGGCTTCAACATGCTGCGCAAGCACTTGAAGGTGGAGGCCGACCGCTGGTACTACCATTGCGATCGGCGCGGCATGCTGGTGTGGCAGGACATGGTGTCGGGCGGCGGCGCTTACGACGGGTGGGAAACCAGCTACAAGCCGACGCTGTGGCGCGGAAGTTGGGACGGCTACGAGGACACCTCGGCATCCCATCAGCGGCGCCTCGGTTCCGATGACGACGCCTACCAGCGCCAATGGCTGCGGGAGTGCCGCGGCACGGTGACCCACTTGCGCGCTCATCCCTCGGTGGTCACCTGGGTGCTGTTCAACGAGGGCTGGGGGCAGTTCGACGCCCTGGCCTGCGCCGAGGAGGTTCACCTGCTGGATCCGACGCGTCCCATCGACGCCGTGAGCGGCTGGTACGACCAGGGCGCGGGCGACTTCCAGAGCGTGCACAACTATTTCCGTCCGCTTGCGGTCTACCGCGACCGGCGCGACCTGACGGGTTACGCGCGGCTGGCGGGCGGTCGTGCCTTCACGATTTCGGAATTCGGCGGGGTGGTTCACGCCGTGGCGGATCACAGCGCCTTTGCGGGCACCTACGGCTACGGGGCCACCGACACGCCGGCCGAATGGCGCACGGAGGTGCATCGGACGCTGGACGCTGCGGCGGCTTTGGAGGGGGTGGGGCTTTCCGCCTATGTGTACACGCAGCTGTCGGACGTGGAGGAGGAGTGCAACGGCATCCTTACCTACGACCGGCGGGTGAACAAGCTGAAGGAGGACGGCGATGAGTGCGGTAGCGCTGAGATGTGATGCCGATGCCGACCGCATGTTGGCGCATCTGCGGGAGCGGTTCGCCGAGGTGTTCCCCGTGACGGGGTCGGCGGGCGACGGCGCCGGAGGAGACGCCGGCGGAAATCCCGACGAAGGCGCCGATGGAAGCGCTGACGCGGCCGTCCGGTTCGCGCCCGTGGCGGACCGGGGCTCTTTCGCGTTCGCCTCGGCGCCGGGGCGTCTGGAAGTGGCGGGCAACCACGTGGACCACCAGGGCGGCCGCGTCATCTCCTCGGCCATCGGCGAGCGAACGTGGGGGCTGGCGGCCGAGAACGGAGGACGCCTGGTGCGGGTGGCCATGGAGGGTTTCGGCACCGATGTGATCGACTTGGACGATGCGGACTGGCGGGCACCCCATGGTGTGGAGACCCAGTCCTCCGCCGCCCTTCTGCGCGGCATGCTGGCCGCTTACGATGAGGCCGGCGGCGCGCTGCGCGGTTTCGACCTGGCCACCTGCTCGGAAGTGCCCGCCGGCTGCGGCCTGTCCTCCTCGGCCGCCTTCGAAGTGATGGTGGGCGCCGTTTTAGAGGGGCTGTTCGGCCCCGGACCCTTCGCGGGCGTGCCAGCGCCGGCGCCGGGCCAGGACGCTGCGGAAGGGGAGGGGGATTGCTTCGTTCCCCTGAATCCCGTGGCGCTGGCCCTGGCGGGCGTTACCGCCGAGCAGCGCTACTTCGGCAAGCCCTGCGGTGCTCAGGACCAGCTGGCCAGTGCCTGCGGCGGCACGGTGCTGCTCGATTTTGCGTCGGCGGTGCCCCGGGTGACGCCGCTTGCCTTCGACGCGACGGGCGTCGGCTACGCCGTGGTGCTCATCGATTCGCGCCAGGACCACTCGGTGCACACCGAGGAGTTCGCCTCCGTACCCGCCGACATGCGCATGGTGGCCAACCACCTGGGCGTCGCGCGTCTGGGAGACACGACCGCGGACGTGCTGCTCGCGAACCTGCAGGATGTTCGCGCGGCGCTGGGCGACGGGCGTGCCATGCGGGCGCTGCACTACTTCGACGAGGTGGCCCGGGTCGATCGGCAGCGTGAGGCTCTGGAGGCGGGGGATTTCCCGCTGTTTCTGAAGTGCGTGCGCCTGTCGGGGGCCTCGTCGGCCCAGTTTTTGCAGAACGTGTCCCCGCGCGATACCGGCTCCGGGGAGCGCCAGCCGGCCATGCTCATCCAGGGGCTGTGCGCGCACCTGCTCAGCGAAGAGGGCGCCTGGCGCATCCACGGCGGCGGCTTCGGCGGCTCGGTGCTGGCACTCGTGCCCCGAGCCGAGGTCGCCGACTTCACGGAGACGATGGACAAGCTGCTCGGCTACCGTGCCTGTCGCGAGGTGGTCGTGGGCGGCCCCGGCGTGCTGGCGAGGCGGCTGTCGTGAGCGGAGTCGCAAGAGGCGTGGAAGGTGCCTCAGAGTATGCCGTGGACGAGCGCGGCAATCCTTTCTGGACATACAGTTCTCCGGCGGGGCCGCTGGAGATCACCATCAACCTGGCCAAGCCCGAAAAGGATCCGCGGGATATCGCCGCTGCAGCGGGGGCAACCCTCGGTGGCGCAGCGCTTGAGGCGACGCCCGCTGGGGAAGGCGAGGCTGCGGCGGCAACGGTGGAGGGCGACGCGAGGGAAGGGGCTCCCTCTGTCCCGACGACCTGCGACTTGTGCTGGGAGCCGTCGGGGGAGGACGGTCCGGCGCACCTGCGGCGCTCGGGCGCGGCCGTGACCGAGGTCGCCCTCGGCGGCGAGCCCTGGGCCTGGTGGTTCTCTCCCTACGGCTACTTCCCCGAGCACCTCATCGTGGCGTCGCACGAGCACCGCCCCATGGCCATCGATCACGGCACCATCGCGCGGCTGCTCGATTTCTCGGACGCCTATCCGCGGTGGTTCATCGGTTCCAACGCCGATCTGCCCATCGTCGGCGGTTCCCTTCTGGGGCACGACCACTTCCAAGGCGGCGGCCACCGCTTCCCGTTGATGAATGCGCCGATTGCGCGCGCGTTTTCCATCGAAGGCTTGGAAAGCGTGGAGGCCGGCATCGTGCGCTGGCCCGCGTCCGTGGTGCGACTGCGCAGCCGCGACCGGCGGCTTCTCGCTGAAGCGGCCTGCCGCGTCCTGGATGCCTGGCGTCCCTTCAGCTTCGAGGAATGCGATATTCGGGCCTTTTCGCTCGTCCCGGACGACGGCCGCGAAGGCGCCGTGAGCGCTTCGGGCGCCCAGGCCTCGCCCGCGCGTTTCGTGCAGCACAACACGGCGAATCCCATCCTGTGGCGCGAGGGCGACGACTACGTGATGGACTTGGTGCTGCGCAACAACCGCACGACGCCGGAGCATCCCTTCGGGCTTTTCCATGTGCCGGAGCGACTCTTCCACATTAAGAAGGAGAACATCGGCCTCATCGAGATCATGGGCCGCGCCATCCTCCCCGCGCGCCTGGCAGCCGAACTACCTGCTATCAAGGACGAATGCAGCCGTGCCTTCTACGAGATTCTCGTGGCCACGGGCGTCTTCAAAGACGATGCCGCCGGCCGCCGCGGCTGGGAAGCCTTCCTCGCGACTATCTAGGAGCGCCGCGGCTTACCGCCGGCGGTGTGGCGGACGACCTCGAAGCGCTCGAGGCGCACCTGCTCATCCGGCCGGATGCCCGCTTTCTGCTTGGCGATGGCAATCTGGTCGAAGACGGTGTCGACGCCTTCCAAATCGGGAAGCAGCAGGCCCCGTCGATGCCCGCGGGTCACGATGACCCCGTAGCGCGCAGGATCGAGCTCTTCCAGATTGCTAACGGGCTCCGGCTCGCCGAGCACGTCCACGGAATAGTCGAGGAAGGGGAGCTCCTCGGGGCGCACGGGGGCGAAGCGCGGGTCCTCGGTGGCCGCCGCCACGCCGTTGCGGATGACCTCCTCGGCAAGGCTTTTGCGCACCGGCGCGATGGTGCCGATGCAGCCGCGCAGCTGCCCGTGCTCGTGCAGGCTCACGAAGGCCCCGGCGCGCCGGCCCGTCAGCTCCTCGGGTGCGTCGGCGGGAAGGGGGAAGACGGTGCCCTGCGCGACGATGGACTCCACGCTCGCTCGGGCGAGGGCCACGATGGGGTCGTCTCCAGGACGCGGCGGCCACGCCGGCGAACCGCCGGGAGCCCCGCCGATCTCGCGATCCTCTTCCCGCACGATTTCGGACGCCGCTTCCTCTTCGGTGCTCTCGGGCGCGTCCTCAATCTCGAAGGCGGCCACGGCGTAGCCCACGCCGAAGGCCCCCTCGTAACTTAAGAGCTCTGAGGCGAAAGGCTCGCCGGTCGCCTCCAGGGCGCCGGCCATGATCTGGAAGGAGCGCAGCCCGCACTCGGCGGCACCATCGCAGAGGGCGGCGTCCAGGCCGAACAGGCCTTCCAAATTCCCATGGGCAAAAAGCTCGGTCACGATGCGGTCGAACTCGGGTCCTTCCGGGGCGAACCCGTAGGGGCCGTCCTCCTTCAGCTTGTGGGACATGTCCCCACTTGCGACAAGCACGCAGCGGCGGTTCAAGGAGCGCGCGGTCTCGGCAATGGCCCGGCCCAGGAAGCGGTGGTCGGCCTCGGAGAGTCCTGAGAGCCCCATGCGCACCACGGCCACCGAGCCCAGGTCGACGGTCTCTTCCAAGAAATGGAGCGGTACGAAGGTGGCGTGGTCGATGTCGGCCATGGACGCCGGGGCACCGGCCGAGGGAATGCCCCGGCGGTGCAGGCGCGCGGCCACGTCCTTGGCGAAGGGAAGGTCGGTGCGGGTCGTCACGCGCTCGTCCGGCTGCCCGAAGGCGGCCAGCGAGCCAGTTTCCTCCGGCGTGTCGGCGATGAAGAACCCGTCGCGGTAGAGCGGCGCGTGGGGCGAGGTGATGACGATAAGGTCGGGTCGGTGGGCGGCCACGCGTCGGGCGACCTCGCGGTAGGCGGCGATGGTATCGGCGATGGCCGTCTCCTGGCCGCGCCCGACGGCGGGCACGATGAGCGGCGGATGGGGCACGGCGTAGGCGGCGAGCAGGGCCATGGGGTCACCTTCCTTTTTCGGGAGAGCGCGTGGGGGCCGAATGCCAGTGTGGGTGTTTGCGCGGATCTTCCCGTGACAATGGATCTTGCATTCATGATGACCCACCGCGTCCGTATTCCTCACCGAACTGCCAAAGCGTCACGGGATTGTATTCGCCGTCTTCCAACGAATGGGCAACAATCGGACGCACGGCGACAACAAAAACGTCTCGCCGATGGTGCTGTCGATCTGCGTGGCCACAATAGAGGCTGCAACGCATTCAACGTCCCAGCAAAGGAGAGCCATCATGATCGAGATTCTGAACGAGGGCAACTTCGACGAGAAGGTTCTGAAATCGAGCGGCAACGTGCTCGTCGAGTTCTTCGCCACCTGGTGCCCGCACTGCCAGCGCATGATGCCCATCATCAACGACGTGGCCGAGCGCGTCCAGGGCCAGGCCGTCGTCTACCAGGTGGATGTCGACCAGTCGCCCGACCTTGCCAAAACTTACGCACCCAACGGCTTTCCGTCCTTTGCCCTGTTCGTGAACGGCCAGCTTGCCGAAACCCTGGTGGGCGAGCAGACCGAAGAGCGGTTGATGGAGCTGGTCGCCTAGCATCCGCGCTGTTCAAGGAGGGCCGCTTGCCTCGAAGGTGAGCGGCCTTTTGTGAGATCATCTCTGCCTTCCGTTAAGGCCTCGGGAGGTTTGTCTTGACTTAGAGCTGACTCCAACCTTTACTATTCTCCGTATCAATGATTGAGAGGAGAATTCATGACCGCATTTTATGACGGCGTGGCCAAGCTCGGCTTCGGCGCCATGCGCCTGCCCCTGACTGATCCCGATGATGTGACGGCCATCGACATCGAGCAGCTGAAGGCCATGGTGGACGAGTTCATCGCCAAGGGCGGCACCTATGTGGACACCGCCTTCGTCTACCACGACGGGCACTCGGAGGGCGCCCTGCGCGAGGCGCTCGTGGAGCGCTATCCGCGCGACGCCTACACCCTGGCCACGAAGTGTTTGGCCTGGGCCTGCGCCAGCAAGGAGGAGGCCCAGGCGTGTCTGCCCACCTCCCTTGAGCGGCTGGGGGTCGACTACATCGACTACTACCTGCTGCACAACCTGGGCGGCGCGCGCACGGTCAAGTTCGACGAGTACGACATGTGGAACTACGTGGCGAAGGCGAAGGCCGACGGGCTCGTGCGTCACGTCGGCTTCTCCATGCACGACGGCCCCGAGACGCTCGAGGAGATTCTGACGGCGCACCCCGAGGTGGACTTCGTGCAGCTGCAGGTGAACTACTTGGATTGGGACGACCCGGTCACCCAGTCGGCGCGCTGCATGGAAGTGGCTGCGGCCCACGGCAAGCCAGTCATCATCATGGAGCCGGTGCGTGGCGGACGTCTGGCGAATCTGCCCGAGCGCGGTGCTGCGGTGCTCGCCGCCGCTGATCCGGATGCGAGCCAGGCCAGCTGGGCCTACCGTTACTGCCTCGATCTGCCGGGCGTGCTCACGGTGCTCGCCGGCGCCTCCACGCTCGAGCAGATGCAGGACAACATGCGCACCTTCCAGACCCGTAAGCCGCTGACGGATGAGGAGCGCGGCGCCATCGACGGTGCCATCGCGGCCCTGCGCAGCGTGGACCTCATTCCGTGCACGAACTGCGGCTACTGCGTGAAGGACTGCCCCGAGGGCGTGAAGATCCCCATTGCCATGAACCTGCTGAACCTGGAGCGCACTACCGAGGACAACGAATTCGTCAAGGGCCTCTACTCTTGGCAGGCCGCTGAGGGACCCGCTTCGAAGTGCATCCAGTGCGGCACCTGCGAGGCCATGTGCCCCCAGTCCATCGACATCATCGACCACCTCGCCGAAGCCGTCGAGCACTTCGAGGGATAGGGGAGCGCCGCTCCGTCCCAAATACAAAAGGCGCCGGGGGACAACCCCCGGCGCTTGGAGGCAGCGCTATAGGCGCCACCGAAAAGATTCTACATCAAGTCCGGGAAGCGTTGACAGCGAGCTTTCGCCTTCGGTTAGCGGGAGCGGAGGCTCGCTTGCGTGTCGCTACATCACCGCACCCACAAACCCTGCCAGAATGGGGATGCTCGCTATAGCCAGCACGGTGGTGACGAAGGTTCCCTGGGCCATGACGCGGGAGTTGCCGCCATACTGGTAGCAGAGCATGGTGCCGTTGGTGGCCACGGGCATTCCCGCCAGCACCACGGCCACCGAGAACATGAGTCCCGCCGGCACGAATGCGTGGAAGACGGCCCAGATGATGGCCGGCATCACGAGCAGACGGAACACCGAGCAGGTCCAAAGACGCGGGCCGCCGATGAGGTCGCGCACCGGCAGGTTCGCCAGCGACGAGCCGATGATGAGCAGCGCCGCCGGCGTGGTGATGGAGCCGAGCGTGTTCAGCGCATCCCCCAGAATCGGTGCATAGTGGATGCCGCCTAGCGTGAGAAGTACGGCCGCCACGCATGACAGCATGACCGGTGTGACGAAGGTGCGCCAGGTGGTTTGCACCTTCACGTCGCCGTCGGTGTCCTGGGTGAGAAACCACGCGCCCACGGTGAACACGAAGAAGTTGAAGGGCAGGTTGAACACGGCGGCGTACACGAGGGCATCGGGGCCGAAGACGGCCGAGAGCACCGGATACCCGATGAATCCGACGTTGCCGAAGCAGAGCATGAACCGGTACACGCCCCGATGTCCGTCGGGGATGCGCATAAGCAGCGTGAAGGCGTAGGCCACGGCGAACATGACGAGGTTGCTCGCCATGGAAAGCCCCAGGCACAGCCATACTTCCGTTTGCGTGGGCAGCTCGGTGGCCGTGAGCACCGAGCCCAAAATCATGCCCGGCAGCGCGATGTTGATGACCAGCTTTGAAAGCATGCGGTCGAACTCGTCGTTCATGAAGCGCAGCCTCTTCGCGGCGTAGCCCACCCCCACGATGACGAACAGCGTGACGATCTCCTGAAATATGCCGATCATGCCCGCGGTCATGGGGCGAAGCTCTCTTTCTCCGATTGCGGAACGCTCGCTCGATCCTTTGCGACCCTCGTCGGTCTTCTCGAGCAATTTGCAGGACAGATTGTGGCAAAAAAATCGAGTTGTTAGACTTTCAAGGGTGCGGCAAATGGATTTATGGAACGATTTGGGTCTCTTCAGGCATCGGATGCGGCTTCTTTCAGTGTTTTCGGCGCTACTGGCAGGTGCTGAATGAATCGAAATGTCTAACAACTCGAAATTCTTGCCCAAATTTGGACTTCCGATTGTCTCGCAGGCGAGGGCGAGGATGTCGCGACGCGCATTGCGGTTCCGACATCGCGTCCTCGCGTTGTAGAGGCTACGGGTTTTCTGGAAAGCGCGCGACGATGCGGCTCGTTGGCGTATACTGGCCAGCGCTGCGTTAGCTTCGTCGAAAGGATGAGCCCGTGTTCACCATCGGTTGTCATTTGTCCAGCGCCAAGGGGTATCTGAAGATGGCCCAGGATGCGGCCTCCATCGACGGGAACACGTTCCAATTCTTCACGCGCAATCCGCGCGGCGGCAAGGCCAAGGCCATCGATCCGGCCGATGTAGCCGCATTTCACGAGTTCGCTGCCGCCCACGGCATCACGACGTTTCTGGCCCATGCGCCCTACACCATGAACCCGGCAGCGGCCAAGCCCGAGACGCGGCAGTTCGCCATCGAGCTCTTAACCGACGACCTCATGCGTATGGAAAACACCCCCGGCCAGCTGTACAACATGCATCCGGGCTGCCATGTGGGCCAAGGCGCCGAGACGGGCATCGCGCTCATCGCCGATGCGCTGAATCAGGTGATTGCGCCCGAGCAGTCCACCACGCTGCTGCTTGAAACCATGGCAGGCAAGGGCACGGAGGTCGGCGGCCGTTTTGAAGAGCTGGCCGCCATCATCGACGCCGTGGAATTGGACGAGAAAGTGGGCGTGTGCCTGGACACCTGCCACGTGTGGGACGGCGGCTACAACATCGCCGGCGATCTGGACGGCGTGTTGGAGGAGTTCGATCGCGTGATCGGGCTCGACCGCCTGCGCGCCATCCACTTGAACGACTCGAAGAACCCGCTCGGCGCCCACAAGGACCGCCACGCCCCCATCGGCGAGGGCTGCATCGGCTTTGACGCGCTCGCTGCCGTGACGAACCACCCGGCCCTACGCGATCTGCCCTTCTTCCTGGAAACGCCTCAGGACGATCTTTCCGGCTGGGGCCGCGAAATCGCCGCCCTGCGCGCCGCGCACACCGAGTAGCTGCAGCGCTAAATCACGAAGAAGTACACGCTGAAGAACTGCAGGCAGCTGGCGGCCAGCACGAACAGGTGAAAAATCGAGTGCATGTAACGCACCTTTTTGAAGATGTAGAACACGGCGCCCACGGTATAGCTGATGCCGCCGGCAACCAAGAGCCAGAAGCCTGCGGGGGCCAGCTCGGCGAACAGCGTCGGGATGAAGAACACGATGGACCAGCCGAGCGCCACGTAAAGCACGGCCGATATCCAACGGGGACGGTAGGTCCAGAAGGCTTCAAAGGCGATGCCGACAAGTGAGACGGCCCAGACGAAGGCGGCGAGCCAGATGCCGCCCACATGTCCCAAGGTGATGAGGCAGTAAGGGGTGTAGGTGCCGGCGATGAGCAGGTAGATGCCGGAATGGTCGAGCACTTTGAACACGCGTTTGGCGCGTTCTGCTGCCAGCGCGTGGTACAGCGTGGACATAAGGTACTCCAGCAACTGCGCGATGCCGTACACGAGGGCCGCTGCTAAAAGGATGCCGCCGCCATCGGCCACCGACTTCACGATGAGAAGCACGAGGGCCGCCACGGCCAGGCCCGCCCCTACGCCATGGGTGACGGCGTTGAAGATCTCCTCGCCCAAGGTGTACTCGCGCACGGGCTTTTTGCCGGAGCGCTTGATGAGTTCCCGAATTTCGGGCGACACCTTGGCCGCCGCCGCAGCGGCGTTGGGGGAGAGCTCGGGATGGGTTAGGCGAATGTTGGGCATCGCGTCCTCCTTCGCGTGCGGATAGATCACCGCATCATAGACCATTGGTCAGGCTTCCCAGACAACGATAGGCAAACCGTAGGAGAAAGGCAAATCACGGCAAGACGCCACGAGAGATGCGGCTACTGCTGCTCGCGCAGGGCTTTGAGAATGGCGCGCTTTTTGGCCTGCTTGTCGGCGTAGGCCTGCTTCTCGGCGCGGGTGCGGGCGCGTTCGGCTTCGGCGGCAGCGCGCTCGTCGGCATGGGCTGCAAGCTCCGCTTCGCGGGCGGCTCGTCGGGCGGCGCGACGCTCTTCGCGCTCGGCGGCGGCCTCGGCGTCGGAGAAGCGGCAGCCGCAGTAGTTCTGGCGGTACATGCCGCCCTCGCGCGAGCGCCGGGTGGCCTCGTCGTAGAAGGGGCGGTAGTCTGCGAAGCAGGCCTTGATGCCCTCGCGGGCGCAGGCGCGCTCCAGCTCTTCGCGGATGATGCGGGTGTACTGGTAGGGGCTCACCGAAAGCGTGGTGCCAAGGGCAGCGAAGCCGTGCTCGCGGGCGTAGTGCGCGGCTTCTTCAAAGCGCAGGCGGTAGCAAGCCCGGCAGCGGGCCTCGCGGGCCCGACGCGCTGTCGTACGCCCTTCCGTAGGGGCGGGGCTTGCGCCGCCCTCATCGAGCACGGTTGACTTGCTTGATGAGGGGCGACCAAGGTCGCCCCCTACGGGATTTGCCCCAAAGAGGGCTTCCTCCTCAAGATCGCCTTCTTCGTTGGCGATGACGCCGAACTTGGCTTCGGCAGCGTCGCCTATGCGGCCGGCAGTGGCCTCCCAAGCCTCGGGGTCGTAGGCGCCTTCCACGACTTCCACGTCGGCGTCCGCGGCCCATTCGCGCAGGGTAGCCAGGCGGCGGGCGTATTCCTCGGCAGGGTGGATGTTCGAGTTCGCGTAGAACACGACGGGTTCCACCCCTTCCGAGCGCAAAATGCGGACCGGCTCCAAGGAGCACGGTCCGCAGCAAGCATGTAACAGGATGCGTTCCAAGGGTGGCAAGCTCGGCGGCCTACTTGCCGGCCAGGGGGCTCGGCACGGTGTAGATGCGGGCGGCGCAGGCCTGATCCAGGTCGTACAGGCCCTTCGGGTCGCCGCCGAACAGCTTCATGTTGGTGATCATGGTGTCGGCGTTGTCCTCTTCCTCCAGCTGCTCGTCGATGAACCAGCCGAGGAACTTCTGGGCGCGGTAGTCGTGGGCCTCGAGCGCCGCGGCGTAGATGTCGTTGATGAGCGAGGTCACGTACTTCTCGTGCTCCATGGCGGCCTCGAGCGGCTCCAGGAAGTTCGCGAAGGTCTTGTCGGGCATGTCGATGGCCAGAAGCTTCACGGCCTCGCCGTTCTCATGCAGGTAGTTGCGGAAGATCATCGCGTGATCGCGCTCTTCCTGAGCCTGGATCTCGAAGTAGTTAGCGTAGCCGGACAGGCCCTCCTCCTCGTAGTAGTCGGCGAAGGAGAGGTACAGGTAGGCGGAGTACAGCTCCTTGTTGATCTGGTCGTTGATGAGCTCGTAGACCTTGGCGTCCATGAAAATCCTTTCTCGTTGGTCGGCGCGATGCCGCCTGGCGCAACGGGGCGTTGGGCGTGGGGCCCGCACCCGCGCAGCCGGCGGGGAACGCCGACGCTTCTTGGTGAACCGCAAGACAGGATACCGCGAAAACCCTTAATCTTCGTGGCAAATCTATGCAAATAACCCGCTTTTAACGAAAGCGCCAGACGGCGCGCACCGCCGCACCTTCATAATGGCTCCCGAGAATTGAAGGAAAGGGAATGCGCGCATGCTGCAGCTCAAGAATATCTGCAAGTCCTACACGACGGGCGACTTCACCCAGGTGGCCTTGAACGACGTCTCCATCTCGTTCCGCGACAACGAGTTCGTGGCGATTCTGGGCCCGTCGGGCTCGGGCAAGACGACGCTTTTGAACGTGATGGGCGGCCTGGATCACTACGACTCCGGCGACATGATCGTCGATGGCATCTCCACCCACCGCTACAAGGATCGCGACTGGGACACCTTCCGCAACAACCGCATCGGGTTCGTGTTCCAAAGCTACAATCTCATTCCGCACCAGACCATCCTGCAGAACGTGGAGCTGGCGCTGACGCTCTCGGGCGTGGGGAAGGCCGAGCGCACGCGCCGCGCCAAGGAGGCCCTGGCATCCGTGGGCCTGACCGAGCACTTGAACAAGAAGCCGAGCCAGCTCTCGGGCGGCCAGATGCAGCGGGTGGCCATTGCCCGCGCACTCATCAACGACCCGGAGATCGTGCTGGCCGACGAGCCCACCGGCGCCCTGGATTCCCATACTTCCGTGCAGATCATGGACTTGCTCACGCAGATCGCCAAGGATCGCCTGGTCATCATGGTCACCCACAACCCGGAGCTGGCGGCCGAGTACGCCACGCGCACGGTGAACCTCGCCGACGGCGTCATCCGCTCGGATACCGATCCCTACTTCCCCACGGAAGAGGAGATGCACGCCTCGCGCAAGCCCATCCGCAAGACCTCGATGAGCTTTCTCACGGCGCTCGCGCTGTCGGCGAACAACCTTATGACCAAGAAGGGCCGCACCATCATGACGGCCTTCGCCGGCTCCATCGGCATCATCGGCATTGCGGCCATACTCGCGCTCGCCAACGGCGTGGACAACTACATCGAGCGCACCGAGGAGGAGACGCTGTCGGTGTACCCGCTGCAGATCATGTCCACGGGCTTCGACATGACGGCGCTCATGGGCATGGCCGCCGATGGGAGCACGGGCGACGGGGGAGATGCGACGGGCGAGGGCACCGGCGACGACCCGCTTGCGGAAATGGGCCTTCAAGGTGGCAAGAACGGGGACGAGAACGACCCGGCTGCCGACGGCAAGGTGCCCGAGACCCGCATGGTCACCGACATGTTCGCGAGCCTGGAGAACAACGACCTCGCCTCGCTGAAGCTGTTCCTCGACGAGAACGGCGGCGACATCAACAGCTACGTGAACTCCATCGAGTACTCCTACAACGTGGTGCCGCAGATCTTCGACGGCAACACCGAGAACGGGGTGCGCCAGATCAACCCGGACACAACCTTTTCCGCCTTCGGTATGGGGTCGGGCTCCTCGAACGCGCTCATGTCGTCCATGTACTCCACCGACGTGTTCAGCGAGATGATGGGAAATACCTCCATCGTGGAGGAGCAGTACGATGTGAAGGCGGGGCGCTGGCCTTCCGCCTACAACGAGTGCGTCGTCGTGCTGACGGCGAACGGCACGGTTCCCGATCTGGTGAGCTACGCGCTGGGCTTGCGCGACCATGCGGTGCTGGAGGATATGATCGACCAATTTATGAACGAGGAAGACGTGGAAAGCCCCGACGACGACCTCACCTTCACCTACGACGACATCATGGGCGTGTCACTGAAGATGGTGCCCGCTGCCGACTTCTACACCTACGATGAGGAGAACAAGATCTGGGTCGACAAAACCGGCGACGAGGAGTACATGAAGGGGCTCGTGGACGCCGGCGAGGAGCTGAAAATCGTCGGCATTGTGCAGCCGCGGCCGGACGCGAAGGCCACGGCGCTTTCCATGGGCATCTACTACACGCCCGAGCTGACGCGCCATCTGATCGAGCAGGCCTCCGAGGCCGCCATCGTGCAGGAGCAGCTGAATTACCCGACCATCGACGTGTTCAACGGCAAGGAGTTCACCGAGGAAGAGGAATCGGGCTCGGATTTCTCTATGGAAAACCTGTTCAGCATCGACGAGGAGGCGCTGCAGAACGCCTTCAAGTTCGATGAGTCGAAGTTGAACATGGACACGAGCGCGCTGGGCGAGGGGATGTCGGCTGACGATCTGCCGGCGATGCCCGAGCTCGATGCAAGCGCGTTGAACTTGGACATGACCTCGGCCTTCAACAGCGACGCCATGGGCGAGATGATGGGTGCGGCGCTGGCCGGCTACACCCAGGCCCTCGGCGCCGCCTATGCCCAGGCCGCGGCGTCGGGCACGCCGCCGGACTTCCAGACGCTGGCGCAGTCGACGCTGGAGTCCTACGCCCAAAGCCCCGAGCTGCAGGCCATTATGGGGCAGTACGCGGCGCAGATCGTCGATGCCAACGCCCTGCAGAAGGAGATGGCAACGAAGATCTCCGCAGCCCTGGAATCTTCCATGAAAGCCTACATGGAGCAGGTCATGGCCACGATCACCGCCAAGACCCAGGCCTCGGTGCAGAAGGTGATGGGCGACATGGCGGCGAGCATTCCTCTGGCCATGTCCGTGGACACGAACGCCTTCCAGGACGCCTTCCAAATGAAGATGACCGAGGACGAGCTGACCGAGCTCATCATGTCGCTCATGACCGACGGCGTGCGCTCCTTCGACGCGAACCTCAGCAAGTTGGGTTACGCGGAGCTTTCTAAGCCCTCGCAGATCGACATCTACCCGGACAACTTCGAGGACAAACAGCAGGTCATCGCCATTCTGGACGACTACAACGACCGCATGGTGGCCTCGGGGCAGGACGACAAGAAAGTTTCCTACACGGATTTCGTGGGCACGCTCATGAAATCGGTCACGACGATCGTGGACATGATCAGCTACGTGCTCATCGCGTTCGTGGCCATTTCGCTCGTGGTGTCGTCCATCATGATCGGCATCATCACCTACATCTCGGTGCTCGAGCGCAAGAAGGAGATCGGCATCCTGCGCGCCATCGGCGCGAGCAAGGGCGACATCTCGCGGGTGTTCAACGCCGAGACCATCATCGAGGGCCTGACGGCGGGCCTTATCGGCGTGGGGGTCGTGGCGCTTGTGTGCATTCCGGTCAACGCCATTGTGTACGGGCTTTTGGACGTGCCCGACATCGCCATGCTGCCGCCGGTGGCCGGAGCGATCCTCGTGGCCATCAGCGTGTTCCTGTCGTTTGTCGCCGGCCTGTTCCCCGCCATGGCCGCCGCCCGCAAAGACCCGGTTGAGGCGCTGCGCAGCGAATAGTTACGCGTCGTTGCCGATGAGGCCGTTGACGAGGGCGGACACCAGCGAGATGACGATGGAGGCCACAAAGGCGCTGCCGAAGCTGGCGATGTAGAAGCCGGCGCCGAACAGCCCGTTGGCGAGCCACGCGGCGATGTAGAGCAGAAGCGTGTTCACCACGAGATAGAAGATGCCCAGGGTGAGCACGGTCACCGGCAGCGAGAGGATCTGCAGAATCGGCTTGATGGACATGTTGATGAGCGACAGAATGAGTGCGAAGAACACGATGCCCACCCAGGATGCGCTGTTGCTCAAGATCTCGATGCCCGGCACGAGCCACACGGCGGCGGCGACGGAGATGGCGGTGACGATCCAGCGAATGATGAAGTTCATAAGTGCCTCCTTTTCCTGTGGCCCCATTATGTCAAAATGAGGCCATGACGAGAAAACATGACAACAACCCGAAACGCACCAGTAACCGCCCCGCCAAACCCAAAGCGCTCCGGGCCAACCCGCCGCGCCTTAAACGCTCCGGGGCCGATCCCGTAGGGGGCAACCTCGGTCGCCCCCTGCCCCAGGCGCGTAGGGGGAAGGGGGCGCGACGAGCGTCAAAGCCCCCCGTAGGGGGCGACCTTGGTCGCCCCTTGCCCCAGATCACCGACGATGCGGGGAAGGGCTCGTCGTGCGCCCTGTGTTCCGCCTTCGGGCGTTGCGGCGGCTGCAGCCGGCTTGATGTTCCCTATGCGGAACAGCTCGCCGCCAAGCAGCAGGCGGTGGGCGCTCTCTTCGAAGATGTTGCCCCCGCTGGCGCCTTGCTGCCTATCCTGGGAATGGACGACCCTTTCCATTACCGTAACAAGGTGATCTCCCCTTATGCCCCGGCCAAGGGCGCAAAGCGCAAGGGGAAAGATGCCAAGCTCACCCGCGCCGACATCCTCACGGGCATGTACGAGACCGGCACCCACCGGCTCATTCCCACCGATACGTGCGCTATCGAAAACGAGACAGCCAAGAAGGTGACGCTCGCCATCCGCGACATCATGGCCCGCTGGAACATGGAGCCCTACAACGAAGACACCGGCGCCGGCTTCGTGCGCCACGCCGTGGTGCGCGTGGGCCATAAGAGCGGAGAAGTGCTCGTCACCGTGGTGACCAACGGCGAGGAGTTTCCCGCGTCGAAGGCTTTCTGCCGCGAGCTGGCGCGCCGCGTGCCCGAGGTGACCACCATCGTGCAGAACGTGAACACGCGCCAGACCAATGTCATCTTGGGCGACAAGGAGCGCGTGCTCTTCGGCCCCGGATTCATCTTGGACACGCTGTGCGGACTCACGTTCCGCATCTCGTCGCAGTCGTTCTACCAGGTGAACGCCACGCAGACCGAGGTGCTTTACGACGAGGCCATCCGCTTGGCGAATCTTACGGGCGTCGAGACGGTTATCGACGCCTATTGCGGCACAGGCACCATTGGGCTGGTGGCCGCGAGCCGTGGGGCGGCCCGCGTTATCGGCGTCGATTCCGTGGAGGCGGCCATCCGCGACGCCGCCAACAACGCCCGCCACAACGGTGTGGAAAACGCCGAGTTCGTGGCGCAGGACGCCACCGCTTTCATGAAGGAGCTTGCAGCATCGGAGGAGCGTCCGCAGCCCCTCGTCCTGCTCATGGATCCGCCGCGGGCCGGTTCCACGCCCGAGTTCCTCGCGGGCGCCGCGGCGCTTGCCCCCGAGCGCATCGTCTACATCTCGTGCAACCCCGCAACCCAGGCCCGCGACGTGCGCCAGCTGGTGAAGAGCGGCTACGAGGTGCGCGCCATCCGGCCGGTGGACATGTTCCCCCACACCGACCACGTAGAATCCATCGTCATGCTGGAACGGGAAGACAGGCGCGGAGGGGCATGGGGTGGTGCTCACCAAGCGAGTTCCGCAGCGAACGAAACAGCCCACTGGGCTGTTTCGCCGAGCGAGGACTGTTTGAGCGACTGAGCATTACCCCGCGCCCCGGCCCCGGTGAGTTGCAAGAAGAAGGAAGGGAAAATGACTGACTTGATTGAAGGAACCCTCGAAAAGGCCCGTGCCGCCATCGCAACTCACGACCTGGCGGTGCCCGATGCCGCCGTCCTGCTCATGGTATCCGGCGGCTCCGATTCCACGGCGCTGGCGTATTTGGGCGCTGCCCTGCGCGAGGCGGGCGATGTGGGACCGGTGGCCATGCTGCACGTGAACCACCAGTTGCGCGGCGAGGACGCCGATGCCGACGAGCGCTTCGTGGCGGCTTTGGCCGAGGCGCTGGATATCCCGCTGTTCATCTGCTCCATCGACATCGCTGCCGAAGCCGAGCGCAGCCGCGAGAACGTGGAAGCCGTGGCCCGGCGCGAGCGCTACCTGGCCGCCAACGAGGCGCTGCGCTCGATGTGCCAGCACGAGGGTCGTCCGCTCTCCGAGGCGCGCATCTTCACGGCTCATACCGCCGACGACCGCATCGAGAACTTCTACATGCGCTCCATCGTGGGCACTGGCCCCGGCGGTTTCCGCAGCATGCTCTACCGCAACGGACCCGTGGTGCGTCCCCTGCTCGACATCACCCGCGACGAGCTGCACGACTACCTCTCCGCTCGCGAGGCGGCGGGGGAGACCGTGGTCCGCGATGAGTCCGGCGCGCTCTGGCGCGAGGACGCCACCAACGCCCACACCGACCGCTTCCGCGCCTATGTGCGCCACAAGATCGTGCCGGTGGCCAAGGAATGGAACAGTGCGCTGCCCGAGGTGCTGACCCGCTCGATGAACCTCATCGCCGACGAGGACGACATGCTGCAGAACATGGCCGAAAAGCTGGCCGAGGAGTCCGCGGAATGGGTGGCCGAGGACGACACCTTCGGCATCGACCGCTCCGAGGGCTTCCGCCTTCTGCCCGCTTTTGGAAAAGCGGAGCGCCCGCTGCAGCGTCGCGCGGTGCTGCGTCTTTTGGAAGCGATGCTCGGCCCGGATGCGCGGGTGGAAGCCGCTAGCGTGGAAGCCGTGCTCGCTGGCTTCGCGAATGGCGCGCCCAACAGCGGGTATGTGGCCAATATCCAGTATGATCTGGCCGTGAGCGCGAACAAGCGGGGTGTCCTCGTGGAGCCCATGGCCTATTTCCGAGCAAGAAGGAAGAAGCATGACTGAGAGAACCGACGAATTTGCCAACGAAGTCGCCGCGAAGGTAGCTGCCGATGAGCTGCAGCAGGCCGTGGAAGAGGAAGCGGAAGCGGAAGCTGCGACTGCGCCCACCTTCGAGGTGATCCTCGCCTCCAGCAGCCCGCGCCGCCGCGAGCTTCTGGATGCGGCCGGCGTGAAGTTCACGGTGCGCACGCCGGCGACCCCGGTGGACGAGTCGCTGGAGCCCGATTTGGCCGCCGACCCCGAAGAGGCCGCCAAGAAGCTCGCCGAGCGCAAGGCCGGCGCGGTCATTCAGGAGGTGCTGGCCGAGAACTACACCGGCATGCTCATCGTCATCGGCGCCGACACCATGGTGGTTCTCGACGGCAAGATCTTCGGCAAGCCCCGCAGCGCTTCGGACGGCAAGCACATGCTGCGGCAGCTGTCCGGCCGCACCCACGAGGTCATCACGGCCGTGTCCGTCTGGATGGTGGCCGCCCCCAACGCCGAGGACGTGTCGCTGGGCTTCCGCACCTTCGCCGACAAGAGCTACGTCACTTTCCGCGACCTGACCGACGAGGAGATCACCGAGTACCTGCGGAAGGGCGAGTCCTTCGACAAGGCCGGCGCCTACGCCATCCAAGGTGAGGGGGCGGCGCTCGTTGACCACTACGACGGCTCCCTCGACACCATCATCGGCCTGCCTACGACACGCCTCATCAAGGAATTCCCCGACCTCGTGAACGCCGAGGCCGCAGAATGCTAAGCGATCAATGTTGGCTGAGTCTTGCGGTTGCGTGACGCCGGGCTCTGGCATGCCGCCAGTATCGATGCGGCCCTTAGCGGCTCGATGACAATTAGCGCACATAATTTGTGGCGTTGCTGTCTTACGGCTGTTCGAGAAAAGGTCTTTGGTAAACTGGACTGCGATTAAAGAGCGCTGCGGCGTTTGCGCGAGGAGCGCGCGCTGCGGGCAAAGAGAAAGTGGTTCACGTGCATAACGACATCTCAGAGATACTTTTCTCCGAGCAGGATCTGGCGATACGCGTGCGCGAGCTGGGCGAGGCCATCACTCGCGACTATGCCGATGTTGCCGGGGATGCGGGCATTGTGGTCGTGTCCATCCTGCGCGGCGGGGCGGTGTTCACCTGCGACCTCATCCGCGCCATCGATCTACCGCTGGAAGTGGACTTCATGGCCGTGTCCTCCTACGGCAACGGCGCGAAGAGCTCCGGTGTGGTGCGCATCCTGAAGGATCTCAGCACCGACATCCGGGGGCGCCACGTCGTCATCGCCGAGGACCTCATCGATTCAGGGCTCACGCTGAAGTACCTCCTGAAGAACCTGCAGTCCCGCGAGCCGGCGTCGCTTACGGTGGCGGCGCTCATGCGCAAGGACACGCCGGCCCAGGCCGACATCCCGTGCCGCTATATCGGCTTCGAGTGCCCCGACGAGTTCATCGTCGGCTACGGCCTCGACTTTGCCGAGCATTACCGCAACCTCCCCTACATCGGCGTTCTGAAGCCCGAGATCTACCAGTAAAGGCAGCAATCAACTATGGCAGACAACAATCCCAAGAAACCAATCCCGCCGGCGTCGACCCAGCGCACCACGATGGTCATGGTCATCATCCTCTTGGCCGTGGCGTTTTTCGTGGGCAGCCAGTTCATGCGTACCGGCGCCATGGGCACCACCGTGACCGATCAACTCATCACCTCCGAGTTCACCCAGGCGGTGGAGCAGGGCCGCGTGAAGTCGGTCACCTACTCCGCCGGCGACTACACGGTGTCGGGCACCTACTTCCCGGCGGCCACCGCCGGCGCAGAGGCGGCCGGCGCCTTCAACGGGGCCTTCGACTCACTGAACGCCCTCATGGCGACCGAGCACGGCGATGACGGCAAGGCGCTTGGCGGCGTGGCCACCACGACGCTCGATCCGGCCACGCTGGGCAAAGAGCACAACTACACCTCCACCTACGTGGGCTCCGATTCGCTCGGCGAGCTTCTGGCGGCACATCCCGACATCTCCTATCAGGTGACGTTGCCGAGCCCCTTCCTGGAGGTTCTGGCCACGCTTCTGCCTATCCTCATCATCGGTGGCCTTCTGATGTTCTTCTTCTACAAGATGCAGCAGGCCAACAATTCCCAGATGAGCTTCGGGAAGAACAAGGCGAAGAAGACTCTGGAGGAGCGCCCCGATGTGACGTTTGCCGATGTGGCTGGCGTCGATGAGGCCGTGGAGGAGATGCAGGAGATTAAGGACTTTCTGGCCAATCCCGCCAAGTACCAGTCCATGGGCGCGAAGATTCCGCGAGGCTGCCTGCTCGTGGGCCCTCCGGGCACCGGCAAAACCCTGCTCGCGCGCGCTGTGGCCGGCGAGGCGGGCGTGCCGTTCTTCAGCATCTCGGGCTCGGACTTCGTCGAGATGTTCGTGGGCGTGGGCGCGAGCCGCGTGCGCGATCTGTTCAAGGACGCGAAAGAGGCTTCCCCCGCCATCATCTTCATCGACGAGATTGACGCGGTGGGGCGCCAGCGCGGCACGGGCCTCGGCGGCGGCCACGACGAGCGCGAGCAGACCTTGAACCAGCTGCTCGTGGAAATGGACGGCTTCGAGTCCAACGACTCGGTGGTGCTCATCGCGGCCACGAACCGCGCCGATGTGCTCGATCCGGCGCTTTTGCGCCCCGGCCGCTTCGATCGCCAAATCGTCGTGGACACCCCCGACGTGAAGGGCCGCCAGCGCATTCTGGAAGTGCATTCCAAGGACAAGCCCATCGGGTCGGATGTGGATCTGGCGAAGATCGCGAAGATCACCCCGGGCTTCACCGGCGCCGATCTGGCGAACCTCATGAATGAGTCGGCCCTGCTCACGGCGCGGCGCGGCAAGAAGATCATCACCATGCGCGAGGTGAGCGAGTCGATGGAGCGCGTTATCGCCGGCCCGGAGCGCAAGGGCCGCGTGATGAACGAGAAGACCAAGCACACCATCGCCTACCACGAGAGCGGGCACGCGCTCGTGGGGCATTTGCTCGACCATGCCGATCCGGTGCACAAGATCTCGATCATCTCGCGCGGCCGGGCGCTGGGCTACACCCTCTCCATTCCCGACGAGGACAAGGTTTTAAACTCGCTTTCCGAGATGAAAGACGAGCTGGCGGTGTTCATGGGCGGTCGCGTGGCCGAGGAGATCTTCTGCGACGACATCACCACCGGCGCCTCCAACGACCTTGAGCGCGCGAGCAAGATGGCCCGCGCCATCGTCACCCAGTACGGCATGAGTCCTTTGGGCACCCAGGTGTTCGGCCAGCCCAACCACGAGGTGTTCTTGGGCCGCGACTACGGCAACACCCAAGATTACTCCGAGGAGACGGCCCGTCGCATCGATGAAGAGGTGGCCAAGATCATGAAGGAGGCCCACGATAGGGCCCACGCGATTCTGTCCTCCCACGCCGATCAGATGGATCTCATGGCCAGCGTGCTGCTCGAGCGCGAGACCGTGGAAGGCGAGGCCTGCGAGGCGCTGCTCGACAACAAGTGGGACGAGTACCTGGCGCGCGAGGACGACATCATCGCCGCCAAGGAGGCGGAAGAGGCCGCGGCCCGCGCCAAGGACGCCGAGCTTCTGGCGGCTCAGGGAGAGGGCGACGGCGCGAACGGCACGCCGGGCGCAGCGGGTGGCTCGGGCGCAGCGGTCGATCCCGACGCCGGCGAGACGCTGGCCGACCCGAATTGGAGAGACGAGCCGGTAGAGCCGGGCGACCAGGATCCGAACGCCCCCTTCCGCACTCCCGCCGAGCATGCCGATCGCTCCGATATGCCCACCCAGGCCGAGGTGAACGCGGAAATCGACCGCGAGGACGACATGGATTCCTCCGCCGATGCTCCCGACCCGGACAAGAGGGATTAGCGGCCGGCTTCTCCGGGGGGCTGAGAGCGAGACGCGATTTCCCGATTTCCACCTGAATGGCCCTTAGATTGGCGCGATTTCCCGATTTCCACCTTCCAGCGCCCGCTGCGAGGTGAAAATCAGGAAATCGCGCCTCTTATTTTGGCGTCGCCTTGCTATGGCTGTCTTGCCTTGGCTGCTTTGTCATGGTCGCCTTGCCGCGGCGTTCTTGAAAGCGGCGCGCCGCCTCCGGGCGTTCTTTTTTGTGCGCGAGCCCAATCTTGAAGCCCACTCTAAGAGATAATACGGTACACTCATCAGAAACCAGTGTACACGGGCCTTTTGCGCCGTTACACTTATCGGCTAAGAATCAAAGGGAGGAAACGCCGAGAAAGACGAGGCTTCAGCATTCATGATCTGGCATTGCGGACAATACGACTTCGACACCAGCACGCCCCTCATCATGGGTATTTTGAACGTGACCCCCGATTCCTTCTCCGACGGCGGGGCGTACCTCGATCCCGAAGCGGCCGTGGAGCACGGGCTTGACATGGTGCGCGCCGGGGCCGCCATCGTGGATGTAGGCGGCGAGTCCACGCGCCCGGGCGCCACGCCCGTCACGCCTGAAGAGGAGTGGAATCGCATTGGGGATGTCGTCGCGGCCCTCGTGGAGGCCGGCATCTGCGTGTCGGTGGACACGCGTCATGCCGAGGTGGCGACTCGCGCTCTGCATGCCGGCGCTTCCATCGTCAACGACGTGTCTGGCTTCCGCGATCCCGCCATGGTGGAAGCGGTGCGTCGCTGCGGTTGCGGGTGTGTGGTCATGCACATGAAGGGCGAGCCGGCCACCATGCAGAACGACCCCGTCTACGAGGACGTGGTTGCTGAAGTGCGCGACTACCTGCGCGATGCGGCCGCTGCCTTGGAAGCGGCCGGCGTCGATCGCTCCCGCATCTGCGTCGATCCGGGCCCCGGCTTCGGCAAGACTCCCAAGCAGACCATCGAGCTTATGCGCAACCTCCACGAGATCGTGCATCTGGGCTATCCGGTCATGGTGGCGGTCTCGCGCAAGCGCTTCGTGGGCGAGGCCTACCAGGTGGAGGAGCTTCACGACCGCGACGTGGCCTCGGCGGCCGAAGCGCTGCTCGCCTGCGAGTTGGGGGCGAGCGTCGTGCGCACCCACAATGTGGAGATGACGGTCGCCGCGCTGAAGGACTTGCGGCCGGCGGTGCTCTTGGGCCTGGGGTCGAACGTGGCGCTGGTGGCCGAGCCCGGCGAGGAGACCGAGGCGAAAATCGCCCAGCTCAATCTTGCCGTGGGCCATCTGTGCAGCCTGCCCGACACCCAGATCGTGGACATGTCCTCGTTCTACGAGAGCGAGCCGGCCTACTACGAGGATCAGGATGCCTTCGTGAACGCCGTCGTGCTCCTGCGCAGCGGCCTTCCGCCCAAAGAGCTTTTGGGGTATTTGCACAGCATCGAGAACTCCCTCGGCCGCGTGCGCGCCATTGAGAACGGCCCGCGCACGCTCGATATCGATATTCTCGACTACCAGATGTACGTTGCGTCCGACGACGAGCTCACGCTTCCGCACCCGCGCGTGACGGAGCGCGATTTCGTCGTGAAGCCTGTGCTGGAGATTCTGCCCGGCTGGGAGCTGGCGGATGGAACTCCCGTGGGGCGCGTGCCCGAGGCCGAGCGCGTCGGGAAGGCGAGGAGGATCTAGCCATGAAGCTGACGGTGCTTGACGAGGTGACCTCTACCAACGAGGTCGTGAAGAACGCGTTGCGCGAGGGAAAGGCCGAGGGCCTCATCGTGCGCGCTCGGCGCCAGCTGAGCGGTTACGGCCGCCAGGGCCGCGAATGGGACAGTCCCGAGGGCGGCCTGTACATGTCCATCCTGCTGCGCCCCGACGTGGCCGGCAGCGGCTTGGCCACTTTGAGCCTGGTCGTGGGCCTTTCGGTCCAGCGCGCCTTAGGCCAGGTGGCGGCGCCGCAGTTCGAGGACGGCATCCAGGTGAAATGGCCCAACGACGTGATTTATATGCCCGCCGACTGCCAGCGCGCCGACGAGTACCGCAAGCTCTGCGGCATCTCGCTGGAGGCGTGCGGGGGCGGCGTGTGCGTGGGTATCGGCATCAACGTGTTCCGCCCCGAGGTCGACCGTCCCGTGCAGGGTCGCAACGTTCCCGAGTACATGGCGGATATCATGCCGGCCCCTGAATCCGTCCCGGGGCATTTCGTGTCACTGGCCCAGGCCATCGCGGCATTGCCGGAGCGCGAGCAGGCTGCTCGTCGCGAGGAGGTCATCACCGACATCCAGCGCGAGGTCATCGCCCGCATCCTCGTGAACTACGGTCGTTGGCGCGAGCTCGGCTTCATGCCGACGTTGGGCAGCTACGAGGGCTCGTCCTTCCTCACCGGTCGCGCGGTGCGCATCGAGGACGCCGCCGGCACCGCTACTTTGGAAGGCACGGCCACTGGCGTCGACGAGCGCGGCCGCCTTCTCGTCCGCACCGCCGACGACACCGTCCCCGTCGCCTCCGGCGAGGCCCACGTCATGGTGATGCCGTAAGGGCTACAATAGCGCCGAAGAGAAGAAAGGCGCGAAGGCATGAGTGACGAGAAGAAGCTTGACGGGGAATTGAAAGAGGGCGCAGCTGCGCAGGGCGAGCGCGAGCTTGGTGTGGACGCCCAAGCAGCCGGAGATCCGCGCGGGGAGCGGTTGCGCGCCTCGTCGGCGGGTGACGACAAGGTGCTGCGGATGGGGACGGCCTCCATTCCGCGGCTCATTACGGAGTTCGCCATTCCGTCGGTGGTGGGCATGCTCATCAACGGCTCCTATGCCATCATCGACTCGGTGTTTCTGGGGCACGCGGTAGGGGAGATCGGCCTTTCGGCCATGACCGTGGCCAACCCCATCATGATCGTGTTCATGGCCATCGCCATGCTCATCGGCAACGGCGGCAACGCGCTGGCGGCCCTGCGCCTCGGCGAGGGCAAGCGCGACGATGCCGAGCGCGCCCTGGGCAATGTGGTGTCCTTGAGCCTCGTTGCTGCCGTCATTGTGCTCGTCATCGGGTGGAATCCGGCGCTGGTCTCCTGGGTGCTCGATTTGGCGAGCGCCACACCGGAGGTGCGCCCCTACGCCCAGACGTTCATCCAGATTCTCTGTGCCGGCTTCATCTTGCAGTGCATCGGCCTTGGCGTGAACAACTTCATCCGCACCTGCGGCGCCCCTAACCGGGCGCTCGGCACCATGGTCATCGGTCTGGTGGGCTCGGTGGCCTTCAACGCCCTGTTCGTTCTGGCGCTCGGCTGGGGGGTTATGGGCAGCGCTCTGGCCACGGTGCTCGGCTGGGCCTGTTCGTGTTTGGCGGTGCTGCAGTACTTCTGCCTGCGCAGCGACGTTCCCATGCGGCTGCGCTTGCCCGCCATGCGCCTGAGCTTTTCCATGGATCGCACCATTCTCGCCTTCGGGCTGCCGAGCTTCTGTGTGCAGGCGGGCATGGCCATCGTGAACTTCGTCATCAACTTCCAGCTGGTGAAATACGGGGCCCTGACGCCCATCGGCGCCGACGACGCGTTGGCGGCCATTGGCGTGGTGCAGCGCATCGGGCAGTTCTCGGTCATGCCGCTCATCGGCATCGCCATCGCCCTGCAGCCGCTGCTCGGCTTCAACTACGGCGCTCACAACGTCAATCGCGTTCGCAAGACGCTGTGGTACGGCATTGGGGCGGCGTCTTCCATCTCGGTGCTCATGTTCATCATCGTCGAGGTGTTCGCGGTGCCCATCGCCCATGCCTTCGGTATCTCCCACGACGGTCTCGTTGATTTCACGGCTTTCGCCATCCGCGTGCAGTTCCTCATGCTGCCCTTCGTGGGCTTCCAGATCGTCAGCTCGAACTACTTCCAGGCCACGGGCCAGCCGGCCAAGTCGGTGTTCCTCACCTTGACGCGCCAGATTCTGTTCCTCGTGCCCTTGCTGTACCTGATGCCTGTGGTGCTGCCGCAGCTGTTTCCGCAGTTCACCGGATTGGACGCATTGTACTTCGCGGCACCGGTGGCTGACTTCCTCTCCATCTTCACCACGGCCATCTTCGTGGCCTGGGAAATGGTGCGCCTCCGCAAGCTCGCCGCGATGTACGATTAGGTTTTGGGCACTTGCACAAATTTATTGGCATGGTGGCCCGTTAGCCGCTGAAAGAGCAGTGCGCGGGCTCTGGGACGCGCTCGACCCCTACGATGGACTCCTTCGAGTGGAAGGAGAGATGCATGGAATCAACGAAGACGCGCAGCGAGGCGACCCAGCGAACGCGGTCGGTGGTCTTTGTCGGCTTGACCATCGCCATCATGGCGGTATCGGCCTGGGTGGTCGTGCCCTTGGGTCCCATTCCCTTCACGCTGCAGATGTTCGCCATCACGTTTGCCATAGTGGTGCTGAGTCCCAAGGAGGCCATTGCGGCCATCACGGGCTACTTGCTGCTGGGTGCGGTGGGGGTGCCCGTGTTCTCGGGCATGCGCGGTGGAATCGGTGTTCTGGCCGGGCCGACGGGCGGCTTTCTGTGGGGATACCTCTTCGGCGTGGCGGCTGCCGCGCTGTTTTTGCACGCGGTGCGCACGAGGCTCGGTATGGCCGGCGGCAAGAATGCGCCGCGGCTCACTCGCGCGGAGAAGACGGCCATGACGCCGCTCCAGCGCGCGGGTGCGTTTCTGCGCAGCTTCGGGGTAGAGATTATCGCCGGCATCATCTTTACGGCTATCGCTTACGTGTGCGGGTGCGTCCAGTACATGGTGGTGGGGCACGTGGATCTGGCCACGGCGTTCCTCACGGCGGTGGCGCCGTTTATGGTCGTTGACCTCTGCAAGATCGTGGCCGCCGTCATCTGCGCCGACGCCGTCCGCGCCGCCGTGCGGTAGGCGTCTCGTCGCTGCTAAATCCTCGAGCAAATGCCAGTTGGGCCCCGAAATGGTCGTCCGCGTGTTGCCATAACGGGGCCGAACTGGCATTTGCTTGCCATTTCACCCCTTAACGGGCATCGCAGCACGCCATAACGGGGCCGAACTGGCATTTACCCTTAGAAAACGGTCGGTAGAAACCCGTCGCTAAAAGGGAAGGCTCCCGCTCGGGAGCCTTCCCTTCATGGGAGCAGATTTCTCGCGAGTTGGCTTACGCCTTGAAGCGGTAGCCGTAGCCGCGTACCGTTTCCACGAGGGCCGGATCGTAGCCGGCGGCGTGAATCTTGTCACGCAGACGCTTGATGTGGGTGTCCACCGTCTTGGTCTCGGTGAGGTACTCCCAGCCCCAGGCGTCGCGGAGCAGATCCTCGCGGGAGACCACCTTGCCGGCGTTCTTCATGAGCGAGGCCAGAAGCTCGAACTCGCGGGGCGTCAGGTCGATCTCGCCGTGGTCGCCGGCGGCGGTGTGGGCGTCCTCGTCCAGCGTGATGCCCGAAGCGGTGATGGAATTGCTCGCGCCGGGGAACTCGCCGCCCTGGCCGCGGCGCAGAAGCGCGCGGACGCGGGCGATCAACTCGCGCACGCCGAAGGGCTTGGCGAGATAGTCGTCGCCGCCGATTTCCAAGCCGACGACTTTGTCCAGCTCGGTGTCGCGGGCGGAAAGGAACAGCACGGGGGCCGTGGTCTTCGAACGCAGCCGACGGCACAGCTCGTAGCCGTCCATGCCCGGCAGCATAATATCCAAGATAAACAGATCATAGTTGTTGGCGCTTGCCAACGCGAAGGCGTCCTCGCCGTTGTCGACGACGTCGGTCTCGTAGCCCTCCTTTTTCAACGCGTAGCTGACGAATTCGGTGATGGAAGGCTCGTCGTCAACGACAAGGATGCGGCTCGGTGTCTCTATCATGGTCTTGCCTTTCTCTCGTCATATCGACGAATGCCCGTCGGGGGCATATCGTTGAGACATTGCTATAATCTCTCATGCGCTAACTATACGCAAATAAGCCCGCAGGGCCGGAAAACTGAGGAAGATTGTCATAATTATGTTACTTGCTATTGACATCGGTAACACCCATACCGTAATCGGGGTCTACGCGGGGGATTCTCTGCGCGCGATGTGGCGAATCGCCACCAATCGGAAGGCGGCGGCCGACGAGCTGCGCATCGTCTTCTCCACGCTGTTTTCCCTCGAGAGCCTCGATCTTTCCCAGGTGCGCGCCTCGGCGGTCGCCTCGGTGGTGCCCCAGCTGACCAAGGCCTGGATGCAGGCCATCAAGGACGCCACCGGCGCGCGGTCGCTGGTGTGCAATGCCGAGACGGCCGAGGGCCTTTTCGACGCCGATTACCCCAACCCCCGCGAGATCGGCGCCGATCGGGTGGCCGATGCGGTGGCGGCCCGGGCGATCTACGGGGCGCCGGTGGTGGTGGTCGACTTCGGAACGGCCACGAACATCGAGGTCATCGATCGCGACGGCCGCTTCCGCGGCGGCGTTATCGCGCCGGGCGTGCAGACTTCGGCCAACGCGCTGTTCACTCACGGCGCTCAGCTGCCGGACATCGCGCTGGTGGCGCCGCCGGCGGTCATCGGCACCAACACGGTGGAGGCCATCCAGTCGGGCATCATGCTAGGGGAGGCCGATCGCGTGGACGGCCTGGTGCGCCGCATCTTCGACCAGCTGGGCTATTCGGCGAAGGTCATCGCCACGGGCGGTCTGGCGCCGGTCGTCGAGCGCTACTCGAGTACCATCGACGAGGTGAACACCGAGCTGACGCTGGAAGGCCTGCGCCTTATCGCCGATCGCGCCTACCGCTAGGGGCTGTTGGGCGCGGATGCCTTCGGGAATCCCCGCAATGAGGGGAAGTTGCGCCCTTTGGGGATAGAGGGGCGACGGGGCGCGGCCGCATCGCTAGAATGGGAGCGTCAGCGTTTGGTCGGCAGGACGATTCCTTCCGCCGGCGCTGCGCCATCTATCGATGAGGCTGCCAGGTACGCCTGCGCGCCGCGACATGAGAAAGAAGGGCCCGACGTGTTGACCGACATTGAAATTGCCCAGGCGACCGAACCGAAACCTATTGGCGAGATCGCTGCCATTGCCGGCGTCGACGAAAAGTACCTTGAGCTGTACGGAAACTACAAGGCGAAGGTCGATTACAACCTGCTGCGCGAGGAGGAGCACGCCCCGGGCAAGCTCATCCTGGTGACCGCAATCAATCCCACGCCGGCCGGAGAGGGCAAGACCACCACGACGGTGGGCCTGGCCGATGCGCTTTCGCTGCGCGGCAAGAACGTGGTCGTGGCGCTGCGCGAGCCGTCGCTCGGCCCGGTGTTCGGTATCAAGGGCGGTGCGGCCGGTGGCGGCTACGCCCAGGTTATTCCCATGGAAGACATCAACCTGCATTTCACCGGCGACTTCCACGCCATCGGTGCGGCCAACAACCTGCTCGCGGCGCTGCTCGACGCGCACATCCAGAACGGCAACGAGCTCGGCATCGACGTACGCAAGATCACCTGGAAGCGCGTGGTGGACATGAACGACCGCCAGCTGCGCCACATCGTGGACGGCCTCGGCGGCAAGGCCCATGGTGTGCCCCGCGAGGACGGCTTCGACATCACCGTGGCCAGCGAGGTCATGGCCATTTTTTGCTTGGCCACCTCCATCACCGACCTGAAGGAGCGTCTGGGCCGTATTGTGGTCGGCTACACCTACGACGACAAACCCGTCACAGCCCACGATCTGAAGGCCGAAGGCGCCATGGCCGCGCTGCTGAAGGATGCCCTGAAGCCGAACCTCGTGCAGACGCTGGAGGGTACCCCGGCCTTCGTCCACGGCGGTCCCTTCGCCAACATCGCCCACGGCTGCAACTCCATCATGGCCACGCGCATGGCCATGGCGCTCGGCGACTACTGCGTCACCGAGGCTGGTTTCGGCGCCGATCTGGGCGCGGAGAAGTTCCTCGACATCAAGTGCCGCCTCGCCGGTCTTAAGCCCGATGCGGTGGTGGTCGTCGCCACGGTGCGCGCGCTGAAGAACCACGGCGGCGTGGCCAAGGCCGATCTCAACGAGGAGAACCTGGAGGCGCTGGAGGCGGGCCTGCCGAATTTGCTGCAGCACGTGGAGAACATCACCAACGTGTACAACCTGCCCTGCGTGGTGGCCATCAACGCCTTCCCGACCGACACCAAGGCCGAGCTGGACCTGGTGGAAGCCAAGTGCCGCGAGCTGGGCGTGAACGTGGCTTTGTCCGAGGTGTGGGCGCGCGGTGGCGAGGGCGGCCTGGCCCTGGCCGATGAGGTGGTGGCCTTGTGCGAGAACGGGGATGAGGCCGGGCGCTCCGCCGACACCTTCACGTTCTCCTACGAGGACGACCTGTCCATCGCCGAGAAGATCGAGGCCATTGCCAAGCGCGTCTACCATGCCGACGGCGTGGTGTTCGAGCCCGCGGCGCAGAAGGAGATCGCGCAGCTGGAGGCCCTGGGCTTCGGAGAGATGCCCGTGTGCATGGCCAAGACCCAGTACTCGTTCTCGGACGACGCCACCAAGCTGGGCGCTCCCCGCGATTTCCAGATCACGGTGCGCCAGGTGAAGGTGTCCGCCGGCGCCGGCTTCATCGTGGCGCTCACCGGCTCCATCATGACCATGCCGGGCTTGGGGAAGGCCCCCGCCGCCCATAAGATCGATGTGATGGAAGACGGCACGATCACGGGGTTGTTCTAGCATTTACGTAGTTGTCCGGGCTCGGACTCGGAGCGGAAGTGCCGTGCTCAAACAACATTGAAGTGCACCGTCGGAGTTCTGCTCCGGACGTGCTTCGTGCACTTCAATGAACTGCGCGCGGCACCACCGCACCGAGTCCGAGCCCTGCTTTTTCGGAAAGAAGGGTTTGCGTGGTCGATACCGAGTTTGTGGAGGCGCTGGCTTCAAAGGCCCCGACTCCCGGTGGAGGCGGGGCCTCGGCCTATGCGGGGGCGCTTGCGTCGGCGCTGGCTTCCATGGTGGGCAACCTCACCGTGGGCAAGAAGAAGTACGCCGATGTCGAGGAGCGGATGCGGGCCGAGCTCGTCGAGCTGGACGACACGCGGGCGCACCTGCTGTCGCTCATCGACGAGGACGCTCGCGCCTTCGAACCCCTCGCTGCCGCTTACGGGATGCCCAAGGACACCGATGCTGAGCGTGCGGCCCAGAACGCGGCGCTGCAGAAGGCGCTCGTGGGCGCCTGCGAGGTGCCGCTTGAGATCATGGCCTGCTGCCTGCAGGTCATCGAGTCCTGCGTGTTCGTGGCCCGGCACGGCTCGGTGCTGGCTCTCTCGGATGCCGGGGCGGGCGCCGTGCTCGCCAAAGCAGCGCTTATGGCGGCGAGCCTGAACGTGGTCATCAACATCGGCTCCATGGATGATGTCGAGCGGGCCGACGTCTACCGCAATCAGATGGAGGACCTTCTCGCCGCAGGGGGCGCCATGGCCGATGAGGTGTACGCCGATGTCGTGAAGAGGCTTAGCTGATGGCGAGGATTCTGTACGGCAAGGAGGTATCCTCGGCCCTGTGGGAGCGCCTGCTGCCCCGCATCGACCGCTTGCGGGCGCACGGCGTGGCGCCGACGCTCGCCATTGTGCGCGTGGGGGAGCGGCCCGACGATTTGTCCTACGAGCGCACCTGCGCCCGCCAGGCCGATCTCCACGGCATCGCCGTGCGTCGTTTCGTGCTGCCAACGGAGGCGACGCAGGCTGAGCTGGAAGCGGTCATCGATGCCGTGAACGCCGATCCGCGCATCCACGGCTGCCTTATGTTCCGTCCGCTTCCGCCGCAGATGGACGAGCGCGCCGTGTGCGATCGCCTGTCCCCGGCCAAAGATATCGACGGCATCGGGTCGGCGTCGCTGGCCGGCGTGTTCGCCGATACCGGCGAGGGTTTCCCGCCGGCTACGGCCCAGGCCTGCCTGGAGACGCTGGATTTCTACGACATTCCCGTTGCGGGCAAGCGAGTGGTGGTGCTCGGGCGCAGCCTCGTGATCGGCCGACCGGTGGCTATGATGCTGCTCGCGCGCCACGCCACCGTGACGCTGGCCCATTCCCGCACTGCCGATGTGGCCGCCCACACCCGCGAGGCCGACATCGTCGTGTGCGCCACCGGCCGCGCCCGCGCCTACGGTCCCGAGTACTTCTCGCCGGGCCAGACGGTGCTCGATGTGGGCATCAACTTCGATGCCGCCGGCAATCTCTGCGGCGATGTGGACTTCGGCGCCGTGGAGCCCGTGCTGGGGCCCGAAGGCGCCATCACGCCGGTGCCCCGAGGCCTCGGCGGCGTGACTACGAGCGTCACTATGGCCCACGTGGTGCAGGCGGCCGAGGCTGGGCAGCGCTAGGGGCGGACGACTCGTGAAACGTGCCTTGCCCCTTGGGGACAGATGGCGGGTATAATGGTGGCGGCCCCCATGGGGCCGCGCGCGACCGGTTCTGATTCGAGAGGAGAGAGGTTGAACAAGCTGCGCATCCTGCTGCTCGCGCTGGCCTACGCCTGCTTTTGGTCGCTGTTCGTGCTGTTCCCCTACCCGGCGAACGTGCTGCCCGAGTCCCATGCCTCCTACGTCGCAGGCCCCGTCTTCGCCAGCAACCTCATCACGCTCGTCACCATGGCCCTTATGGGTGGGGTGCTCGTGGTGTTTCGCGACAGCCTGGCCGAACGGGTGGCCGGCAGCACGGCGGCCATCGTCGGGTCCGGCGCCTTGCTGCTCGCCTGCGCGGCCGCGCTCGTTGCCAGCGCCGATGCCGGAGCGGTCCCGCGCTGGATGATGGCTGCCTACCCCGCCATCATGGCGCTTTACGGCGTAGTGATTGCCCTGGCCCTCGCGGCGGCATCGCGGCGCTTGACCCCTCGGGACAACGCCGTCGTGCTCGCCCTCTCCCTGCTTCTGTCGTTTCTAATCGGCGAGGCCATCGTGGCGCTTACGGATCCCCTGCCCACCGGCGACATCTCAAACCCTCTCATGTTCGCCCTGAGCAGTATCTTCCTGGTGATTCTCGGCCACATTGGCTGCGATGCCCCCCAAAGCACCGCTTCCGTCCCGCCTCGCGCCGTCCCTTTCGGGGCGCGCCGCCGTGCCCGCGACGGCCATTCTGCTTTGCTACCTACTGGGAAGCGGGGCGTTCATGAGCCTCTCGTCGGTGGCTCGGGGCGAGACCTGGTTTTCCGATGGATGGATTCACTGTGCCTTCGCCCTCGTGCTCTATCCGGCCTTCTGCCTCTTCACCCTCGCCGCATGGCGGCAGCGGCGCGCGGCCTTTCCGTGGCTCGGCTTCTTCATCCTCTGCATCGCCTGTCTCTACTGCACCGCCCTGCTCTACTCGCCGTTGGCTGTGCTGTGCCGGGCCTTGATCCTGTCAAGTCGCCCATGGCCATCACGCTGCTGTGGGTGGCGGTTCAAGAGGGCATGGGAGCGCGGGACCTCCCTTGGTGGCTGGCTGCGGTCGCTGCGCCCATGCTCATCGTGGCCGTCGACTGCGCCATCCATACCGTCGGGCTTATCGGGCTCTCTCCCGGACAGATGGACTCGGTGGTCAACGCCGTCATGCTCGTCACGGCCTTCGCCATGACGCTGGGGATGCTCTGGTTCGTGCGCCTGCGCCCTGACGGTGCCGAGCCCGCAAGCTCCGAATGCGCTGCAGGCGCCGCCGATGTATCGGAGATTCTCGCCGCCATGGCCGATGCCCATGGGCTGAGCGAGCGGGAGGGGGAGGTGCTCGGGCTGCTCTATCGCGGCAACACCCAGAAAAAGATCGCCGAGCGCCTGTTCCTTTCGGTGAGCAGCGTGCAGACCTACGCGAAGAGCCTCTATCGGAAGCTCGGCGTGCACTCGCGCCAGGAGCTGATCGACATGGTTAACGAGGCCGCGAATGGAAACGACCGGGCCCGCTGAGGGGCCCGGTCGCAAAGGGAGGGACGAGGGGTTCTTGGCTTACCAGACGGTAATAGCCGTGGCGCAGAGGGGGCTGTCCCAGGCGTAGCCGCCGTCTTCACCGACGAAGGAGTCGGCGAGGTCCTCGAAGCTCGCCGGGTGGGCGGGCGTCATGTCGCCGGTCAGCGCGTGGATGACCGTGTAGCGCCCGGCGGTGAAGATGTGCGAGTTCGAGAAACCGCCCGGCATGCTCCAGTTGATGCCGCCGCAGGGGTTGCCCGCCTGGATGCCGGCGGCGTACAGGCCCGGGATGGGGGCGCCCTCGGTGTCGATCACCCGGTAGCGGTTGTCCACCATGACGCCGGCGTTGATGCCCGACATGCCCACATCGCCCTTGATGCAGAAGAAGGGGGGAGTGTCGATGGCCGCCATATCGGATCCGGCGACGCCGAAGTCGTCGTCGCAGCCCTTGGCGCACAGCTCGTTGTAGCGCTCGATGCTGGCGACGCCGTCGGCTACGGGAATGCCCGCCGCCTCGCAGAGCTCCTCCAGGGTGTTGCCCGATACCACCGTTTCCGGATCCATCCAGGCGCTTCCCTCGCCCACGAGGGCCACCGGCGGCACGCCGGGAATGCCCTCCACGGCGCCCTCGGTCTTAGAGTCGAAAATGCGGAAGTGGATGCCGCGGTCCTCGGGCTTGTAAGTGGCGGACATGGAGATGTTCAGGCTGCTCATGGGGATGGTCTCGTTGCAGAAGCGCTTGCCGTGGACATCGAGGGCCAGGAAGGGGTAGAACATAAAGGGGCCGATGTAGTTGGTGTGGATCTGCCGCGCATGGCCGAGGGGCGCCATGCGGCCGCCCGCCAGAATACCGAGGATGTGGCCGTCGCCGGTGTGGTTCACCAGGCACAGGGGGAACATGGCGGCGTCGCGCAAATTGCGGTCCACCATGGACTCGTTGTTCATGTAGTCGCCGGCGGCCAGCACGACGCCCTTGGTGGCGTTGAGCTTGACGTAGCTGCCGTCCTTTTGCTTGCCGATGGCGCCCGTTACGGTGCCGTCCTCCTCCTGGACCAGCTGCACGCAGGGGGTCTCGTAGTAGAACGTGGCGCCGCCCTCGGCCGCCTTCTGGGCCAGGGCCACCATAAGATCCTGGTTCGAGGCCTGGGTGGCATCGCACACGGCGACGACGCCGCCATCGTCGTAGCGGATGGAGCTGTCGGTGAGGAACTCGATGGGCTCGATGCCGACCGAGCGTCCCTGGCTGATAACCCAGGGCACGGCCTCCTCGGCATATTCCACATAGTAGTTGAACAGCTCGTTGTTGATGCGCCAGTCGTTGAGGCGGGCCCAGTCGCTGCGCCACCGCACGATGCCGGCGGGGTTCGAGTGGGCCTTTACGACGAAGGAGCAGCCGTTGCCGTTGGCCGAGACCGTGGCCTCCTTCTGGAGGCAGGCCACCTTCGCGCCCTCCTCCACGGCGGTGAGCACGGCGGGCACGCCGGCACAGCCGGCCCCCACCACGACGATGTCGTAGGTTTCCTCGGCGGCAAATTCCGTAATGGGCTCGCGTTCCACGATGCTGAACTCGAAGTCGCTCTCCTTGAGGTCGGCCGGCAGCTCGCCAGCCGCCGTGCTGGCGAGCGCGTCGTTGGCTGCCGGAGTCGACGGGGCGCAGCCGGCGGCGCCCAAAAGCGCGGCGCCCGCCGCCAGGCCGGCCCCGCCCTTGAGGAACGTCCGTCGATCCATGTTCTCCATGTTTCCCTCCTTGGGGTCGTTGCACGTGGGCGCTTCTCCGCGCCCGGGGCGGCTTGTGCCGCCTCGGTGCCCATACTGCCCCTCTTGCCGCTTTCGCGCTTCCCATGGAAGGGGGGGTAATGTGTCGCGCCCTTTCCCATAAAATGGTGATATGACTGTATGAGCGGCACCTTTTGGGTCGCCATCCCCGCTGTGGCCGCCGGCGGCCGTCCGCCGGTCGCTTCCGTCCGCCTTCGGCGGCCCGCGACGCCGCTGCCCGATTGGGGCGGGCCCGCGGGGGTCGGGCGCGGCTTCTCGTGGAATGATGGGAGGCGTACCGATGCGCGACGATTGACCGAAGAGGAGCAACCATGGCCATCTTCAGCCCCACCGAGATCACCGACAACTACATGAGGGCCTCCGTGGGCAAGGCCGCCTCGCCGGCATGGCGGCTGTTCCTGCTGGCGGTGGCCGCCGGCGTGCTCATCGGGCTCGGCGCGGTCACCTCGTCCACGGCCGCCCACGGCCTGGAGAACGCCGGGCTCGTGCGGCTCATGTCGGGGCTCATCTTCCCCGTCGGCCTCATGATGGTCATCCTCATGGGCACCGAGCTGTTCACGGGCAACGCGCTCATGGTGACCGCCGCCATCGACGGCCAGATCACCTGGGGACGGCTCTTCCGCAACTGGGGCATCGTGTTTCTCGGCAACCTCGTGGGGGCCGTGGCCCTGGCCGCCTGCATGGCGTTCTTCGGCCAGCTGAACATCGGCGGGGGAGACTTGGCGGTGTACACGGCCAAGGTGGCCGCCGCGAAGAACGCGCTGCCGTGGATGAACGCCTTCGTGCTGGGCATCTTCTGCAACCTCATGGTGTGCATCGCCGTGTACCAGGCCAACACCGCCCAGGACACCGCCGGCAAGGTGCTCGCCATCTTCTTCCCCATCATGGGCTTCGTGCTGGCCGGCTTCGAGCACTGCGTCGCTGACATGTACTACGTGCCCGCGGGCATTTTCGCCTACCTGAATCCGGCCTACACCGCCATGATCGACGCGGCGGGCATCAACACCGCCCTGCTCACCTTCGGCGACTTCATCTTCGCGAACCTCATTCCCGTGACCTTGGGCAACATCGTTGGCGGCGTGGCCGTGGGGCTGGTCATGTACGCCTGCCATGGCACGAAGAGGGCGTAAAAGAATCTGCCGAATTCTTCAGGAATGTGGGTAATTCGGTCAGGTTTTGCGGCTTCCCTGCGGGTGCTCTTGCGAAGCGCGGCCGACGGCCTATGATGGGAGCATGGCGAACGGACTGACATATCAGCGCACCACTACGACCCCCGAGGCTACCAAGCAGCTGGCGGCGACGCTCGCGCCCTATCTGCATGCGGGCGACACCATCGTTCTGACCGGCGATTTGGGGGCGGGCAAGACCCAATTCGTCCAAGGGGTGGCCGCGGCTCTCGGCGTGCGGGCGGCGGTGACGAGTCCCACTTTCAACATCCTCTTGGAGTACCACGACGGGCGCTTGCCGCTGTACCACTACGACCTGTACCGGCTGGATGCGCGCTGGCAGCTGGAGGACATCGACTACTATAGCGCCATCGACGGCGACGGCGACGGGGCGGCCTTCGTGGAATGGGCCGAGAAGTTCCCCGAGGACATGCCCTACGACTACCTGGAGATCACCATCACGGCCGACGGCGACGGCGCACGGCGCATCGTCGCGCACTCCTTCGGCTCCCGCTCGCGCCAGCTTCTGTGCGTCTGGGCCAACGATTCCAAATCGCGCTTGGGAAAGTGCCAGCTGTAGAGAGACCTCGGGCAGTTCGCTATCTTGGGTTCGCTATCTTGCGGCGCGCGGGCAGTGGGGTACAATAGGCCGCACTGATTTGTCGTTTTCGGGAAGGTTCTCCCTTTGAATACACAGCGTTCTTTCGTACTTGCCTTCGACACGGCCAACGAGGTCATTGCCATTGGGCTGGGAAAGCTTGATGCCGCCACGCAGTCGATCGAGTGCGTGGCGAGCGTGGAAGTGGAGGCGCGGCGGGCGTCGAACACCCAGCTACTGCCGCGCATCGATGAGCTGTGCGCCCAGGCCGGCGTGGGCCGCGGCGAGATCGCCTGCGTGGCCGTGGGGCGCGGACCGGGATCGTTCACCGGGGTGCGCATCGCCCTGGCCTGTGCCAAGGGCATCGCGTCTGCGTTAGAGGTGGGCCTTGTGGGCGTCTCGTCGCTGGACGCGGTGGCCTGGGGCGCGTGGAAGGCGAGCGAGCGCGGGTTATTGCTCGTCGTGGCCGACGCCATGCGCCGCGAGGTGTATCCCGTGGAATACCGCCTGAGCGACGCGGGGGTGGAGCGCGTGACCGCCGACCGCGTCATCAAGGCCGAGGCCTTCGCCGAAGAGCTCGATGCGTCGGGCGGCTCCGATCGCCTGATCGCGGGCGATGCCCTGCGCAAGTACGCGGATCTCTTCGAAGGCGCGGGCGCGCTTCTGCCCGAGGCGTTGTGGACGCCGACGGGCGCGGGCCTCTTGATGGCGCTTCGGGCCTCATGGCGCGCGGGGGAGTGCGATCCCCTCGACGCCGAGCGCCACGATCCGGCCTTCGCCCTGCCCGTGTACACGCGCCTGTCGGACGCCGAGGAGAACGAGCGGCAGCGCCTGGCCCGGGCCGACGGCGCCCTGGCGGGCAAGCGGGGCTCGAAGCACGTGACCATGAACGACACGGCCATCGCCAACGCCCGGGCCAACGGCGAGGGCATCGCCTACAAGCCGCTCGATGCGTGTCATGTGGCCGATGTGGCGGCCCTGGAGGCGGCCGTGATGGGAACCGATGCGTGGAACGAGACGCTCGTGGCCGACGAGCTGGGCCGCGCCGACCGGGTATGGTGGGCCGCCTATGCCGCTGATCCCAAGATGCCGCTTTCCGCCGAGGCGCCGCTGGTGGGCTATGCCGGCGGCTGGGTGGTCGATGGCGATCTGCAGATTCTGAAGGTGGGGGTGGATCCCGCGTGGCGCCGTCACGGCATCGCTCGGGTGCTGCTCGCCCGCGTGGCCGACGACGCCCGCAACCTGGGGGCGCGCACGAGCTCGCTGGAGGTGCGCGCCGCAAACGCGGGGGCCCAGGCGCTGTATGCGGCCCTCGGCTACGAGGTGCTGGGCCGCCGCCCGCGCTACTACTCCGACGGCGAGGACGCCCTCATCATGCAGGGCCCTCTGCCCACCATCACCCTGGCAGCGGTTCCGAACGGTGCGGTGGCTGACGCGCGGTCTGGCTATGTTTCGGGCCCAGGGGCGACCGAGGTCGCCCCCTACGGGGAGAGCGACGTGATCGCGACAAATCATCCTCTCATTCTGGCCATCGAGTCTTCCTGCGACGAGACGGCCGCCGCCGTCATCGACGGCGGGGGAGTTTTGCGCTCGGACGTGGTGGCGACCCAGGTGGATTTCCACGCCCGCTTCGGCGGCGTCGTCCCCGAAATTGCCAGCCGCAAGCACATCGAGGCCATCTGCGGCGTCTGCGACGAGGCGCTGGACGTTGCCGCGGCGAGCCTTGGGCTCTCTCATCTCCGTTGGCGCGATCTGGACGCGGTGGCCGTCACCTATGCACCGGGACTCGTGGGCGCGCTCGTAGTGGGCGTGGCCTTCGCCAAGGGCGCGGCCTGGGGCGCCGACATCCCCTTCATCGTCGTGAACCATCTGGAGGGACACCTGTACGCCAACAAGATCGGCCGGCCCGATTTCGCGCCGCCGGCCGTGGTGTCGCTCGTTTCGGGCGGCAATACCATGCTCGTGTACATGGCCGATTGGGGCGACTACCGCGTGCTCGGCACCACCATCGACGACGCGGTGGGCGAGGCCTTCGACAAGGTGGCCAAGGCGCTGGGCCTGGGCTACCCCGGCGGCCCGGTCGTCTCGAAGTTCGCCGCCGAGGGCGACCCCGCGGCCATCCCGTTCCCGCGGGCCATGCTGCATTCGGGTGACTTGCGCTTCTCGCTTTCCGGCTTGAAGACCGCGGTGGTCACCTACATCAACAACGAGCGCGCTGCCGGCCGCGAGCTCAGCGTGCCCGATATCTGCGCGAGCTTCACGGCGGCCGTCGTGGACGTGCAGGTGGCGAAGGCCCGTGCGGCCCTGCGCGAGACGGGGGCGCCCACCTTCTGCCTCGGCGGCGGCGTGGCGGCCAATCCGACCTTGCGCGCCGCCTACGAGCAGATGTGCGCCGAGGAGGGCGTGCGCCTCGTGATGCCGCCGCTCGCCTCCTGCGGCGACAACGCCGGCATGATCGCCGAAGTGGCGCTCGACCGCTATCGGGCCGGGGCGTTCTCGCCGCTTAGCACCGACGCTTTGGCCCATGGCGACTTGGAGGTGCCGTACTAGCGGCTCCGGGCGTCAGGGTTCGGGCGTTTCCGATTGCCCTTAGCGGCCCGGAGCGTTGAGCCCAAAACAAAAGCCCGAAGAGTCGGCGACTCTTCGGGCTGGGCGAGCGATGGGGCAGGTGCCCCGTGGCCTTTGCGGGCCGAGGCCTTTTCTAGTGGCGGCAGGCGTTGGCGGGATCCATGAGCGCGACCTTGCCCTCCGCGAACAGGCGGGCCACGTTACCGACGTTGGGCTCGGTGGTGTCGGAGTAAACCTTGATGCCGGCGTTGGTGAAGCGAGTGAACGGCGGCATGCCCATGCCCACGGTGAGAATGCCGTCGACGCCGATGCCGGAGACGAAGTCGATCACGCCGCCGCAACCCACGGCATCGTGATCGGCGTTCTTCACCGACTCGACGCCCACGATGTTCATGTCGTCATCGAACTCGACGACGGTCATGTACGCGGCGTGGCCGAAGTGCCCGCTGCGGATGCTCTCGAGGCCGGCGTCGGTTTCGCTGGGGATGGCGATCTTCATGCGAATGCTCCTTTGCTGTTGCGGCTTGCCGTTTACCCGGACAAGCCATACGTGTCTTTCAGAGCGAATTATAGCTGAGCTGCGCATGGTATGCGCTGAGAATCGGCGATGGGGCATTCTGCCCCATGTTGTCATATACATTGGCGAGCGTTTGTGTCATACTTCGGGAAACGGAATCGAAGGGGGCGCGTTGTTCGGGGAGCTGGTGACAGCCTATCTGTTCTTGGCCGGGGTCGGCGCGGGCGGCGTGGCCGCGGCGTCTGTGGCCGACCTGCTCTTCGTGCGCGAGCCCTTCGGCGCGGATGTGGTGCCTGACTTCGCTGAGAAGCGCCCGGCTGAGCGCCTGGTTGCCGGTGTGCTGGCCCTCTCCTGCGGGGCGCTGGCCCTCGGTGCCGGCTGCCTCGCCGCCGACCTCGGGCGTATCGACCGCGTGCTGTCGCTGTTTACGGCACCGCCTGTGACGCTCATGAACCTGGGCGCCTGGGCCGTGGCGCTGCTGACGGCGCTGGCGGCGGCGCTCGCCCTGGCGCGGTTTCTGTACGTGCCCTGGTTGCGTCGGTGCGCGATGGTGGTCGCGGAGATCGTCGCCTGCGGGCTGGCCGTGGTCGTGGCGGTTTACGCCGGGCTGCTGCTGCAGACGCTTTCCGGGGTGCGGCTGTGGTCGTCGCCCTGGGTACCGGCGCTCTTCGCACTGTCGGCCGCCTCCTGCGGCTGCGCCCTGCTCATGGCCGGGGCGCTTTTCGTGGAAGGCGACGGGAGCGTTCGGAAGGCGGTGCGCAGTGCCGCCCGCGTCGATGTGGTCGTCATCGTGGCGGAGGCGGTGGCGGCCGCGGGGCTTCTCGCCTTCGCGCTGGGAAGCGATCACGCGGGTGTGCGAGCCTCGGCGACGAGCCTCATGCACGGCCCGGCGGCGCTGCCCTGGTGGGCGGCTTTCGTGGCCTGCGGTCTTGCGGCGGCGCTCGCCGTGGAAGTCGGCTGCCTTGTTCGCGGGCACGGGCGCTCGCGCTCGGCTGCGAAGGCGGTCGCGAAGGCGTATCCCACTGCGGCCCTGGCTCTTGCGGCTGCCCTCGTGCTCGTGGGTGCTCTGGGCCTGCGAGCCGCGGTGGTGGAGGCCGGTGCCCAGCGTCCCTTGGAGCTGCAGGAAGCGGAAGCCCCCGCTTCCGTACCTTCCGAAAACGAGGAGGCGGCGGGCTTGCGTTCCGCGCCTTCCGCAGAGAAAAGCGGGGGAGAAGGCTCCGCAACGGAAAGAGAGGACGTGACCCTGTGGTCAAACTAGGCAAGACGATACCGGCCGGGGACCTGTTCCAGCTGGACGATGCCAGCTCCATCCCCGTCTGGCTCCAGTTGAAGAACCGCTTCATCTACCTCATCACCTCGGGGTTCTACCTGCCGGGCGACCAGCTGCCCACGGTGCGGGGCCTGGCCGCCGAGGTGGAGGTGAACTACAACACCGTGAGCAAGGTGTACCAGAGTCTGGAGGAGGACGGCTACATCGTGTCGAAACGGCGGCTCGGGGCGTTCGTGGCCGATGTGTCCGACAAGCCCGGCGTCTCGGCCGAGGTGACGGCGGAGATCGTCACGGCCGAGTATTTGCAGCGCTGCCAGGAGCTCGGCATGTCGCTGGAGGATATTGACGCGCAGTTCACGGCGGCGCTCGTGGCCGCCAAGGCCAAGCGCGAAAAGGACGGCACAAGCGAAGGAGCAGCCCATGACCCGCAAGAAGCACGGCGCGGACGCCTCGTCAAGTTCCCCGAGCCCGCAGGAGAGGGCGCCGCAGACGGGCGCGCGGCTGGAAACGGGGCGTAACCGCACCTCTCGCAACGGCGCCGTGGCGTTCACCATCATCGTGTTCGCCGCCGTTTGCGCGCTGGTGCTCGCCTGCGCCCAGGCCCTCGCGGGCAGTATTGGCCTTGCGGCCCTCGTGATCGCCGCGGTAGTTGGCGCCCTGGCCGCCTCGTCGGTGCACATCGTCATGGAATGGGAGCGCGCCGTGGTCATGCGCTTCGGCCGCTTCAATCGCGTAGCGGGGCCGGGCATTGTGTTCACTTGGCCCGTTATCGAGTTCTACACGGTGCGCATCGACCAGCGCGTGGCGGCCACCTACTTCGGCGCCGAGGAGACGCTCACGTCCGATTTGGTGCCCGTGAACGTGGATGCCGTGGTGTTCTGGATGGTGTTTTCCCCGAAGAAGGCGGCCTGCGAGGTGGAGGACTACGCGAGCGCCGTGGCGTGGATGGCCCAGGCCACGCTGCGGGCGGCCATCGGCCGTGCGAGCCTGGCCGAGGTGGCCTGTCGGCGCGATCAGCTGGATGCCGAGCTGAAAGAGGTGCTGGAGGCGAAGCTGGACGGCTGGGGGATCGACGTCATCGACGTGGAGGTGCGCGACATCGTGGTGCCCCGCGAGCTGCAGCCGGCGATGGCCGCCGGTGCCATCGCGGCCCGCGAGCGCGACGCCCGCATGACCCTGGCCGAGGCGGAGGCGGATATCTCCGACATGCTGAAGGACGCGAGCGCCAGCTATGCCGGAGACCCCGAGGCTATGAGGTTGCGCACCATGCATCTGGCCTACGAGTCCGTGAAGCAGTCCGGCGGCACGCTCGTCATCCCCAGTGCCTTCAGCGAGGGCTTCACCGACCCCGATACCGCCGAAGCCTTGGCGAAGGCCGCGAAGCAGGGCTGATGCCGTCATGCCATAGGATGGCTTGTTTATCCTTTCCTTCCGAGAAGATAAACAAGCAGCCCTCCCACCCCCTCTTATTTATACGATTCGGGAAAAAGTATAAATAACGGCTCCTTTGGGTCTCTGTTGTTTATACGATCAAGGAAATGAGATAAGCAGTAGCATCCTCTTTCTTCGCTTCCTCTTGCTGGTGCGTATGGGCGTCGCAATCTGCGCGCCAGCTGACCGGTTTCGTGCTACAATGGGCTTCGCCTAGAGAACTGGGTTTAGCCCCGAAGGGCCGGGACGCCGCATGGACGTCCCGGTTGGCGAGGATGCCTAGTCCTCGCTACTGTTGGAGTTCCCGCCGTCTTGCGGCGGGTTCTCTCTTGTTAGGGCCAAAAGTGCAACCCCCAGAGTGGCAGCTCCAACAAAAGTTTGAACCAGGGCCAGGAAAACGCTCATCTGCATCACCTCCCTCCCGCATCTAGAATTGGTGATAGGGAAGGTGTATGCAGAGAGTCCTGCTCCCCGCTTATCTACAAGAATACAAACAAATACTCTCTTTTCAAATCTTGACTTTGCAAAATAGTGCAATTTTCTGCTATACAGTTAGTTATTCCAAATAGCTTATGATCAGGCATTTTTGAGTGTGGCGAAATTTTGCCATAGATTGTCCTACATTTTCTCTTGACAACCTATGACAAAGTATGACAAACTGGCAGCAACAGAATCCGGCCGATTCTTAGAGACTATGTTGGAATCCCATCATTCGTGCCGCGAGCATGCAACCGGATTCGCCCATGGGGGATGGGAAGGGAGGGCGCGCAAGCCCGTTGCGCAGAGAAGCTGTCTGCGCCCGGCTTGCCCCTCTGCCATGAAAGAGGAGGAGAGATGTCAGGAAGCGAAACCAAGCGCTCCGGCCTCACCCGCCGAGGATTCCTGAAGGCAACGGGCGTCGCTTCATTAGGTGTTGCGGGAGCAGGGTCTCTTGGCTTTGGCGGCCATGCTCTTTTCGCCAATGCCCAAGAAGAGGCCGATCGTGATGGCGAAGAGATTGTGTCGACCATTTGCAGCGCCAACTGCTTTCAGGCGTGTATGCTCAATGCTCACGTGCGCGATGGAAAAGTCGTCAAAATGTCGCGAGGAGATTATCCCGAGGAAATCTATTCGGGTTGTTGCCTGCGTGGCCTGAGCATACCCGAGCGCACTTATAGCGATAATCGCCTGAAATACCCGCTCAAGCGTGTCGAGGGAACCGATCGCGGGGCAGGTGAGTGGGAACGCATCTCTTGGGATCAGGCCATTGATGAAATTACGACCAAGCTAAAGGAGATACGAGAGGAGTATGGCCCGCGTGCCGTTACTTGGAGTTTCTCGTCGGGTAACTACCGAGGTCAAGAGGCGGCGACCATTCGTCTTGCTTTCACGGTCGGCGGATGCTTTCTCCAATTGATGTACGACTACGCGATCGGTTGGGGCACCAACCGCGTGATCGGCGGCGGTACGTTTGGTTACAGCAACGAACCAAAGGACATGGTCAACTCCAAGTACATTATCGTGTGGGGCACCAACCCCGTTCTAACTACTCCGCAGACATGGCGCATCATTTTGCAGGCAAAGGACAATGGCGCCAAGCTGCTGTGCATCGATCCCATGCGCTCCGCAACGTCTCACTATTGCGACGAGTGGATTCAGATCAAACAAGGCACCGACCTCTACTTGGCCTTGGCTATACTGAATGAGATCGTGAGAGAAGATCGTATTGATGTAGAGTATGTCAAGCGTGCCACCACGGCGCCTTTCCTCATTCGCCAAGACACCGGGCTGTTTCTGCGTCGATCCGATATCGAGGGCGGTGAACTGGCCGATGTGCGTGATGCTGTGACCCTGAATACGGCGGGGAGCACGAAGGCCGATCCCGCCTACGTGATAGATGAGGCCACGGGCGATATCGCTTTCTATACTGAATGCGACACTCCTGTCCTTGAAGGCGAGTTCGAAGTTCAGGGCATCAAGGTGAAAACCGCCTATTCGGCCCTCAAAGAGCATATGGCGGCTTATACCGTCGAGGACGCCTCCGAGCTTTCAGGCGTACCGGTGGAAACCATTCGCGAGCTTGTGGATATTTACACTTCGGGTGAGCCGGTGATGGCCTATACCCAGTTCGGTATCGACCATTATCGCGGGAGCCACCTGTGGGGTCAGACACTTGCGATTATCGCGGCGCTGACGAACAATCTTTCTCGCCATGGGTCTGGCCTTGGCGGTCCGGGCTGTCCCAAGGGAGCGTTATCGCCCCTCTATGTGAACCCTGCGGTCTCTATGGGCGTTTCACCGGTTGATATTGCAAATATGGATCCGCGCCTTTGCTCTGCTGCTTGGCTCGAGGCGGTGAGAACGGGCAAATACTGCGGGGAAGATTATCCTATCAAAGCTTTTGTGGGTCAGACGGGCAATCCTGCAAGCAATTATCCTCAGCAGAGATCGTGGCTGGAGGATGTGGTAGGTAATCTTGATCTCATCGTTACCACCGACATCGAAATGACCGACACGGCGCGCTACTCCGATTATGTGCTTCCCGCCTCGTTCTGGCTCGAGTACCCTGACTTACGCGGGAACTTCTCCAACCCTTATCTTGTGTACGGGGGCAAGGCGATCGAGCCTTTGTGGGAGTGCAAAAATGACAGCGAGATCACTACGCTGATCGCTCATGGCTTGGGCTACGAGGAACACTACCCCTACTTCACGGACGAGGAGTGGATCGATATCGGGCTTGATTCCGACGGGAATAGAGCGCGAGGGATCGACCATGCAACTTTGAAGGAAAAGAAGGCAATCCGTCAGCTCGGCACCGAGGAGGAGCCGTGGATGGTCGGTGGGTTTGAATATGACAATGAGTTCCCGACGCCGTCGGGGCGAGCTGAGATTTACTGTGAGATACCTACGGCCTGCTACGAATACGGTCAAGATTGGCAAAGCGAAGCCAAAGAGCAGCAGTTCCCTATCTGGCTGCCTCCGTTCGAGAACTGGCCTGGTGCCGAGATTCGATCGAAATATCCGCTGGGATTTTTGCAGCTTCATCAGCGCTGGCGTACTCATTCTCAATGGTTTGCGAGTGAGACGTTGCGGGAGATCGACAAGGAGCCCCTCCTCCATATCTCCCGCCCCGATGCGGATAAACGCGGCATTGCCAGCGGCGATGTGGTGGAAGTGTTTAATGATCGAGGCCGCTGCGTAGTAAAGACGGTGGTAGACGACGCGCTCCCGGAGGCATTGTGCTACATCCCGAAGGGCTGGCAGCGCAGTCAGTTCATTGAAGGCGGTTATCAGGAGCTTACGGCCAATCGTGCGGACGCCTGCGCTGGCAGCTATGTCTATTACGATACGGCGGTAGAAGTCAAGAAAGTGGAGGAGTAGCCATGCGGTACGGATTTGCAATCGACACAAAGCGTTGCATCGGCTGCCATACCTGCGCCGTCGCCTGCCGGTATGAGAACAACCTTCCCAAAGAAGTCTGGTGGAACAGGATAATAACCGAGGACGGCGAATATATGGATGTACCCGTTGGTGAGTTTCCAAATACGCGCCTTTCCTATTTGCCCGTCGCCTGCCAGCATTGCGAAAATCCAGCTTGCGTGAAGGTGTGTCCGGTGGGTGCTACCTACAAGGATCCGGAGACGGGCATCGTGCGTCAGGACTACGAGAAATGTATCGGATGCCGCATGTGCATGGCGGCTTGTCCCTATACGGGAGTGCGATCTTTCAACTGGGAGGAGCCGGCCTATTACACAGGTGTAGCGTTTGGGGCTGCGGATATTCCCGTCCATGAGAAGCACGTGGTGGAAAAATGCACGATGTGCTGGCACCGTCAAGCGAAGGGCGAGCAACCCGCCTGCATCGACGTTTGTCCCGAGCGCGCTCGCCTCTGGGGTGACTTGGATGATCCCGAGTCCGAGGTGTCGAAGAAGATCGCCTCGCGCGAGTACAAACAGCTGCTGCCCGAGGAGGGGACGAAGCCCTCGGTGTACTACTTGGTGTAGTGGCCGCCGGCCCTCGGCGCTTCTTCTGCTCGCCGCATGACGCGGCGCGAATCGCAAACTTTCGCGGGCGGGGCTCGCTGCCTCGCCCGCTTACCTCTAGGAGATTCTCATGGCTGATTTCTCTTCTGGGGCCGTCGTAGATGACGACCTCGACTTCAGTGCGGCCCAGGGCCGCTCGAAAACCCGCGAGGCGGCCGGCGCCAAGACCGCCGGGTGGGGCGGCCGCGGGCTGAACATTGCCATCGGCGTGTCGGCCGTCGTGGTGGTGGCCGGCCTCGTGCTCTGGGCGATGCAGCTTTCCGGCGGCATGGTTCAGACCGGTATGCGCAACCTGAACTCGTGGGGCCTCTATATCACGTCCTTTATGTTCTTCGTGGGTCTGTCTGCCGGCGGCCTCATCATCTCGTCGGTGCCCAAGGCCTTCGGCATCGCCGGGTTCGGCGGCATCTCCAAGGTGGCGGTGATGAGTTCCATCGCCTGCACGGTTGCCGCCATCGGCATGGTGGTGGTCGACCTCGGCCAGCCGGCCCGTCTGTGGGAGCTGTTCGCGTACTCCAACCTGGGCAGCCCGCTCATGTGGGACATCCTGGTGCTGGGCACCTATCTCATCTTGTCCTGCGTGTACCTGTGGGCGCAGGTGCGCGCCGAGGCGGGCAAGATGAGCCATACGGCCCTGCGCGTCATCTCGGTGGTGGCCTTGGTGTGCGCGGTGCTCGTGCACTCGGTGACCGCCTGGATCTTCGGTCTACAGCAGGGTCGCGAGATGTGGCATACCGCGCTTCTCGCCCCCTGGTTCGTATCCTCGGCGCTGGTGTGCGGCACGGCGCTCGTGATGGTTGTGGCCATCGGGCTGCGCAAGGTCGGCTACCTGGAGCTCGACCAGTCTTATCTCGTGAAGCTCGCGAAGCTGCTGGGCGCCTTCGTGATGGTGGACCTGTACTTCTTCGGCTGCGACCTGCTCACCGAGGCGTTCCCCGGCGGCTCGGGGGCCGAGGTGGTCGCCATGCTGGCGACCGGCCCGCTCGCCCCGTACTTCTGGACGGAGATCGCCGGCTGCGCCGCCTGCGCCGTCATCTGCTTCGTGCCGGCGCTGCGCACCAACACCTTGCTGGTGATCGGCTCGCTGCTCGCGATCGCGGGCATCTTCTGCAAGCGCGTGCAACTGCTCGTGGGCGGCTTCCAGATCGCCAACCTGGACTACGCCGGCCCCCTGACCTCGATGCAGCATACCGCCTGGGACTCCGGCCTCTCCGGCATCTACGGCTCGATGGTCTACTGGCCCACGCCGCTGGAGGCGGGCGTCACCCTGGGCGTCGTGGCCCTGGGCGCGCTGGTGTTCCTTTTGGGCATCAAGTTCCTGCCCCTGCGCCCGGTGGGCGAGGAGGCGCCCTCCAAGTAGTCGCCTTCCTTACGTGCAGGCCCGCGCCGCCCCTTCCAGGCGCGGGCCTTTTCGTCAGCATGCGAGACGATTTCGCAGCTGAATTTGGGCAAGAATTTCGAGTTGTTAGACGTCGGCAGGGAAGAACTCTGGACTGCATCCGCTTAGCGATCTCTGCGAACTGGGATTTTGCCCCTTGCGGCTCTCGAACGCGCTCGATGCGCCCCGTTGAATGTCTAACAACTCGAGATTCTCGCCCTGGGAGGCTCTCGCACTTGCTTAGGCGCTTCCGAAAGGAAAGGTTCGCAATGCCGAAGAAACTTCTCGCCGCCCTCGCATTGCTGGCGGCTCTAGCCGTGACGATAGCGGTCGGCTCTGCATTGGCTCCCGGCTCTGCCATCCGTCCCATTGCCGCGGATTCCCCCTGCCCGGCCGCGGGGTGCGCCTCGGGCGCGTGCCACGGGTTCGAGGCGGTGCCCGAGCCCGACGGGGTTCACGAGATGACGTGCCCCGAAGCCGGCTGCACGTCGGCGGAGTGTCACGGGTGGGACTCCCTCATCGGGCGCTACCACCAGGCGTCGGACGCCAGCCTGAACATGTGGATCATCATGCCCACGGTGCTGGTGCTGGCTCTGTGGCTGCTCGTGCGCCGGTCGGGCCGCGGCGCGCGCGGGCGCGAGGGACGCGGCGACGTGCTAACCAGCAGCTCTGCGGAAGCCGCGCCGGCGGCGAAGGTGCCGGCCGCCCATTCGACGGCGGAGGTGTCGATCGCCCGCTCTGCCGATCTGGCCGACGCCGATTTCGATTTCGAAAGGGAAGGTGCCTGACATGAAACGCAATCGCGCGCTTTTCGACGCGGTCGTGCTGGTGGTGTACCTGGTGGCGGCCAATCCGGCTCTCACGGGTGTTCCGGTGCACGAGTTCATCGGGCTGGGGGCCTTCGTCGTCATGGGCGCCCACATTGTTGCCAGCGGCGACGGACTTGCCGGCCGTGGCCGCGCGGGGCGGCTCGCTCTGAACATCGTGCTGCTCGTGGCGCTCGCCGTCTGTGTGGTGTCGGGCGTCATGGTGTCCGGGGCGGCGCTTCCCTCGCTCGGCCTGTACGCCTCGGGATACTCCTTCTGGGATCCGCTGCACGCCGTGGCGGCCAAGGTGCTGCTCGCGGCCCTCATCGTGCACGTGGTCGTGCGCGCCCCCGCCGCCCTGGCGGTGCTGCGGCGCAAAAAGAATGTGACCAGTTCCGAGACGTTGGACGCTCTCGAATTTTGATAAATACGGCATTTGCAGGTGCTTGCGCGGGAATGCCCGGGTTTCGCGCTATACTGCCTTTCAAGCAAAAGGACATCCGCAAAGGAGGAACCGTTCATGACCGTATCTGCTGACCTGTGGCAGGCTCGCGCGGCGATGTGCGAATTGTTGGCGCTGTCGTTCCGCTACCCGGAGGATAAGGTGCTCGCCGAGGCCATCGCCTCGGGGGAGTGGGGCGAGGCCGCCGATGAGATCGCCGGCGCGCTCGGGATCGACTGGACGGCCGCTGCGGCCCCCGGTGCCGCTGAGGCCGCTGCGCTGCCCGACCCGGACGACATCCAGAAGGAGCTGCGCCCCGAGGCTACGCGCCTGTTCGTGGGCGCTCCCGAGGCGGCGTGCAGCCCGTACGAGGGCGTGTGGCGTGCGAAGGCCGAGGGCGTGCAGCCGCTGCTGTTCGTGAACCCGCACTCCATGGCTGTGGAGCGCTTCTGCAAGGCCTGTGGACTGGGCCGCCCCGAGGGCACCAACGAGCCGCTTGACGCGGTGTGGACCGAGCTGGAGCTTTTGGAGTATCTGGCCCTGCGCGCGGCGGCCGACGCTGCCGAGGCCGAGGGCATCGCGGGCGACGCCGCGGCCGTCGAGGACGTGGTGGAGGACGAGGACACGCTGGAGGAGTTCGAGGATCCCGGCGAGCCCGGCGACGTGGTGGCCTCGACCGACCTGCCCGGAGGCAGCCCCGAGGCGGCTTGGGACGAGTTTGTGGCCGAGCACGCCCGTCAGTGGATGCCCCAGTTTGCCGCGGCCGTGCAGGAGGAGTCGCGCGTTCCCTTCTACGCCACGGCTGCCAGCCTGCTCGCGGCGTTCATCGGGTAGAAACGCGCGAAAACCTGATCATGCCAAGGGCCCGCGTCTTCCAAGACGCGGGCCCTTCTGCGCCTCGCCGCCTCTTCGGCGGGGCCGGGGCTGCGCACCCGTGCACGCATGCTGCCCTCCGCGGGCTGCGGACGCGTACGCCGTCCCCGGCTGTGGGCGCGCATTCTAGGAGCGGGCTCGCTCGATGCGCTCTCTCACGGTCTGCTCCTGCGCCTTCACGTTGCCGATGATGGGCGCGCCGATGATGTTGCCCTCGCGATCGACGATGTAGGTGGTGGGGTATCCCGTGAGCCCTTTGACGAAGTCCTGGTAAAAGCTGCTCTCGGGGCTCGGCGAGATATTGGCGTAGGTCACGCCCTTCTCGTGGAGGATGTCGCGGGCGCAGGCAAGCTGCTCGTCGCTTTCGCCCGAGTCGGCCGCCACGCCGATGAGGTTCACGTTCTCCGTCTTGAACTGCTGGTACATCTCCTCGAGCTCGGGCATTTCGGCGATGCAGGTGCCGCAGCCGTTGTTCCAGAAGTTGACGATGGTCGCGTCCCAGTCGCCGAACACGTCGCTGCCGATGCTCTCGCCGTCGGTGTCCACGGCGGAAAACTCCGGGAAAGGGGTCTTCGACACGAGCTCGCCGTCAGGGGAGCTGCACCCGGCTAGCAGAGCCGCTCCCAGCAGGGCCGCCGCTGCGAGGGTCGCTATTCTTCTCAACATGATCGTTCTCCTTTGTCTCGGTTCGGTTCATCAGGGGAAATGAGAGGGAAATTGCCCGGGTGGGGCAGGTGCGCACGCAATCGCCGCACCGGATGCACTCGGTGTGATTCGGTGTGCGAAACGCTTCGACGTCCATCTTGCAGGTGCGGCTGCAGGTGCCGCAGGAGGTGCACGCGCGGGCGTCTACGTGGAGCCGGCAGGCCGATACCTTGTTGAAGGGAGCGTAGAACGCCCCCAGGGGGCACAGCCATTTGCAGAACGGCCGGTAGAAGAACACTGCCAGCGTCACAATGCCCAGAAGCAGGCAGGTCTTCCCCGTGAAAAGGGGTCCCAGGCTGGCGCGGATACCCTCGTCGGCGATGGCGAGGGGGATACCGCCTTCCAGAATGCCGGCCGGGCAGAGGTACTTGCAGAAGAAGGGATCGCCCAGGCCGACCTCGTTGACGATGGTCAAGGGGGCCACGATGACGAACGCCGCGAGGATGACGTACTTGAGGTAGGTCAGAACGCGAAGGCGCCGGGTGCTGAACTTTCGCGACGGCACCTTGTGCAGCAGCTCCTGGAACCAGCCGAAGGGGCAGAGAAACCCGCACACCACCCGTCCCAGCAGCGCACCGATGAATATCATGACGCCCAGCACGTAGTACGCGACATGGAACTTCGGCGATCCCAGGGTAGCCTGCAGCGCACCGATGGGGCACGAACCGGCCGCAGCGGGGCACGAGTAGCAGTTCAGCCCCGGCACGCACAGTGCCTTCAGTTCGCCTTTGTATATGGTGCCCGCGAAGAAGTTCGCGATGAAGGGGTTGGCAGCCAGCGCCGCGAGCAGTTGGATCTTCCACCGGCTGATGCGTCCCCTGCTCGTGCTACCCAATGCCAACGCACTCCAAGCACAGGTTGGTTCCCTTGGAGAGCACAGTGGCAACCTCGCCGCGCGCGGCTCCTGCGGCCACCATGACCAGGGCGAGCGCCAAAAGGCAGACCGTCGCTTTCCTCATGGCAATCAGGCCCCCAGGGTGACGACGGCCGCCTCGCCGTTTTGGGCATCTGCTTCGTCGGCTGCCGCGCCCTCGCCCGCGCCTTGGAGGTCGCGGGAGATTTCCGCGAACGAGGCCGCCGACTCCTCGATGTCGGATGCTGGAAGGCCCGTGCACCATGCGGAGATCACCGCTCCGTCAACGTACCACACGCCGGTAGCCGGGCCGGCCTCGGCCATTTCGGCGCTCTCTCCGAGGGCCGCGCGCAGCTCGTCGTTGTAGACGATGACGGGGAAGGGCGCGCCGTCGAACAGCTCGCTTCCCTGGTCGCCCCGCGCGCACACCACGATGCTGGCGCCGTTTTGCCGCACCGCGTCGCTGGCAGCTGCCAGCTCGCGGAAGAACGCGCGTCCCTCTTCGGCCTCGGGATCGATAAAGGTGAGGAAGGTCACGCCCTGGATGTCGCCCTTCGCGAAGGCGCCTCCCTCGACGGTTTCCGTGCTGAAGTCGGCCAGGGCATCGTCGGTCACCTTGTCGTCGGCGGCCACGCTGTGCTCCTCCAGATAGGCATCCGCCCATTCCTGGGTCACCCAGCCCTTGTCGAGCGCGTCCTCGAGGGTCACGTTGCCCTCGGCGACGGCTTTCTCCACCTCGTCGAGGGTCGGCGTCTGCGGCGCGCAGGCGGCAAGGACGAGGGCGCATGCCGCGGCCGCGATAATAATGGCGAATCGTTTCACGGGTAAGTACTCCTTTGCTTCTCGAACGTGCGCTCGGGAGCATACCGTGAGCCGTATAAAGCTGGTGTTAAGCAGGAAAGCTCACCTGGAAGATGCTGCCGCGCGGCGTGTGGGGAAGCACGCGGATGCTGGCCCCGTGGCGTTCCAGGATCTTCTTGCAAAGGGCCAGGCCGAGCCCGTTTCCGCCCGTAAGGTGGCTGCGCGACGCATCGACGCGGAAGAACGGCTCGAAAATGGCCTCGCGAAGCTCTTCGGGAACGCCGCACCCTTCGTCGGCGAAGGAGACGGTCGTGCATTCCCCGTCGGTGCCGACGGCCACGTCGATGGCGGTGCCCGCGGGGCTGTACTTGATCGCGTTCTCCAGCAGGTTGTAGAACACCCGCTCGAGAAGGCCGTCTTGGCCTCGGACGACGGCTTGCGTTTCCTGTACCCGCACCGCGATGCATTTCTCGTCTGCCAGGGCGGCGAGCTCGTCGGCCACATCGCTCAGCAGCGGGGCCAGCGGCACGGGCTCGGCAGATTCCAGCGGCACATCGCGGCTGAACAGGAGCAGGTCTTCCACCAAATCGGTCAGGCGCCGTATCTGGGCCTGAAGGTTGACGATGAAGATGCGCGTCTCGTCGTCGAGGTGCGGCGACAGCGCGAAAACGTCCACCTTCGTCTGCAGGACGGCGAGGGGCGTGCGCAACTCGTGAGCGGCGTCAGCGGAGAACTGCCGCTGCAGCGCGAAGGAGCGCTGGAGCTGCGCGAGCAGCTGGTTGAACGACAGCGTGAGGTCGCGAATCTCGTCGGCGCTGCGCGGCACGGGAAGGGGCTGCGCGAAGTTGCCGGCATCGCGGCTCTTCACTTCCTCGGACAGGCGGCGCAGCGGCTTTTGCACATAGCTCGCCGCGAAGTACGCGCCCACGCTTCCCGCAAGCACGATGAGCACGGTGGCCAGCGTCGTCTCCCGGCGGAAGGCGTCGTAGAGCAGCTGCCCTCCCGCGGGAGCCGCCTCGCTTGCCGGCTCGGTGAGCGCCGCCGGCTCGCCGCCTGCGACGGTGTCTTCGGCGACGATGCTGGGCTCGAGCATAACCGCGTCGATCATCCGATTGGCGGAGTAGTGCGCCACCACGGTCAGGGCGGTGCAGGAGACGATCAGGAACAGGCTGGCGGCAATGGTGAACCGCGCCCGCAGCGACAGGCTTCTCATGACAGAAGGTACCCCTCTCCGATTTTCGTGCGAATGGGGTCGGCGCCGAGCGCTGCCTTGAGCTTCTTGCGCAACGCCGACAGGTGCACGCGCACCGAGTTGCTGAACGGATTCGCGTCCCCGTCCCACACATGATCGACGATGTCCTGCTGGGTGACGAGGCGCCCTTGGTTGAGCAGGAAGTACTCGAGGATGCCCATCTCCTTCGCGGTAAGGGGCAAAGGCTCGCCGCAGACGTTGGCCTGGCGTTTCAAAGTGTCCAGCGAGAGATCACGGTAGGTCAGGGTGGTCGTTTGCTGCACGAACTGCCGGTTGATGAGCACGCGGATGCGTGCCTCGAGTTCCTCGAAGTGGAAGGGCTTGGTCAGGTAGTCGCTCGCGCCGAGCGCGAAGCCCGAGAGCTTGGTCTCGAGGTGGTGGTTCGCCGACAGGATGAGGGCCTTTGCCTGCGGTTTGACGGCTCTGAGCTCGGATAGGACGCGCAGTCCGTCCATGCCGGGCAGGTTGAGGTCGAGCACGACGAGATCGTAGTCCTCGTCGAGGGCCCGCTGGAGCCCCTCGGCGCCGTCGGCGGCCTCGTCCACAGCGTAGCCTTTCAAGGCCAGCCCTCGGGCGAGATCGTGCAGAAGCTCGGGTTCGTCTTCGATCAGGAGAATGCGCATGGGTTGCCTTCGAAACGATCGGTGTGGGTGGAATGCAGCGCTTCCTCAGTCGCGCCGTGCCCATTGTGACAGATGAGGAAGGGGTTTGGAAGCGCCAGCCGGGCGGCTTTAGGGCGTGTACGTCCGATTGAACTGCGCCCACACGCCCGAGTACAAGATAGCGTCCATGAGATGGGCGTCCTGCACGAGGGGCAGGCGCTCGTAGGCCTCGGCGGTGTCGGCGGCGGCCAGGGCCAGCGTGGTGCGCATGGTCTCAGGGGTGGCTCCGAGCGTCACGAAGGGGTTGTAGCTGCCCGACTGCGCATCGGCAGCGAAGTCCACGGCGGCGTCCGTCAGGTAGATGAGGCGCCCGAGCGCGCAGCCGAGCGCTTCCATGCCCTCGGTCCAGAAGCCCTGGTTGTGGGCGAACAGGCGGCCGAGGAGGATACCGAACTCCCGCGCCGCCGCATCGGGGTCGGCTTCGGCGCCTTCCTGCTCGATGGCGCGAATGGCCGCCATGGCCCGCTCGATCTCGGCACACTGGTCGGGAATACGGGCCCGCGCCCGCTCGTAGGCACCGGCGAGCAGCCGTGCGGCCGCCCGTGCTTTCGCGCTGCCGTCGTCGGCCACGTCGTCGAGCACCTTGTGGTAGGCGAGGGCCACGGAAAGGTCGGCCGCGTAGTCGGTCCACGGCGAGCGCGACCAGGAACGCGCGGCGGCCGGCGCCGGGTGCATCACGCAGTGGCTGGCACCGCACACCTCGGCCGGCTCGTGCAGCGAGTTCGCCAGCAGCACGAAGAAGGTGAGATCGTAGGTGAGGCACGCCCGCGACAGCTGCCCGTAGCGGTCGCGCAGCGCGAAGCACAGCCCGCAATACAGCGAGCGGTAGCGTTCCTTCTCCTCGTCGGAAAGCGCCTCGGCATCAGCCACCACAAACCCGAACATGCCCCTCCCTTTCCGAGCGGTCCATCAGCAGACTGCCTCGCGCCTGATGGTCAGAACGCCTCGTGCTCGCGAAGCTACTCCGGTTTTCGCGCTACGTGGACGGCGGCGATGCCGCCGGTGTAGTTCTTCCAGGTCACGTCGGTGAAGCCGGCCTCGCGCATCATGTCGGCCAGGCCCTCCTGGTCGGGGAAGGCGCGGATGGACTTCGCCAGGTACACGAAGCCGTCCTTGTCGCCGGTGACCAGGCCGCCCCAAAACGGGATGAGGTGGCGCAGGTAGAAGTGGTACAGCGCCCGCCACGCGCCGTTGGGCGGCGTGGAGAACTCCAGGCACACGAGCGAGCCGCCCGGGCGCAAGACGCGGAACATCTCGGAGAGGGCCCGCGGCCGGTCGGGCATGTTACGGATGCCGTAGGCCATGGTGATGACGTCGTAGGAGGCGTCCGCGTAGGGGATGTCCTGGGCGTCCACGACCTCGAAATCGATGGGCACGCCGGCGCCGTCCCCCTCATCGATGTGCATGCGCGCCACGTCCAGCATCTCGGGTACCAAATCGGTGCACTGGATATGGCTCGGGTGCTTGGTGCGGGCCACGGTGAAGGTGACGTCTCCGGTGCCCCCCGCGATGTCCAGCACGTCGTGGCTCTCATCGATGGGGGCCTGGCGCATCATGCCCGCGAGCCACAGCTTGTAGGCGCCGAAGCTGGAGAGGGCGTTGAACCGCTCGTATTTCCGGGCGATATGCGAGAAGATGTCGCGCACGCGCTCGCTGGAAAGCTCGGCCGGGGCCTCGAGCCCGGTGGCGGTGTCGATGGTCATAGGCGTAAAACTCCCTCGTGCGGCGCGCCGATCCCGCAAGATCGCGCCCTTCGTATCGTCGTTTGGCCCCAGTATAGGGCACTCGCCCGCAAATCGAGGGCGCATATCCCTAGGCGGCGCGGCGCCGTGCTATCATGGGTGGCTAATTGAACACGCCCCTCATGAATTGGGAGGTACCATGCTTCTGTGTGCCCAGTATATCCTGCCGGTTTCTTCCGAGCCCATCATCGATGGCGCGGTCCTCGTGCGCGACGGCGTCATTCGCGACATCGGGAAGGCCGAGCAATTGCGCCTGCGCTACCCCGAGGAAGAGGTCGTCGACCAGGGTCTGGCCGCCATCATGCCCGGCCTGGTTGACCTGCACACCCGCCTCGAGCAGTCGGTGCTGCGCGGCGTGGTGAACGACGCGCCCTATGTGCAGTGGCTCGCGGAAGTGGCCCAGAAAAGCGGGCGCATGGAAGCTTCCGACTGGTTCGACTCCGCTATTCTGGGCGGCCTGGACGCTCTCTCCAGCGGCATCACCACGGTGGCCGACATCACGCTGACCGGCGCCTCCTGCACGGCCGTGAACAAGCTCGGCCTGCGCTCGGTGATCTACCGCCAGGTGGGCGCCATGGACAAGAACCGCATCGACGCGGCCATGCAGTTCGCCCAGAAGGACATCTTGCACTGGCGCGAGGAGGTCGACTCCGACCGCGTTACCATCGGCATTGCCGCGGCGCCCCTGTTTACCAACCACCCGGCCATGCTTTCCGCTATCTCGAAATTCGCCCAGAAGGAGGATCTGCCCGTGGCCCTGTGGCTCGCCGGCAGCCGTGAGGAGTCCGATTTCGTGCGCTACGGCTCGTCGCCCTTCCAAGTGCACGGCGGCGATGTGAAGCGCGGCTATGTGGAGATCCCGCCCTGGTTGCCTACCGGCGTGAGCCCGGTGCGCTACGCGCTCAACTGGAACGCCTTCGACGCCGACAACGTCATGATCGTCGGCGCGGTCTACGTGGACGACGAGGATCTGAAGAAGCTGCGCTCCCATGACGTGGCCGTTTGCGTGTGCCCGCGCGCCTCGGCCCAGCTGGGCATGGGCGTCGCGCCGCTGGATGAGTACATCCGCGCCGGCCTGCGCGTGGGCCTCGGCACCGACTCGCCGGCGGCGACGGAATCCACCGACATGCTCTCGGAGATGCGCCTGGGCATGCTGCTGCAGCGCGCCGTGAACCCCGGGCGCTTCCTCGACTCCCATACGATGCTCGAGGTGGCCACGCTCGGCGGCGCGCGGGCACTCGGCATTGCTGATAAGGTGGGGTCGCTGGAGATCGGCAAATGTGCCGACATGATCGCCGTGGATCTGTCCAGCTCGCATCAGTCCTTCACGACCGATCCGGTGGCCGCCGTGGTGAACACCTGCACCACGGCCGACGTGCTCATGACCATGGTCGACGGCAACGTTCTGTACGAGAAGAACCGCTGGCACGTGAAGGTGGAAGTGGCGAAGAGCATCGCGCGGGTCATTGAGATCCGCTCCAAGCTGCGCCCCGAGGCCTAGCGGGCGCAATCGCTGAGCGGAGCGCTCGGTGCAGTTGTGAATTCGTGGAGGGCGCGCCGCGGCAGGCATTTTCGCTGGCGCGGCGCGCCCGCTTCTGCGATAATGCCATATTTGCGTATACCTAATGTTGGGAACCTGAGGAGTACCCGCGATGTCGAGTAAGAAGAACAAGACCGGCGCGAAGAATCCCACGCGCAAGCAGCAGGCCGAGCGCATCAAGCAGGCCGAGGAGCGCGAGCGCCGCGCCAAGGAGGCCGCCGAGGCCAAGGCGCGCACCAAGAAGATCTTCACCGTGGTCGTGTGCGTCATCCTCGTGCTCGCCCTGGGCATTCCCACTATGGCGTTGACCGTGCTCTCGCTGTAGAGCTGTTGAAAGGATATCAGTCGTGTTTGGAATCGGCGGATTCGAGCTTTTCCTCATTCTGCTGTTCGGGTTCCTCATCTTCGGGCCCGATAAGCTGCCGGCCATGGCGAAGACCCTCGGCAAGGCTATCGCGAAGTTCCGCAACGCCCAAGAGGAGATGAGCGGGGTGCTGAAGGGGGAGATGGTGTTCGACAAGGACGCCGAGGATCCCTTCAAGAATCCGCTCGACGCCCTGGACGAGGCGGCGGCCAAGGCCAAGAAGGGCGCCGACAGTGCCAAGAAGGCCGCGAGCGCTGTGTCGAAGAAGGCGAGCGAGGCTACCAAGAAGAGCACGTCCACCGCCGCTGCCGGCGCCGCCGCGGCCGCTGCCGCCAAAGCCGAGCAGGTCGACGGGGGGAATGCAGCCGATAAGGCCGATGCCGCCCCGGCGAAGCCCGAGAGCTTCGCCGAGCGCAAGGCTCGCTACGACCGCGAGCGCGCCGAGCGCAAGGCCGCCGAGGAGGCGGAGCTGAAGAAGAAGGAAGAAGAGGAGCGCAAGGCCGCTGCCGAGAAGCGGAAGGCCGAGGCGGCCAAGAAGCGCGAGGAAGCGGCCGCCAAGCGGAAGGCCGAGGCGGAGGCCAAGAAGGCCGCCGAGGAGGCCAAGGCCGTGACCGAGGCCGCCGATGCGGCTGCCCCCGCCGCTGCCGACGAGAAGAAGGAGGCGTAACGATGCCTATCGGACCGGCACGCATGCCGCTATTCGACCACCTCGGCGAGCTGCGCATGCGCCTCGTGCGCATCGTCGCCTGCCTCGCCGTGGCCGTGGTCGTGTTCTACATGGCCACCCCCACCATCGGCCAGTTCCTGCTGATGCCCATTGCGGAGTTTCTTCCCACGGATGCCAATGGCTTCGTCCAGACGATCGCCATCGATCCCTTCGAGGCTTTCTCGACGCGATTCAAGATATCTATCTGGGTGTCCATCGTTGCCACTGCCCCCGTTATCCTGTGGCAGATACTTGCGTTCTTCCTGCCGGCGCTTAAACCCAATGAGCGGAAGTGGTTCATGCCCACGTTCGCCGCGGCGGTGGTCTTGTTCATTTTCGGAACGGTGTTCTGCTATCTGATTATCCTGAACCCCGCCTTCCAGTGGCTGACCGATCAGGCCATGGGCCTCGGCGATGCGCTTCCCCGCATGTCCTCCTACATTGACACCATTATCAAGTTCGAATTGGCTTTCGGCTTTGCCTTCGAGCTGCCGTTGGTCATTTTCTACCTCGTTATTTTCGATGTGGTCCCCTATAAGAAATTGCGGGGGAGTTGGCGGGTCGTCTACGTCGTGCTCATGGTGGTTAGCGCCATGGCGACCCCGGATGCCTCGCCGGTCACTATGCTGCTCATGTTCGCCGCCATGATCGCGCTTTACGAGGGCAGCCTGCTTATCGCGCGCGTGGTGCTGGGCCGTCGCATCAAGCGCCAGAACGAGCGCTTGGCGGCGGAAGAGGACGAGTAAGTGCACGAGCTGGGACTGATGACCGGCGTCATGGACGCCGCCGTGGAGGCGGCCCGCGAGGCCGGCGCGACGCGGCTTCTGGGCGTGAGGGTCTCCATCGGCGAGGCCACGGAGGCGGTGGAGGACGCCCTCGTGTTCGCCTTCGAGGCCCTGGCCGAGGCCGACCCGTTCACCCAGGGCGCCACGCTGGATCTGACGATGATCCGCCCGCGCAGCGTCTGCTTGGAATGCGGCCACGAGTTCGAGCACGACCTCTACAACCGCTTCTGCCCCGTCTGCGACTCGTTCGCGACGGAGCTTCTGGCCGGGCGCGAGCTGCAGATCGACTCCATCGAGGTGGATCTGCCGGAAGAGTGACGGCTGCGGGCGCCACCGGAACGATGCACGTCGGCAACCGACCCGAAACAAAGCGCTGCCATACTCGTGGCAGCGCTTTTGCTATAGAAAGGACGTCTATGAACCCCCAGCAGATGTACGAGGCCTGCACCGACGCTTTGGGCGCCTTCGTGCGCAGCGCCGGCTTCACCGATGTGGTCATCGGGCTGTCCGGCGGCATGGATTCCACGCTCGTCGCCGTCATGGCCGCCGATGCGTTGGGGGCCGACCATGTGCACGGGGTCATGCTGCCCGGCCCCTATTCCAGCGAGTCGTCCATCGACGACGCCGAGGCGCTGGCCTTAGCCCTCGGCATCTCCAACATCACGGTGCCCATCTGCGAGCCCTTCGAGGCCTTCGAGGCGGTGCTCGCCCGCGCTTGCGGCGGGGCGCTCACCGGGCTTGCCGCGGAGAATACCCAGGCCCGCTGCCGTATGGTGTGCCTCATGGCGCTCTCGAACGCCCACGGCTGGCTCATGCTGAACACGGGCAACAAGTCCGAGGCGGCCATGGGCTACTCCACTCTTTACGGCGACACGGCCGGGGCCTTCGCGCCTTTGGGCGGCGTGTACAAGACCGACGTCTTCGCCATGGCGCGCTGGCGCAACCGCCGGGCCGTGGAAGAGGGCGGTACTGGCCCCATTCCCGTGAACGTGTTCGTGAAGCCGCCGAGCGCGGAACTCGCGCCCGATCAGGAGGACGAGAAGTCCCTCGGCGTCGATTACGCCACGCTGGATCGAATTCTCGTCGCCTATGTGGAAGAGGGGAAGGATGCGGCGGCTATCGTCGCCGAGAGCGGCCTGAGCCGCGATTTGGTGGATTACGTCATCGCCCGTACCGACGCCAACGCCTTCAAGCGTGCGTTGGAGCCTCCGTACCCTGACGCGCCGTTCTACGGCGATCCCGCGTCTCGTTAGTGAAGCTGCGTCCCGCTGGCGATCCCGCGTCCTGCTGGCGAACGAGCCCCGTCTGGGGTCGGCGTTGTTCAACAGGCTCGTTTCATACACCCCGCGGTGTATGGCGCGTGGGCGTCCGGTCGTTTACCATAGCGGTCATGGATAAGATCTTTCGAAATACCCCGAAGTTTACGGCCACCGACTGGCTCATCGACGCCGTCATCGCGGCGGGGGCCTTCGGGTTCTGCTGCCTGCAGCTCACCGTGGCCGTTAACCTGCTCATCCCCGACGAGTTCATGCGCCGGCTCATGGGCATCCAGGCTATGGTGCCCTCGGGCCTCTCGCTTCTGGCCATCGCGCTCACCACGCTGCCGCTCGTGCTGCGGCGCAAGTGCCCCTGGGCCGTGTTCGTGTGGTGCCTGGTCAGCTGGGGTCTGCTTCAAGCGGAGCTGAACGGCATCGCCCTGTCCGTGGCGGGCCCCCTCATTGCGCTGTTCACGCTGGCGTCTGCGCGCTCGCGGGCCGAGGCGGCCATCGCGTGCGCGGTCATGTGCCTGGTGCTGCTGTTCGCACCGGCGCCCCCGGAGCAGTCGCGCATCTTGACGCAGCTCACCGTGTTCCAGAACATGGCCCTGGCCCTGGCCGCCGCCTTCGCCGGCTACGCCCTGCACGAGCACCAGGAGCGCACCCGCGCCATCGAGGAGCGCGCGATTGCCGCCGAGCGCGGCCGCGACGCCGAGGCGCGCCGCCGGGTGGAGGCCGAGCGCGTCTCCATCGCCCGGGAGGTGCACGACATCACGGCCCATTCGCTGTCGGCTGTGAGTATCCAGGCCGCGGCCGCCGAGCGCCTGGTCGATCGCGATCCCGCCGCCGCCAAGGAGGCCATCGCCGAGGTGCGTCGCACCGCCAAGGGCGCTCTGGAGGAAATCCGCGCCATGATCGGCGTGCTGCGCGCGGGGGAGGGGCCGGCCGAGACGACGCCCACCCAGGGCACCGATCGCATGGGCGATTTGGTGTCCTATTTGGAAGGTGCCGATATCGAGGTCACGCTGGACGAGACCGCCTACGACCGCGCCTGCGTGCCGGCGTTCATCGACGTGGCCCTCTTCGGCATCGCGCGTGAGGCGGCCACGAATATCGTGCGCCACGCCGGGGCGCGCCGTGCGACGCTGGCACTGTCCACGAAACGGGAGGGCTTCGCCGAGCTTATCGTCGACGACGACGGGCGAGGGCTCGCTGCCCCGGCCGCCGCGGCCGGTCACCACGGCCTGCTCGGCATGCGCGAGCGCGCGCGGCTTCTACAGGGCACGTTCTCCGCGTTCCCAAGTCCGCTCGGCGGCGTGCGCATTGCCGTGAGCGTTCCCCTCAGCCAGAAGGAGGAGACCCATGAGTGAGGCCGATCCCATCCGCGTGCTCGTCGTGGACGACCAGGATCTCGTGCGCGGCGGCTTCAAGGCCATTCTCGGCACCTACGAGGGCATCGAGATCGTCGGCGAGGCCCGAAACGGGGCCGATGCGGTACAGGAGGCGCAGCGCCTTCGGCCCGACGTGGTACTCATGGACATCCGCATGCCTGAAATGAACGGCATCGAGGCCACCCGCGCCATTACGGGCAACCCGCTGCTCGCAAAAACCCGGGTGCTCGTGCTCACCACCTTCGACGTGGACGAGTACGTTTACGATGCTCTGGGCGCCGGGGCGAGCGGCTTTTTGCTGAAGGACGCCGACCCCGACGAGATCGTGGCGGCCATCCGCGTCGTGGCCCGAGGCGACGCGCTCATCCAGCCCTCGGTGATGCGCCGGCTGGTGGAGACCTTCGTGGCCGCGCGCCCGCGGGGCGGCTGGGGCGCCGCCGATGTGGCCGAGACTCGCCGCGCCGCGCTGACGAGCCTCACCGACCGTGAGCGCGAGATTCTCGTGCTGGTGGCCCGGGGCCTTTCCAACGACGAGATCGCCGAAGAGCTGTTCATCTCGCCGGCCACGGTGAAGACGCATCTGGCCCGCGTCATGGCTAAGACTGATGCTCACGACCGCGCCCAGCTCGTCGTCTTTGCCTACGAGACGGGTTTGGTGACGCCTGCCCCCTAGGGAGACTGTTCACCTGCACAAATTCCAACTTGAAAAGTAATCCCTGATCAAGATTATAATCACAGGAAACTTGAGTGAGAAAAACTCAAGTTTTTCTCCGTCCCCTCTTGCATTCCTTCCCGTAGCTGTTATGATGCGTAACTGTTTAGCACTCGTTGCTACCGAGTGCTAGCACTTAACCTAACCGAGTGGTTAAATTGGAAGTTGCGCGAAGGCGCTACAACAACCATTGAAAGGACGGCAAGCTATGAATTTGAAGCCTCTGGGCGACCGCGTCATCCTGAAGCAGGACGAGGCCGAGGTTACCACCGCGTCCGGCCTGTTCCTGGCCTCCGATGCCAAGGAGAAGCCCCAGACCGGTACCATCATCGCCGTGGGCGAGGGCAAGATGGACAAGGACGGCAAGCTGCTTCCTATGCCTGTTAAGGTCGGCGACAAGGTCATCTACGGCAAGTTCGGCGGTACCGAGGTGACGCTGGACGGCGAGAACGTGCTGATTCTGCGCGCCGACGACATTTACGCCGTAGTTGAATAACTGGGAAGATAAACCGAGAAGATAGATCCACTGAAAGGAACGCGAACTTATGGCTAAGGAAATCAAGTTCGATACCGATGCCCGCTCCGGCTTGGCCGCGGGCGTCTCCAAGCTGGCCGATGCCGTCAAGGTGACGCTCGGCCCCAAGGGCCGCTACGTGGCTCTGGAGAAGTCCTACGGCGCCCCGCTCATCACCAACGATGGCGTGACCGTCGCCAAGGAAGTCGAGCTGGAGAACCCGGTCGAGAACATGGGCGCCCAGCTGGTGCGCGAGGTGGCCGTGAAGACCAACGACGTGGCCGGCGACGGCACCACCACCGCCACCCTCCTCGCCGACGTCATCGTCTCCGAGGGCCTGAAGAACGTGACCGCCGGCGCCGACGCGCTGGGCATTCGCCGCGGCATCGAGAAGGCCACCGACGCCATCGTGGCCGCCATCAAGGCCGACGCCACCCCGGTGTCCACCAAGGAGCAGATCGCCAACGTCGGCCGCATCTCCGCCGGCGACGCCGCCATCGGAGACAAGATCGCCGAGGCCATGGACGCCGTGGGCAACGACGGCGCCATCTCCGTGGAGGAGTCCCAGACCATCTTCGGCATCGACATGGACATCGTCGAGGGCATGCAGTACGAGCGCGGCTATATCTCCCCCTACATGGCCACCGACATGGAGAAGATGGAAGCGGTGCTGAAGGACCCCTTCATCCTGCTGACCGACATGAAGATCAACTCCATCCAGGACATGGTTCCGCTGCTGGAGGAAGTCATGCGCGCCCAGCGCCCGCTGTTCATCGTGGCTGAGGACGTCGAGGGCGAGGCCCTGTCCACCATCCTGCTGAACCGTCTGCGCGGCACCCTGAACGTCGTGGCCATCAAGGCTCCCGGCTTCGGCGACCGCCGCAAGCGCATCCTCGAGGACATCGCCGTGGTCACCGGCGCCCAGGTCATCGACAAGGACTTTGGCATGACCATGGCCGACGCCACGATGGAGATGCTCGGTACCGCCAAGACCGTGAAGGTCACCAAGGACACCGCCCTTATCGTGGACGGCGCGGGCAAGAAGGAAGACATTGAGAACCGCATCCAGATCATCCGTGCCGAGCTCGAGCGCGTCGATTCCGACTTCGACCGCGAGAAGGCCCAAGAGCGTCTGGCGAAGCTCTCCGGCGGCGTGGCCGTGCTGAAGGTGGGTGCTGCCACCGAGTCCGAGCTGAAGGAGAAGAAGTCCCGCATCGAGGACGCCCTGCAGGCGACTCGCGCGGCCGTGGAAGAGGGCATCGTCGCCGGCGGCGGCGTGGCGCTCGTGGACGCCATCGGCGCCCTGGACGCCGTCAAGGCCGACGACAAGGACGAGGAAGTCGGCATCGACATCATCCGCAAGGCCATCGAGGCTCCGATGCGCGCCATCGCCCAGAACGCCGGTTTCGAGGGCTCCGTCGTGGTGGAGAAGGTCAAGAGCCTGCCGAAGGGCGAGGGCTTGAACTGCGCCAACGGCGAGTACGGCAACATGATCGAGATGGGTGTGAACGACCCGGTGAAGGTGACTCGCACGGCGCTGCAGTCCGCGGCCTCCGTGGCGGCTCTCATCCTCATCACCGAGGCCACCATCAACGAGATCCCCAAGGAGGGTCCCGATCTGAGCGCTCTGGCTGCCGGCATGCAGGGCGGCGGCGGAATGTACTAGGCCCCAAGCAGGAAAAACTTGCGCGCGGCCTAACCGCGTAACCTACTAACTCGCAGAAGGGCGCCTCATCAGGGGCGCCCTTCCTGTTGCGCGCGAACATTTTCGCCCATTACTTGGAAATTGTGCTTTTTTGGAACACTTGACTTGGAAAATGTGCTTATTTGTTTTCGGAAAAGGGGATGCTGACGAAAACCTGTCCCGAATCATCACGATTTGGAGGTGGAGATGTACTCGAGAGAAGAGAAGCTGAAGGCTGTGGAGTTGTTCATCAGAT